>NZ_SGPD01000030.1:0-301484 GCF_004208935.1 Pseudoalteromonas sp. CO109Y
CGTATCTCGTATCTCGTATCTCGTATCTCGTATCTCGTATCTCGTATCTCGTATCTCGTATCTCGTATCTCGTATCTCGTATCTCGTATCTCGTATCTCGTATCTCGTATCTTTCATCCTATCTTGCTAATATTCTTCATTATTCCTATTTATTCAGCTTTTTATATCTGCATGAATAGCAAAGAATGGCGGCTCCACAACAAAAAGGAAATGCGTTATGAGTACATTCGGAACACAGCTAAAACACTATCGCAGTGAGCTAAAACTGAGCCAACCAGAATTTGCAGAGCAAGTGGGAATAGAGCAAAGTTACCTTTCAAAACTTGAGAACGATAAATCAGTGCCTTCGAATGACACATTTCGTTCAATATTAACGGCGCTCAATCTAACAATCTGCGAATTTATGGAGCCATTAAAACATTCTGTAGATAAAGCTCGGTTGATTAATGTGCCTGACATTGAAGCTTGGTATAAGCAACAAAGTAATAAGCAATTCATTAAACAGCGTTCACTCGTCTATATTGCCATACTGTTAAGTGCGCTAGGCTGTGCCATGTTTTATTTAGGGCATCAAGAAAAGCTATTCAATACAAAGTTCTATGAGTACAAATCATATGGTGTAGTGAAAGATAGTGAACCAGATGGCATTTTTCATGATTGGCGAACGCTACTTGTAGAACAAAGCAGCGAGAAAATAGATGCAAAACGTCGAGAAATGATCAGCAGGCATGATTTTAATTTTATTATCTCAGCGGACTATAAAGGTATTTCGTTTGTAGAATCTGGCGAGCAAGGCAGGCGTTTATATAGCCTTACTTCAAAAACACCAATTATCAAGCCCCATAAAGGCCATGTGTGGCTTGAGTTTATAGGTATCTTATTGTTTGTAGTTGGTGGAGGTCTCATCACATTTGAGAGTAAACTGACAAGACAGCATTAATGAGTTGTAGAACCTGACGCGTGTTAGCTGGCGTCAGGATCTCGAGGAATTAAATGTGCAAATTGCTGCTGGTGGATTTGTTCATATAGGGTAGCTGCATAGCTTTGCGCATCATGTAATCTGCGCGTACTGATGTGTTTTCTAAGATCATCAAGTGCAGCCGTTGCAGGTTCATAACCTTGGCTACTTGCCAGACTTAACCACACCGCGCCATGAAAAACACTGTGCGGTACACCTTGCCCTTTGATGAAAAACAGCCCCATATAAAATTGCGCCCTATGGTTACCTGCCATAGCTGCTAAGCGCATCCATTTTGCAGCAAGGGGAGGCTGTTCATTTTTTAAATAATACAAAGCTTTGTTTAGTACGTTTTCAACAGATTGAGTACTTTTATTTGGCGCCGACCCTTTATCGGGTTGGGTAATAAAGGCAAGTACATTATCAAGCTGTTGCTCTAAATCTAAGCCTACTGGCGAATTATCAGACATAGTTTAGTTATTTTCTTGAAATAAAAGACCTTATTAGTTTAGAACATTGCAAGGTAAAATGTCCTCTTATTGAGATAAAATATGATAAAATTAGTCAATTAATCTCAACTTAAAGTTCAACATGTTCGAAAGACTTTTCAAAATCACTGAAAACAACACCTCTGTGCGCCGCGAGACGATTGCTGGCATCACAACATTCATTACCATGGTTTACATTGTATTTGTTAACCCTGCAATGCTTGCAGAAGCGGGAATGGATCAAGGTGCGGCATTCGTAGCAACTTGTATTGCTGCTGCAATTGGCTGTTTTATTATGGGTTTATGGGCAAACTACCCATTAGCACTGGCTCCGGGTATGGGCTTAAACGCCTTCTTCACTTATGGTGTTGTTTTGGGCATGGGCTATACTTGGGAAGCTGCATTAGGTGCAGTTTTTATGTCTGGCTGTATCTTCTTATTCTTAAGCCTATTTAAGGTGCGTGAGTGGATCATTGATGCCATTCCTCTGGTATTAAAGCGTGCCATTGCCACAGGTATTGGTGCTTTCTTAGCGCTTATTGCATTAAAAAATGCAGGTATTATCGTAGCAAGCCCTGCAACCTTAGTGCAGTTAGGCGATATCACAGCCCCTGGCCCATTACTGGCGATTTTTAGCTTCTTTGTTATTGCAGCACTGTTATACCGCGATATGAAAAGCGGCGTACTTATCAGTATTTTATTAGTAACCGCAAT
This sequence comes from Pseudoalteromonas sp. CO109Y, assembly GCF_004208935.1. NCBI lineage: Bacteria > Pseudomonadati > Pseudomonadota > Gammaproteobacteria > Alteromonadales > Pseudoalteromonadaceae > Pseudoalteromonas > Pseudoalteromonas sp. CO109Y. Next base: position 2,161 of record NZ_SGPD01000030.1, read on the forward strand.
TGCGCTTGGTTTAGACCTTGTGGAGTATCAAGGGATTATTTCAATGCCGCCTTCAATTGCACCAACCTTTATGCAATTGGATTTTGCAGCAGCATTCGAAATCTCAATGCTAACAGTGGTTTTTGCGTTCTTATTTGTTGATTTGTTTGATACTTCAGGCACTTTAGTTGCTGTAACGCAAAAAGCAGGTATTGCTGATGAACAAGGTAAAATGCCTCGTTTAGGTCGCGCACTAAGTGCCGACAGTACAGCTACTATTGCAGGCTCAATGCTTGGTACGTCAACAACAACGTCTTACATTGAATCAGTTGCAGGTGTGTCTGTGGGCGGCCGTACAGGTCTAACTGCTGTGGTTGTAGGCATTTGTTTCTTGTTAATGATGTTCTTTGCGCCACTTGCTGGCATGATCCCAGCTTATGCAACGGCAGGTGCAATTTTATATGTTGCTGTGTTAATGATGCAGAATTTAAAGCTAGTAAATTGGGATGATATGACAGATGCCATTCCAGTGAGCGTTGTATTATTGATGACGCCGTTAACTTTCTCGATTGCGCACGGTATCGCCCTTGGTTTTATCTCGTATACTGCCGTGAAGTTGGTATGTGGTAAAAAAGATGAAATCAGTATTAGTGTGTGGGTATTAACAGCGCTGTTTATTGTTAAGTTTGCGTTTTTATCTTAACTTGCACAAAGCAAAGAAAAAGTGGTTTACCACTTTTTCTTTGGTGCGAATAATACGTCTAAATCGTCCTGCTCTTGTTCTGCTTTCTTCTTTAGTGACGTTGCATTTGATGCTTTCAACTCAGAGCTAATCGTTTCTAAATAGCCTTCAACTTCTTGTCTTTTCGAGTTTACATATTCATCGCTATAGCTAACTGAGGTCAGTGTTGCTAGTGCTTTTTCAAAATACTGTCTGGCAGAGCCCACCATATTTGCTGAGCGAGCTGAAATCCCGCGCTTAATTTGGCTTTCTACATTGATTCTTAACTGCAATTTTTCAAGGCGTTTATCTTCAGCAACAAATACTTGGCTATCTACTTTGCCTTTACCATGCTCTGAGCGAAGTACTGCTCGTAATTTCTTTATACCTTGAATTAGAGCTATTAATTGTTTGTCGTTATCTGGTAGTGCTAATGCATCGCTATTATTTGCTTCGATAGGAGAGGCTAAACGCTCTTTAGATTCTTTTAGTCTGTTTTTTAATTCTTTTGAACTTGGAGAAAGCTCAACCATTGAAACAAGTGCATCATAAATACGGCGCTGAATAATACGCAGAATATTTTCAGACATGGGGATATTGGCACTGTTAAGCAGTACATCTTCTGCCTCTTCAATGATTTTTTTTTGTTTTGTAAGCTCTTTACGGCGCTCTGCTTCTTGTTTTTCTTTATGTTGCTGCACAGCGCTGACCCATAATGCGATCACGATTAATGCAACAATGAGCATGATGATGATAGAAACAATCATTACTAAATCTCAGTTTTAACTATCTAATTTTTTTATCTTACCTTAAAAAGATTAGATCTGAACAGTTTTGCGGTAGTTATCTCGAATAAACTTATTACGATTACTACTTTATAACGAGTATAGCGCTAAACTAGCACCTTTATTGAATATTTTGCGAGTAAACACGGCTACCGAGCAGTAATTTAATGTGTTAGCCTTAGAAACAATCGATATAAATGTATAGCGCGATGAAATATCGCTTGGCATTGCGCTTTGCAGCCTTTATAAATAAACAATAACAACGTTTACAATGCAGCCATGAAACTACAACAACTCAGATATATAGTCGAAGTCCAAAATCATAAACTGAATGTCTCTGCGACAGCCGAAAGTTTATTTACCTCGCAACCGGGGATCTCGAAACAAGTTCGTATGCTTGAAGACGAACTGGGTGTACAGATCTTTGGCCGTAGTGGCAAACACCTTACCCATGTAACCAGTGCCGGTAACGAAATTATTAATATTTCACGAGAAATACTGTCGAAAGTTGAAGGTATTAAAGCGGTTGCCAATGAGCATACCTTGCCTGATCAAGGTAAACTTAACATTGCCACCACTCATACTCAGGCTCGTTACGCATTACCGAATGTTATTCAAGGCTTTATGAAAAAGTACCCGGCAGTGTCTTTGCACATGCATCAGGGTACGCCACAGCAGATTTCTGATGCGGCAGCACGCGGTGATGCTGACTTTGCCATTGCGACTGAGGCGCTGCATTTATATTCTGATTTAGTTATGTTGCCGTGCTATCACTGGAATCGCAGTATTGTTGTGGCAAAAACACACCCGCTTGCGCAAAAGGCTGATAATTTAACGGTTGCCGATGTGGCTAAATACCCACTTATTACTTATGTGTTTGGTTTTACTGGTCGTTCTGAGTTAGATAAGGCCTTCAATGCACATGGTCTTGAGCCGCATATTGTTTTTACTGCAACAGATGCTGATGTAATCAAAACTTATGTTCGTTTAGGGCTAGGTGTGGGTGTTGTTGCGTCAATGGCGATTGATCAAATAACCGATACTGATTTAGTGTGTATTGATGCAAGCCACTTATTTGAAGCGAGCACCACTAAAATTGGTTTCAGAAAGGGCAGCTTTTTACGCAGCTACATGTATGATTTTATAGAGCGTTTTGCACCGCACTTAACGAAAGAGCTGGTTGAGCGAGCAAGCTTATTACGTAACCAAGAAGATGTTGATAAACTCTTCGAAAACATTGAGTTACCAGTAAAATAGAGATAAAAAAGCCGCTTTAAAGCGGCTTTTTATTATGCTGAAAACGTGCTGTAAATTAACACTCGATGATATTAACTGCTAAGCCACCGCGAGCGGTTTCTTTGTATTTCGTTTTCATATCATTACCTGTGTCGAGCATGGTTTTAATTACCTTATCAAGGGTCACTTTTTGCTCGCCAGAACCACGCATTGCAAGGCGTGACGCATTAATTGCTTTAATTGAGCCCATCGCATTACGTTCAATACACGGTACTTGTACAAGGCCGCCAACAGGGTCACAGGTTAGGCCTAGGTTGTGCTCCATGCCGATTTCAGCAGCGTTTTCAACCTGTACAACATTACCACCCATGATTTCAGTTAGTGCACCGGCTGCCATTGAGCAAGCAACGCCCACTTCACCTTGGCAACCTACTTCAGCACCCGAAATTGACGCGTTCTTTTTATATAAAATACCAATTGCTGCCGCCGTTAATAAGTAACGAGTTGCAATATCACGGTCTACTTCTTTAATGAAAGTGTGATAATACATTAATACCGCTGGCAAAATACCTGCAGCACCATTGGTTGGTGCGGTAACAACACGGCCGCCGGCAGCGTTCTCTTCGTTTACTGCAAGGGCAAATAAATCAACCCAATCCATAGCACGTAATGGGTCGTTGTTTACCTCAATATTTAACTTAAGGTGTAAACTAGGGGCGCGACGCTTTACCTTTAACCCGCCTGGTAAGATACCCTCTGTACGCATACCACGTTCAATACAGGCCTTCATTACTTGCCAAATATTAAACAGCTCATCTTTGATGTCTTTCTCACTGCGCAGGGTTTTTTCGTTGTGCATCATAAGCGTTGATACACTAAAACCTGACTCACGGCACAGTTCTAATAACTCTTTTGCCGTGTTAAACGGATAAGGTGCTGGGTTTTCTTCGCGGATTTCGAGTGCTTTTTGCTTTTCGTTCTCGAACTCATCATCACTGACGATAAAGCCGCCACCGATTGAGTAATACACTTTACTGAATAACTTTTCACCATTTTGGCTGGCAATGATTTCCATTGCATTTGAATGTTTTGGTAATGTTTTACGACGATGGAATACAATCGCACCTTGTTTAGGGAAATTGGCTTTATGGCTTTGGTTTAAATAAATAACCTGCTCTTTTTCGATTTTCGCGAGGATATCGTCGACTAAATCAGCATCAATGGTTTCTGGATCATAACCGGCAAGGCCTAAGATCACAGCTTTACCAGAGCCGTGGCCAATACCTGTTTGACCGAGTGAGCCAAATAGCTCAACTTTAATATCGGTGACGTTTGCAAGTAAGTTTTTTTCTTCTAGTTCGTTTACAAATAAACGCGAAGCGCGCATTGGGCCAACAGTGTGAGATGACGATGGGCCAATACCAATACTAAACATATCGAATGCACTGATCATAATTTGCTACTCATTTTTCTATTAACGGCATACTACCTGCCTTTGAACGGTGCCACATGATAACGTTTAAACGTGCCTGTGTAACCCTAAAAGCAGGATAATTAAACTGGTAGGGCGAGCTGTTTTATAAAGTTATTAATTATGCTCGCTGTTGCTCCCCAAAGCAGTCCATGGGGGGTCATCAAACCTTGCAAAGTAATGGTTTTACCATTTCGCTCAAAGGGAAGGGGTTGCCAATTTTGTTGATTACTTAAATAAGATAAGGGCAGTAAAAAGCTGGCAGCCACTTCGTTGGGATCTGCTTGCCACGTTGTGCCTTCACTAAGCACACACACAAAAGGCTCAATAGTGAAACCGGTTAGGGTCGCGTACTGATGTAATTTACCGTGGACAGTCACTTGGTGTGTCGCAATGTTAAGCTCTTCATTAAGCTCTCGAAGAGCGGTGTGCATTAACGTGTCATCTTGTTCTTCATACTTGCCACCCGGTAAGCAAATCTCCCCCGGGTGATGAAGTAAATAACTAGGTCGCTTGCACAGCAACAAATGCGCTTCGTCGTTAACATCAAGCAGAGGTAACATTACGGCACTGGCACGCTTTTCGGCATTAAAGCGAATGGTTGCTGGGCGCTCTGTGGTTTGACTTAAACTAAAACGGGCAATTATTTGCTGGCTATTCAAGGTAGTTACTTCAACTTTTACTTTAATAAAGGCAGTATTTTATTTACTTTATCGTAAGTTTCTTGGTACTCCAAGTCGACCTTTGAATCAGCCACAATGCCACCGCCAGCCCAGCAATAGATTGCACCTTTGTGGCACACTAAAGTACGAATTGTGATACTGGTATCCATGTTGCCACAGGCACTTAAATAACCAATTGAGCCGCAGTACACACTTCGGCGATGAGGTTCGAGTTCTTCAATAATTTCCATAGCGCGAATTTTCGGTGCTCCGGTAATTGAACCACCCGGGAAAGCGGCATGAATTTGGTCAACGGCATCTTTGCCATCCGCTAATTCTGCGCGCACAGTACTTACTAAATGATGTACAGCCGGAAAGCTTTCAATGGCAAATAACGAGGGTACGGTGACACTACCTGGACGAGCCACTTTGCCTAAATCGTTGCGCAGCAGATCAACAATCATGACATTTTCTGCGCGGTCTTTTTCTGATTGCTGTAAACGAGTTGCTTGCGCTTGGTCTTGTTCAGAGTCAGCCAAACGAGGGAGCGTTCCTTTAATTGGCTTGGTTTCTATTTGGCCCTGATTAATCGAAATAAAACGCTCTGGTGAAATAGATAAAATAGCGCCATCAGGGTGATTTATATAGCTTGAAAATGGAGCTTTATTCGCTTCTCGAAGTTGTTTATATGCTTGCCATGTTGAACCTGAAAATTCAGCTTTAAAACGCTGTGCAAGGTTTATCTGGTAGCAGTCACCACTTTTTAAATAAGCTTGAATTTTCTCGAACTTTTCGCTGTAGCTGGCTTTACTCATGTTTGATTGCCAGTCGCTTTGTAGCGCAAACTCTGCATTTGTTGGTGTTTCGTTTAGCTGCTGCTGATATAGCGCTAAGCGATTATGATTTGGCTGACAGACGTAAAACCAGCTTTGCTGTTGCTTATCATAAATAAGCGCATCTGGATAAAGGCCTACAGCCATTTGCGGCATGTTAATGTCGTTTTCGGCAGCACTTGGCATGCTTTCAATCACACGACCTAAGTCATAACCAAAATAGCCAAGCCAACCTCCTGTAAAAGGGAGGTTATTAGGGTTAGCTGTGTGATTAAATTCCTGAAGGCCTTCTTTCATCAAGCTAAAACAATCACTTGATTGCGCCTTGCCGTCGAGAAAGCATGTATTTTCACGCACTTCTAATTGCTTTAATGGCGCAATGGCAATGATATCGAAGCGGCTATTTACATGCTCGCTATTGGCTGAATCGAGCAACACAGCATGGGGCAAATGAGCAAAATGACTAAATAGCGCGATGCAATCACCACTTAAATCTAATTTAATGCACAAATTTTCATCGTTTATCATCTACATTGCCCTGAATAACTAGCCCGAAACGGGCGAGGAGGGTATCATAAGTTAAATTTGATTGGCAGCGTTATGATTTCCTTTATAGTGATGCCATGACTAACCCGTAGAGTAAATCTTCGTCACCGGTTTACTCAGGATCACGTACAGCGCTACGCGATAAAAACTTAAGGAACCCGTAATGAGTACAATTCGTCAGCAAGACTTCATTGATAGCATTGAAGATGCATTGCAATACATTTCTTTTTATCACCCTCTCGATTTCGTACAAGCCTTAGAAAAAGCTTACAACAAAGAGCAAAGCAAAGCGGCAAAAGATGCCATTGCGCAAATTTTAATTAACTCTCGTATGTCTGCTGAAGGTAAACGTCCACTGTGCCAAGATACAGGTATCATTACTTGTTTCGTAAAAGTAGGTATGGATGTTAAGTGGGATAAAACAGACATGACTGTTCAGCAAATGGTTGATGAAGGTACACGTCGCGCATACTTAAACCCAGATAACCCATTACGTGCATCAATTGTTGCAGACCCTGCTGGTACGCGTAAAAACACCAAAGACAATACTCCATCAGTTGTTCATATCGACTTAGTGCCAGGTGCTGAAGTAGAAGTAATGGTGGCAGCGAAGGGCGGCGGCTCAGAAAATAAAACGAAAATGGTTATGCTTAACCCATCTGATGATGTGGCTGCATGGGTTGAAAAAACATTACCAACAATGGGTGCGGGCTGGTGTCCACCTGGCATGCTAGGTATAGGTATTGGTGGTACTGCAGAAAAAGCTGCGGTACTTGCTAAAGAATCATTAATGGATCCGGTTGATATTCACGAGCTGATTGAGCGCGGCGCAGAAACAACTGAAGAAAAAATGCGAATCGATATCTTCGAACGTGCTAATAAATTAGGTATTGGTGCACAAGGCCTAGGTGGTTTAACAACCGTAGTTGATGTGAAAGTTAAAACGGCACCGACTCACGCAGCATCAAAACCAGTGGTTATGATCCCGAACTGTGCGGCAACTCGTCACGTTCATTTCACGTTAGATGGTTCAGGCCCAGCTGATCTTAAAGCGCCTAAACTTGAAGATTGGCCAGAAGTTACATTTGAAGTAGGTGAAGGTACACGTCGTGTTGATTTAAACACACTGACTAAAGAAGACACGCAAGAATGGAAGATGGGTGAAACTGTTCTTCTGTCTGGTACTATCTTAACGGGTCGTGATGCCGCGCATAAACGTCTACAAGATATGATCCAATCAGGTGAAGGTTTACCTGAAGGCGTTGATTTTGATAACAAGTTTATCTACTACGTTGGCCCTGTAGATGCAGTGGGTGATGAAGCGGTAGGTCCTGCTGGCCCTACAACTGCGACTCGTATGGATAAATTCACTGATATGATGTTAGAAAAAACGGGCATTATCGGTATGATTGGTAAAGCAGAGCGTGGTCCTGCTACAGTTGAATCAATCAAAAACAATAAATCTATCTACTTAATGGCAGTAGGTGGTGCAGCATACCTTGTATCTAAAGCAATTAAGAAAGCACGTGTTGTTGCGTTCGAAGATTTAGGTATGGAAGCAATCTACGAGTTTGAAGTAGAAGATATGCCAGTAACGGTTGCTGTTGATAGTGAAGGCGCCAATGCGCATACGCAAGGCCCTGCTATTTGGAAAGCAAAAATCGAAGAACTTGATGGCAAATTAAAGTAACCATCTTGCAACTCTCTTGAAAAACGGCGCACCTGCGCCGTTTTTTTTCAGCTCTGACCAGTCTCAGCTATTTCTCCAACATCTCTTTAAAAGCCGATTTTACTTGGCTTGATCGGCACATTTTTCTTGTCACTTTTTCTTTACGCTATACTTTACCTTTACGTTCACGTAATAAAGTTAGTAATGTTAATATTTTGTTTTGAATTAACAATGCTTAATGCGTACATTGATTGGTATATTTTTTCCATAAAGTGTTAGTTTTTGAGTTGTTATTTCGGCCTGAGAACTTTGCTTAGTTTTATCATCTCATTTAGTGGCAAGGGAGCAAACGAAGTGATAAAGTCTCGGCACTTTCAGCGCTCACACCCCTTAGGGTAAGAAAATTTCGGAGTATTTAACTGTGGCTGTATTTAATAAAGTCGACTTTGATAACCACGAGCAAGTGGTGTTTTGTTCAGATAAAGAATCAGGCCTAAAAGCTATTATCGCGGTACACAATACCAAGTTAGGTCCAGCGGTTGGTGGTTGCAGAATGTGGGACTACACAACTGATGAAGATGCTGTTACTGATGCACTTCGTTTATCAAAAGGTATGACCTACAAAAATGCTGTGGCACGTTTACCATTTGGTGGCGGTAAGTCAGTGATCATCGGTAATGCTAAAGAAATTAAATCAGAGCAACTTTTCCGTGCATTTGGTCGTCAGTTAGAGCGTTTAAGCGGTAGCTACTATTCAGCTGAAGATGTAAACATCACTTGTGATGATGTGGCTATCATGAATAAAGAAACTAACTATGTATTAGGCCTTGAAGGTAAAAGTGGTAACCCTTCACCGTTCACAGCATATGGTACATTCTTAGGTATTAAAGCCGCTTTACAACATCAACGAGGTCATCAAGATCTTGCTGGTATCAAAGTAGCCGTGCAAGGTTTAGGTGCAGTAGCATATGGCCTTTGTAAACACCTACATGAAGCGGGCGCAACATTATTTGTAACAGATATCAACGAGCAAGCTGTTGAGCGTGTTGTAAATGACTTCAATGCAACGGCTGTGGGTATTGATGAAATCTACGACTTAGATGTTGATGTGTATGCACCATGTGCACTTGGCGCAACGGTAAATGACACGACTATCCCGCGTTTAAAAGCAACAATTATTGCAGGTTGTGCGAATAACCAATTAGCAGAGTCTCGTCACGGTGAGATCATCCGCGAAAAAGGTATCTTATACGCACCAGATTACGTAATTAACGCAGGTGGTATCATCAACGTTTACTACGAAACAGCACCAGAAGGTTATAGTGCAGAAGCATCAACGAAACACGTTGAAGGCATTTTTGATACGCTAACAGAAATCTTCGCACGTTCTGAAAAAGAGCAGAAGTCGACGCATTTAATTGCCGATGAACTAGCATTAGAAATCATCGAAAACGGCTTATAATTTAGTAAATCGATAAATTTACAGGTAAAAAGGTGCGCAAGTCGCACCTTTTTTGTCTCTGTTATTTATCGCATCAAGGTGACGAAGTCACGCAGGCTAGGTAAACTCGGTTTTTAAATCTCGAGGACACCTAATGAAAACTCCATCTTGTGAAATCACACCTATTGATATAGCTACTTGGCCTCGCAAACAGCATTTCGCTTTTTTCAAAGAATTTTCTCTGCCATATTTTAATGTATGTGTTTCACTCGACATGGCGGCTCTTTACAACAAGTGCAAAGCAGAACCGTATTCGTTCTTTCACAGCTATGTTTACCTAACACTTGAAGCATGTCATGACTATGCACCAATGCGTCAACGTATTATTGACTCGTTGCCGGTACAGCTGTCATCGGTAAGAGGCAGTGTGGTCGAGCTTGCAGAAGATGAAACATTTCGCTTTAGTTATTTTGAAAAACAAGCGTCGATGGAAGATTTTTCAAAACACGCGATTGCTGTGGGTAAAACAAGTAAAGCAAAACCATTTTTTTCTGATGCATTTGCTGCAACAGAAGGGCAGCCTGACCTTATTCATATCTCAGTACTTCCATGGTTAAACTTTACCGGCTTCTCGCATGCTGTAAGTGAGGGGCATGGCCTTGGTATTCCTAAGTTTGTGTTTGGTCAATATGATTCACAAACTGGCAAGATGCCGCTTTCAATTGATGTGCATCATGCTTTGATGGATGGCTTGCATGTGGCGCGATTTGTGAAAATACTGCAAGAAAAAATTACGAATTTTTGTAATTGATTGTTGCTAAATGTCATTAAAGTGAGTAAAAATTGCAACTAATGTAGTATTATCTGAAGTTAGGGATGACTTTGGCTTCACAGAGCTACATCACTGAATAGAACGATAATAAATATCAGGGTTTTAGTTTTATGGTGCGGGTAGTTAGTTGTATTTTTCTTTTATTGAGTTTCAGCGTTTTTGCTGATTCTGCACGCCTCTCTTTAAGTGATTATTTTACAGAGACTTGGAGCACTCGCGCCGGCCTTCCTCATAATAGCATTAATGGCGTTACACAAACCAAAGATGGTTACATTTGGATAGCGACTTGGGAAGGGCTTGCTCGCTTTAATGGTCGCGAGTTTAAACTCTTTACTCGGACAGAAATTCCTGGCTTACCTGACTCAGGCCTACGCAGCCTGATTCCGATGGATAATGGTGATTTATATATAGTGGGTGCCCGTGGCGGTATTGCGCTTCGCTCACAAGGTGGATGGCGAGCATTACCAAGTTCATCAGCCATGGTCAATCATGCGCTCGTTACTGAACAAGGTGAGCTATGGCTGGCACTTGAAGGGCAAGGCATTGTTTACCGGGCTTCTGAAACTGCCACTGAGCAAAAACTGCTTGATAAGCTAAGCGCATACCGTCTTTTACAAGACAAAACAGGGACTATTTGGGTTGCGACTAGTGATGGCCTTTATCAAATAAAGAATAAGCAAGTCAGTAAGGTCAGTGAAAACTCTGGGCTCCCTAATGCCTCTGTGTTTACCTTATTACTTACTCAGTCGGGCACTTTAATTGTCGGCACTGAAAAAGGGGCATGGCAAAAGCAAAACGATAAGTTTGTTGCTATTGATCCTGTCCTTAACAACGAATCAATTGCCAGCTTACTCGAAGATGCGCAGGGCGATTTGTGGTTTGGCACCATCAATAAAGGGGTGTTCAGACTCAGCAGTTTAGGCCTTGAAAACTTAGCCGCAGATGATGGCTTACCCAACAACCGTATTTTATCTTTACTGCAAGACCGCGAAAAAAGTATTTGGGTTGGCACGAATGCCGGATTATTTCGCTTGCGTGAAGCGCCATTTACAAATTGGAGCCAAAGTCGTGGGCTTGCATCTGACTATGTGCGTACCGTGTTATCGCATTCTAATGGCAGCTTATGGGTGGGCAGTAGTAATGGCTTAAATCGTATTGAAAATGGCAAGCTCACAACCCTTACTCAAGCCTATGAAAAAGATCCACTATCGGTATTAAGTTTAACGGAAGATAAGCAGGGCGGAGTATGGGTAGGTACTTACACTGCCGGTTTAATGAAAGTGGTTAATGGACAAATTTACCCTGTAAAAAACCGCAGTAATGGCCTGATCAGCAACGAAGTTCGCGCTGTGTTTTTTGATAAAGCGGATAACTTATGGATTGGCACCGCTGGTGGTTTAACCAAAATTGACCCTGCAGGGAAAACTGAATTATTCACCACAGAAAATGGCTTAATTGGTGATTTTATTATGGCCATTGTCGAGGACGATCATGGCAGGTTGTGGGTTGGCACGGGAGTGGGTGTGTCCATTTATGACCCAGCTACTGAGCAATTTAAAACTCTCGAGTTTCCAAAGCAGTTCAGTACTGAGTATGCATTCGGCTTTTACTTAGATGGCGATAAAATGTGGCTTGCAACCGATAGAGGCCTCGTTCGTTACAATCTCAGCACAGATAAAATGAGCTTGTTTGGTCGAGACCAAGGTTTACCGGTCGATAAGCTGTTCCAAGTGATTGAGCAAGGTGACTCATTATGGTTGACCAGTAACCGCGGTGTTATTCAGGTGAACAAAGCTCAGTTAGTTGCACTTTTAGATAACCCTGAAAAAGTTCAACCAATGAGTGTTTCGATGCAGCTTTATGATGAAGGCGACGGCATGCTAAGCGCGCAAGCAAATGGCGGTTCAAACCCTGCTGCTGTGCTTCATTCAGATGGTCAAGTATGGGTTGCAACAGCCAAAGGCGTCGCTATTGCGACACCAGAACGCTTAAAAGAAGCCAGTAAACGCCGTTTATCGACGGTTATTGAAAGCTTTGAAGTCGATGGCAAACCCATGACTTTACCTGTTGGTAATGAGGTTTTGAGCTTACCTGCTGGTGTTTCTCGTGTTTCGTTTAACTACGCTGGGCTAAGTTTTATCATGCCTGGGCGGTTAAATTACCAAACTCAACTTAGTGGTTACAATCAACAATGGGTAGACAGGGGGCGCTTGGCCATTACCGAGTACACCAATTTACCCCCGGGTGACTATACCTTTAAAGTGCGCGCAGGTTACCCAAATAGTGACTGGCAAAATAATGAGCAAGTGCTGCGTTTTAAAATTGCCCCTTATTTTTGGCAAAAAACCAGCTTTAAGTTATTTATCTTAATTGCTGTGCTTTTTGCTGCTTATGCTATTTATAAATACCGCTTATATCACTATAAGCGCATCGAAATTGAGTTAACTGAAAAAGTTGAACAGCAAATGCATGATTTACAAACGCAAGCTGATGCTTTTGCTCATTTAGCGAATCATGACCAATTAACGCAATTACCGAATAGACGCGCTTTCGATATGTGGCTGTCTGAAAACTTTAATCAGTTTCAGCGTGACAATAAAACGCTTAGTATTGCCATTATGGATATTGATCACTTCAAACTCATTAATGACAACTTCTCGCACTTAATTGGTGATAAAGTGATTTGTGAAATTGCTCGTTTGCTGCGTATGAATTTTCCTGATGAAGGTTATGCGGCGCGTTGGGGCGGTGAAGAATTTACCTTGTTGTTCCCATACAAAAATGCTGAAGAAGCCGCAAGATTGTGTGAAATTATCCGTTTAGAGATAGCGGGTTACGATTTCTCAGAATTAGCAGATAGCCTTTCTGTAACGGTAAGTTTTGGTGTAGCAGATAACGCGCAAGTTGCTGATTATGACCGCTTGCTATCACATGCCGATAACGCTTTATACAATGCAAAGAATAACGGTCGAAACCAAATTTTTATTTATAATCAAGGCTGTATTACGCTCGATTAATCAGCTTTAAAAATAAAAATGTGTGTAAACAATTGATCTTTTTTTGTTTGCACACATTAAAGTATCAAGATTGTTTTTTAGGCGATAGTAATGCTTAACCTGGTTTTGATACTTTTTTTAATAATTTTTGTTGTGTGTTACTGGCGCTGGGAGGATATCCGTAATCACTTTTGGCAGAAAAAATACCTTAATAATTCCCTCAATGTTCAGCAAAAAAATCTGCTGTTAAAATATATGCCTATCTACCGAAAGATGACGGATGCCGATCGTGAAAAGTTGGAGCGTCACATCGTTTGGTTTTTAAATGAAAAACGCTTTATTGGTTGTGATGGTCTTAAGCTTAATGATGCAATGAAGCTGATTGTAGCGGCAGATGCCTGTGTTTTAGTGCTTAATAAACCGTGGCCATTGTATCGCAATGTAAAAGAGATCCTTTTATACCCAAGCGCGTATTATGCCCCGCAAACTTCTCGTGATAATGCTGGGCTTGTCAGTTATCACAATACCGTGCGTCAAGGTGAATCATGGCCGGGTGGAACCTTGGTATTGAGTTGGCATGATGTCCTTGAGGGGAACCGCTTACCAAGTGATGGTCATAATTTAGTATTTCATGAATTTGCCCATCAGCTCGACCAAGAAACCGGTAAAACCACGGGTACACCACTGCTTTCGAGTAACGAAGATTACCAAAAGTGGGCAAAAGTATTTAGCCGCGCGTTTAATCAACTCAAAACCCATTTAGCTTATGGCATGCCGCATGTTATTCATAGCTATGGCGCGACCAATGAGGCAGAGTTTTTTGCTGTTATCACCGAAACCTTCTTAGAAAAACCCGCTGAACTCAGGCAATTTGACCCAGAAATTTATCATTTACTGGTTGGCTTTTATCAGTTTGATCCGATTGCGTGGCATTAGTCGACTATTTACGTCTGTTTAACACGAATCACTGGAATCTTGCTATGCTATTTGGTGCAATCTTAAAAGTGTGCATATAAGCAAAACAATAAAAAGTGAGATTTCAATGAAGAAAATGCTTCATACAGCGCTCGCTGTATCTATTTCACTTGCTCTAACTGGGCAAGTGGCGGCAGCTGAGCAATCAAATGACGACAAGTGGCAGGTGGACGCACCAAAAGGCCAATTCCTAGACGCTAAAATTAGTGTTGAGCAGGGCACGTGGATGAACGTAGATATTAGCCCTGATGGTAAAACAGTGGTGTTTGACCTACTCGGCGATATTTATACCATGCCAATGTCAGGTGGCACAGCAACGCAATTAACCAGTGATATTGCATGGCAAATGCAACCACGCTTTAGCCCTGATGGTAAGCACATTGCGTTTACTTCAGACCAAGGAGGTGGCGACAATATTTGGGTTATGGATTTAAATGGTGAAAACCAAAAAGCCGTAACGAACGAAACATTTCGTTTGTTAAACAGCCCAGCTTGGAGCCCTGATGGTGACTATTTAGTTGCGCGTAAGCACTTTACAGCAAGCCGCTCTTTAGGGGCTGGTGAGGTATGGCTTTACCACAAAGCGGGTGGTAAAGGTGTACAGCTAACCGCACGCGAAAACGACCAAAAAGACTTAGGCGAGCCAATGTTCTCACCGGATGGTCGTTATGTTTATTTTTCTCATGATGCAACGCCGGGTAAAACATTCCATTACTCTAAAGATTCTGTAGCGGGTATTTATAAAATTAAACGCTATGACCGTGAAACCGGCGAGATTGAAACAATTATAGATGGTATGGGTGGGGCTATTCGACCAACACCTTCACCAGATGGTAAAAAGCTTGCGTATATTAAGCGCGATGATTTCCAAACAAGCTTGTACTTATATGATCTTCACACCGGTGAGCATACCAAGCTGTATGGCGAGCTTGAGCGAGATATGCAAGAGACATGGGCTATTCATGGCGTATACCCAACAATTGCTTGGACGCCAGATAACGAACAACTGGTCTTTTGGGCGGGTGGTACCATTCATAAGCTAGACGTGGATGATAAGTCTGTCTCGACTATTCCGTTTAAAGTGGAGACCAATAAGCAAATTCAAAAAGCCGTGCGTTTTACACAAAACATCGATAGCGATAATTTTGATGTGAAAATGCTGCGTAATGTACAAATTTCACCGGATGGTGAAACGGCTATATTTGAAGCGCTAGGTCATATTTATAAACGTGATTTAGAGTCTGGCAAAGTAAAACGCCTGACTAAGCAAGACGACCACTTTGAATTATTCCCGCAGTTCTCTCGTGATGGTAAGAAGATTGTTTACACCACATGGGATGATAACGAACAGGGCTCAGTACGTGTTGTATCTGCGCGCAGTGGCCGTGGCGATACCATTACTAAGGAGCCGGGTAAATATGTAGAGCCAACTTTCAGCCCTGATGGCAAAACAGTTGTTTACCGTAAAGCGTCTGGCGGCAGTATCCTTAACCCAACATGGTCATTAGAGCCAGGCATTTACTCAGTAAGTGCTAAAGGCGGTAAAGCGACGCTAATCACTAAATCAGGATATCAGCCGCAATTTGGTGCAGCGAATGACCGTATTTATGTGATGAGCCCTTGGCCGAAACCAACATTAAGTGTTGTTGAGCTTGAATCAAAGCAAGTTCGTAAACTTTACGAATCAGAACATGCTACAGAGTTTAGAGTATCACCAGATGGCCAATACTTAGCGTTTGCAGAGCGTTTTAAAGTATTTGTAACGCCATTTGTTGAGCGTGGCAAAACCATTAATATTGGCCCGAAAGATAGCCAATTCCCAATTGAGCAGCTTTCTGTTCGCGCGGGTGAAAACATCAGCTGGAGTGGCACAAGCGATAAACTTTATTGGAGCTTAGGCCCAGAGTTATATCATGCAAGCCTAGCGGGTTTATTTGATATTAACCAAAATGCAGAGACTGACTTTAAAGTTAAAAGCGGCGACAACATCGGTTTTACAAAAACCATGGCGGAGCCTAAATCAGTATTCGCGTTAACTGGTGCGCGTATTATCACCATGAACGGTGAGCAGGTTATTGAAAACGGCGTTATTGTTACTGATGGTAAGCATATTAAAGCAGTTGGTAGTAAAGACAGTGTTGCAATTCCTAAAGGTGCAGAAGTAATTGATGTAACTGGCAAGACGATTATGCCGGGTATTGTTGATGCGCATGCGCACGGCTCGCAAGGCAGCGATGAGATCATTCCACAGCAAAACTGGAAGAACTTAGCTGGCTTAGCGTTAGGTGTGACAACGATTCACGATCCATCAAACGACACCACAGAGATTTTTGCTGCAAGCGAAATGCAAAAAGCAGGCATGATTGTCGGCCCTCGTATTTTCTCAACGGGTACCATTTTATATGGTGCAAATATGCCAGGTTATACATCGCATATTGACTCGTTAGAAGATGCAAAATTCCATCTTGAGCGTTTAAAGAAAGTAGGTGCGTTTAGTGTTAAATCATATAACCAACCTCGTCGTGAACAGCGCCAGCAAGTTATTGAAGCAGGCCGTGAGCTTGAAATGATGGTTGTGCCAGAGGGCGGTTCATTACTGCAGCACAACTTAACTATGGTAGTTGATGGTCATACGGGTATTGAACACTCAATTCCTGTTGCTAATATTTACGATGATATTCGCCAGCTTTGGTCTCAAAGCGATGTGGGTTATACGCCGACACTCGGTGTAGCTTACGGTGGTATTTGGGGTGAAAATTATTGGTACGACAAGACGGATGTGTGGAATCACCCACGCTTAAGTAAGTTTGTACCAAAGAATCAGCTTTTACCTCGCTCAATGCGTCGTGTTAAGGCGCCCGATCATCACTATAACCACTTTAACAATGCCCGTGTTGCTAAAGAGCTGCAAGACTTAGGTGTTTTAGTAAACCTTGGTGCTCACGGTCAACGTGAAGGTTTAGCGGCACACTGGGAAATTTGGATGTTTGCGCAAGGTGGTATGACACCACTTGAAGCAATTCGTGCAGCAACGTTAGATCCTGCTAAATACATTGGCCTTGATAACAATATCGGTTCTCTTGAGCCGGGTAAACTTGCCGATTTAATTGTTATTGACGGTAACCCGCTAACTAACATTCGTGATACAGATAAAATCGATTACACCATGATCAATGGTCGTCTATTTGATGCTGCAACCATGAACGAAGTGGGTGAGAAAAAACGCGAAAAGTTATATTTTGAAAAAATCTAACATAGCAAAAATCTAAACTGAAAGCGGCCATTGTGCCGCTTTTTTATTGTTTATTTATTGCTTTAAATGAGGAAACTGTTTAATTCCTACCAGTTTTGCTTGGCAGATCATGCCCTCTATAAGCGTCATCAAATAGTGGCTGTGCGAGTCTAGCTGCGAGCTTTCCATGTTTTCACACGCTGATAGACGCTGTTTAATTAACTGTTGTACTGCCATTTTATGCTCTTTGCAGGCTTGATTTATCGGGCTTGCAGGATCAGCAAACTCAGCGGCAGTGTTAATAAATAAACAGCCATTAAAATCACCTAACTCAGTCACCTCAGAATTAAACCAAGCTTCATGGCAGCTGATCAAAGCTACTTTAAATTCTTCAACAGTAGTTAGCTTGCTGGTGGCATGCGTTAACCAATTTAAAAACCTGTTATGTCGCTCACTAAGGCACGCTAATAATAACTCATCTTTACTTGCGAAATGATGGTACATGGTTTTTTTGGCGACACCCGCCACACTAATAATTTCGTTTATTCCCACACTATGAATGCCTTTTTGATAAAAAAGTGACAGGGCGGTCAAAATAATATGTGTTCGTTTATCCATAACAAGGCCTCATTAGATGACTAATGATAGCTTGACAGAAGTAGACCGACTTGTCTACTATTTGCTGGGTAGACAAGTCGGTCTACCTATTGGAGGTTTTATGGAGAATAAAGTAAGCAAGGCGGCCATTGCGGGTATATTTGCTTGTATGGCAATTTTTGTATTGGCCTATTTACAGCAATTAGGAATTTATGGGGTGTGGTTGATGGCCCCATTTGGGGCAACTGCGGTTCTGGTATTTGGTGTGCCACACAGCCCTTTAGCTAAAGCGAAGAATGTTATTGGTGGGCACTTTTTAACTGCACTAATCGGCGTTGTATTTGTAAATTATGTCGGTGTAGGGCCTGTTGAAATTGCTATAGCTACAGGGTTGGCAATTAGCCTAATGATGTTGACGGACACAGTACATCCAGCGGCAGGCGCAAACCCAATTTTGATAATGCAATCTATGCAAAGCTGGGACTTTTTAGTGATGCCTGTATTGATTGGAACCGTATTTATTGTGTTGTTTGGCTATTTAAGCCAATGGGTTATAACTAGCCAAATGAACAGCCATAAAAAAACCGCTAACGAGTAGCGGTTTTTAAAATTGCTAAGTGTAATTTGATTACACAACACCACGCGGTAAACGACAATCGTGGTCTTTTTCAGCTAGGTTAACAATCCAAAGCTCTTCAGCTTTGTAACCATCATCGTTTGCTGTAACAACAGTGAACGATGCTTTCTTAGCTGTTTTAGCCGGTGCAGCGGTTTTAGTTTTGGTTTTTTTCGCTGGTGCTTTAGGTGCTTCTTCTGCTTTAGGCTCAGCTGTTTTACCAGAAGTGAGCTCTTCAGTCAGCGCTGCAACATCAGCAAGGCGCATATTTTTGCCACCGTCGATGCTATACCAACCAGGTTTTGTTGTGATTTCAGGTTTCTTACCATTCGCTGCTTCGTATGCTGCTTCGAAGGCATTTAACACTTCTGTTTTGTCTAGTTTGCTCATCAGAGACCCTATACGTTGTAAACACAGATTAAGAATATATATTTATACCTATTTTCAGCTTACTTTTCAATTTTTTGCGATTTTCCTTCCATTTTTCACTCATAAACGCCAAAATTTGCACAAAATAGAGGGTTGAAGGACGATTTTTATATGCAACGCAAACAATTTACTCAATTATTAAACGACATTCTTAAACCTGATTCTATCGCTGACTTTTGCCCAAATGGCTTACAAGTTGAGGGTGCGAGCGACGTAAAAAAGATAGTGACGGGTGTCACAGCTAGCCAAGCATTGATTGATGCTGCTATTGCAGAAAATGCAGATACTATTTTGGTACATCACGGCTATTTCTGGAAAGGGGAATCGCAGCCAATCACGGGCATGAAAAAGCGCCGTATTGCAGCGCTTTTAAATAATGATATTAACTTATATGGCTATCATTTACCGCTAGATATACACCCTGAAATTGGTAATAACGCGCAACTGGCTAAGTTACTCGATATTGAGTTCACAGGTGGGCTTGAATCTGGTCCAAATAGTGTGCCGGTAAAAGGCCGTTTAAAAACACCTTTAAGTGGTGAAGAATTTAGCGCCAAAATAACCCAAGTACTTAATCGTGCACCATTAACTAGTTTGGTAAGAAAAGAGAAAATCGAAACCATCGCTTGGTGCACAGGTGGCGGACAAGGGTATATTGATTTTGCGGCTGCTCAAGGAATTGATGCTTATCTTACAGGTGAAGCCTCTGAGCAAACGATTCATAGTTCACGCGAGCAAGATATCGACTTTTTTGCAGCTGGTCACCATGCTACTGAGCGTTATGGCATTAAAGCCTTAGGCGAGCTTTTAGCTGAGCAGCACGGTTTTGATGTAACGTTTATCGATATCGACAATCCAGTCTGATTGTTCTACAGCGCCTCTGGATCAATCCAGCGGCGCACACTCACCCATGCACTGCCAATTTTCTCATGCGCTACTCTGGTCACTGCAACAAGTACTGCAATGTTAGGTATAAACTGTTTGTACGTTGGATACTGACTAAAATCTTTAAAGTCGGTTGCCGCTGGGATCACATCAATGCCTTGTGCATTAAATAAGTCTTTCGCTCGCGGCATGTGGCTCGCTGAGGTGACTAAGGCAGTTTTTTTATCGACTAAATAAATGGCAAGTCGTTTCGCTTCTTCTGCGGTATCCATAGCGAGAGGGTTTTGTTTAATTCTTGTTGCTGAGATACCAAGCGCTTTTGCTGTTTCTAACATGAGCTGGCTATTGGTGGTATTAGCAAAACCGCCTCCTGATACATAGAGGATGGCATTTGGGTAGTGGTGGGCAAGCTTAACACCTTCAAGTAATCGAGCAAGCGCACAATCGCCTAGCTGGTGGTTTGCTTGAAGGTGTGGGTTGGGCATTATAGAGCAGCCAAGTACCACAATATTATCGAGTTTAGGCTGTTTCGCTTGGTTAAATTGCCAGGCTGGGTTATTGCTTGCAGCTATCAGTGATTGACCAATAAATGGCGTGCTTATCAGCATTAAAGTTAAAATGCTAACAAAGCCAAAATAGAGTGCTTTGCGTTTATGTGTAATGGCTAAAAATACCATCACT
The DNA here is from genome assembly GCF_004208935.1 of Pseudoalteromonas sp. CO109Y. Taxonomy (NCBI): domain Bacteria; kingdom Pseudomonadati; phylum Pseudomonadota; class Gammaproteobacteria; order Alteromonadales; family Pseudoalteromonadaceae; genus Pseudoalteromonas; species Pseudoalteromonas sp. CO109Y. Next base: position 22,747 of record NZ_SGPD01000030.1, read on the forward strand.
AAAGTAAGCAGCCCGAGCAATGGCAGGGGCATTAATAATGAGCCAATGATCTTTTTAATTTCAAACATGTATCAACACTATTGTCTTTAACAGATGCAGCTATGTTAGTTATTTTGCATTGCTTTAGCGACCGTTATTTTGCTTACATGTATTTAAAAAGTGGCGATAAACTGGGTTATCTTTCATATTCTTTTTCATTGCTAAATACATAGGGCGAGTAAGGCCTAGTGCACCTAACGGAATAGACTTAATGAGCCCTTGGCTTTCATAAGGGGTGACTAGCCAGTCTGGTAATGCTGCAACCCCCATACCTGCACTCACTAATTGAAATATCAATAAGCCTTGGTCAACCGTTTTAAGCGTGCCATCAAAGCGTGCATTTTGAATAAAATGTTTAAAGATGTCTTGGCGCTCACGGGGAATAGGGTACGAAATAATTGTTTCGTTTTTTAAATCAAGGGCGGTGACATAGGCTTTTTTTGCCAACTCATGATCCGGTGCAACGATTAGTTTTAATTTAAAATCAAATAAGTGAGCATACTCAAGTTGATCGGGTTCACGAATATCAGAAGTCAGCACTAGGTCTAATTCATCATTAATTAAATCTGGAATGGCGTCGTAACTAAAGCCGCGCTCGTAATCAATTTTAATATCAGGCCAAAAATTATTGAATTCTTTGATGGTTGGGAGCAACCAATGAAAGCAGGCATGACACTCAACGCTTAAACGTAAATTTGAGATTGGCTGGTTAAGGCTTTCTTTTAACCGACATTTTGTTGCCTCAACACGAGGTAATACTTCATTAGCAAGCTCCAGAAGTAGCATACCTTGCGGAGTAAAACGCACAGGCTGTGTTTTACGTTCGAACAGCTGGCAATCTAACTTATTCTCGAGATCTTTAATTTGATGCGATAAAGCCGATTGAGTTAAAAACAACTCACGGGCGGTATTGACCAAAGAGCCTGTTTCTTTAAGGGTCGCTATGGTTTTTAGGTGCTTTATATCAATCATCTTTAAAAAATCTCATGGAAAATGTGAGTCTAACTCAGATTACGAACATACTACGCCTTAGAATTTATTTTTTCAACGTCTAGACGTCTAAAACATGCAGTTATTTTAACTGCTTTTTTACAATACGCCTTTTTATAAATAATTGACAGCGTTGTCATGTGGAATTTTATAGTTTAACTATAAAATTCCATGAATTTACCTCAAGTTGAAACTTGCAGTTTAAATCGTGATACAGCTTGCGATTAGTAACTTGATATTTAATTAAAATTACTGAGAGTAGGGTTTAGTTTTTTGCTAAGATATTATTTTTTAAGGTGTTATTATCTTCTATTAGGTGTAATGTGATTTTTTAAAGGAATGCTTGTGATACGTACCGTAATTTTACTCTGTGCATGCTGGGTTTTGCCTGTTTGCGCTGGCACTATTTACAGCCAGTTTCCAACAGAGATTGACCCGCATGGTCACTACGTTTTTTATTCACATGGTTTTATCGTTGAAGGGACAAACCCTAAGCCTGTTCACAAAACCTTTGGGGTTTATGATTTTGTGGCTGTAAAAGAAGCACTGGCAGATGAGAGTTATCATTTAATTGCGTATCACAGGCCAAAAGACACTGAACCTTTTGCGTTTGCGAAGAAACTCGCTGCAGATATTGAAGCATTGATCAGTGCCGGTGTTGCCGAGTCGAACATTAGTTTAGTTGGTTTTTCACGGGGCGGTGCATTGTCGATCCTAGCAGCTAATGAACTTAAACGTACACATATCAACTTAATTATATTGGCAGGATGTGCAGGCCTTATAAAAAATCACACATCAGTTAAGGCTTATGGCAAGGTGTATTCTATCTTTGAGCGCTCAGATCAGGTTGGCTCTTGCCAATTTTTAATTGATAGAAGTGACGTAACCAAGTTCGAAGAAATAAGCATTAATACAGGGCTCTCCCATGGTGCATTTTATAAACCAAAAGATGAGTGGCTGTTACCAATTAAGAAGTGGCTAAAGGATTAATTATGCCTTATATATTGCTCGTTTTTGTGATCAGTGTTTTGGGCGTGAGCGATGTAAGCCATGCTGAGCCGTTTACTTTGCCACGTACTAATACTGTGTTACTTAAAGATAAACATACCGAAAACCAATACCCATTACGATTATGTTGCCACGCAGCTACCAAAAGCAAAACCAGAAGCGCTACCCAGTTGTTTACCTGTTAGATGCAAACTACAGTTTGCCAATTACCTCTGGTGCTAGTCGCTTTATGATGAATTCTGGGGCTATAGAAGAGGTAATTATCGTTGCAGTAGGATATCAAAAAGGTGTATCTGGACTTAATAGCCGTATTTATGACTATACGCCATTTGAAGATAAAAATTGGCAGCGTAAAACTGGCGTAGCAAGTCAGTATCTAAACTACCTAAAACATACTGTATTGCCTTATATTGAGGCCGACTTCAGAACAACCCAAAAAAGTACGTTAGTCGGTAACTCACTTGGCGGTTTATTTGCGGCTTATACCTTATTCACTGAGCCTTCGCTTTTTTCAAATTATATTATCGGCAGTCCTTCAGTGTGGTTTAAGCAGCACAGCCTTTTAGCTTTGCATGTCGTACCCGCAGGTAAAGCAACTAAAGTGTATATTGGTATCGGCGAACTTGAAGAAAGCGAAGGTGAAAAAATGGTGTCGGGCGCAAGGCAATTAGCAGCTAAAATTACTAAACAAAGCGGCGCGCTGGTTACAACAAATTTATTTGTTATTCCTCAGGCACGCCATGCAACTGTATTCCCAACAACGATTACCCAAGCCTTAGACTGGATTTACCAGGTTAATGATAATTAAAGAGCGTGGCACTTTTTATATTTTTTGCCGCTCCCACAAGGGCACTCGTCGTTACGGCCAATTTTAATATCTGCAACTGGCGTTATATCACCGTCTAGGTAACGCCAAAGGCCATCTTCTTTAATAAAACGTGACTTCTCGTGTAACTCACAATACAAGTTTTGGTAAAAGTAATTAGCTTTAAATTCTACAAAACCTTCTTGATCATTATGTTCAGTATCTAAAACACTTAGTTTGGTAAAACGGCAGCTATTAGCAAAATCTTTAATTTCGCGAACCGGGTTCGCGGCTTGCTGGCTTTGTGCATAAGTACTAAATACATATTTTGCATCTTTTAGCGCGTATGCACTAAAACGAGAACGCATAAGTTGCTCTGGGGTATCAGCTTGGCTTGCACCTGTATGAAAAGGCTGGCAGCAAAGCTCGTAAGTCGATTCGCTGCCACAAGGACAAAGGGAGTGTGTGAGTGATGTCATAACAACTTACCTAAAACTATAAATTGTTATTTTAACAAGCCTATTGTGGCTGCGGTACTAAATTGTTTAATTGAGCGCTTTTTGTAAAACAATAAAATTTAGCAGATGCCTGCTCAAGGTTTAAGTTCATCGAATCAAGTTGATGATTGTTTACAATATCTGTCCATGTGATCACAGCAGCAAAATTACCGTTATGTAATGCTGAACTAAGAACATACTCAAGATTAACTAAATGTTTTTGTCTGATCACAAGAAGTTTGCTGGTATCAATCGAACATGAATCTAGTAAGGCTTTACTAGGAACATGATCAGGAGCAATTAATAGTGTCCATGCATTTTGGCTATTGTAATGATGCAATACTTTTAATAGCTCAAAAGTTGCTGAAATTTCGTCTTCAATTTGAATTAAATTAACAGACGCTTTGTCGTTATCTTGTTGGTAGCTTTTAACTGTTCTTAAGGTAATTGGCTGTAACATAACTTTCACTCACTGGTTGTTTATACAGTATGTGTATACAGTAGTTTATACAGTGTTTTTGCGCAAGTACTTTTTTGCTATTTTTTAACCAATGATTCAGTTTTATTTTAATTAAAATAATTTAATTGTTATAAAACAGTGATTTGTGATTTTAATTTGAAGGTGGGGAAAAGGTGAAAAATTTACCATTAAAGCTATACAGTGTTTTATACAGTGCTGTATAAACTGCTGAATTTTGATTCTATACAGGTGTTTTGCATAAAAAAGCCGGTATAGATACCGGCTTTTTTATGCAATTTTGCTACTTATCTAAGTAGGTATTTAAAAACTCAAGGTATGCATTTGAGGCTTTTATGCGGTTTTCTTTTTTAGTAAAACCATGGCCTTCATCATCGAATAATACATATTCAACAGGCACACCATTTGCCTTTACAGCGGCAACAAGTTCATCGCTTTCAACTTGTAAAACGCGTGGGTCGTTAGCACCTTGGATCACCATTAATGGCTTGGTGATGTTTTTAGCATGAAATAGTGGCGAAATGGCACGGTGACGTTCACCATCTGTCGCTGGGTCGCCCATTTCATCATACAGTGCCTTTTTAAAGCTTTCCCACCATGGTGGAATCGAGTTTAAGGTTCTAACCCAGTTTGTTACACCAAATATATTAATGCCTACTTTGAACTCTTCAGGTTCAAAGGCAAGTGCTGCGGCGGTCATAAAGCCACCATAGCTGCCCCCCATGATGCCAATTTTATCAGCATCAACCCAATCTAGGCTTTGTAGGTGTTTTTTACCGTAAACAATATCTTGTAAATCGTCAGTGCCGTGTTTTTTATCATCTAAATGGAAGAAGGTTTTACCATAGCCTGAGCTGCCACGGTTATTAACTGCAAAAATGGCATAACCATGATTGACTAGATGCTGCTGCATTGCACTATATCCTGTGCGACTTTGGCCGCCAGGACCGCCGTGCACCCAAACTAAAGCTGGTACTTTGTTGTTGCTATTAGCTTGCTTAGGCTTATATAAAACCCCAGGGATCTCTAAACCATCAAAGCTTTTAAAGCGCACAATTGTGCTTTCAACCAAGTCATTTTGATCAATGGCATCACTTAATGTGTTGGTTAATTGTTTAGCTTTTGATTCACCGAGTTGCCACACAAATAGGTTACTTGGCGAGGTATCTGAATTTAAATAAAATGCCATGGTCTTTTCATCAGCTGAAAAGTTCACACCACGTAAGTTACCAGCTGGCAGCGATGGCATGGCAATACCTTTACCTGTTGTGGTATCAATTATCGACACTTTAGTGCTTGCGTCAGCATTAACACCGCTTACTTGATAACGGCCAGATTTAGAGAAGTAAATAAAACTCACATCCCACTCATCTTTGAGGGCAGGGCTGTGCTCGCCGGTCGTTAAGTCATAGCGCCACACCTCTGCAAATTCACCTTTGGCATCGGTTGAGTAATATAATGATTTACTGTCTCTTGAGAAGGTTTCTGGGCCATATTTAGCGTCGTCGTCATGACGGGTAATGAGCTCTGGTTTCAGTGTTTTTTTACGCGTATCGAGAATAAAAACATCGCTGTCTTTGTTCGAATTGTTTTTCGATAAAGCAATAAAGCGGCCGTCAGGGCTGATCGCACCGACATCTAGCCCCATAGTATTTTGATAAACAGGCGTTACTTCATAGCTATTAGCATCAACACGATATAGGTCCATAAACTTAGCATCACGCTGATTGCTGGTTATAAAAAAGTGTTTACCGTCTTCTGTGAAGCCTGCAAATCCTGCACGGGTTTCTTCACCTGGCGTAAGATCTTTAACTGTGCCATCTGTTTCGCGAACGTAGATGTGATAACGCTCGTTACCGCCTGAGTCTTTAGTAAATAGTACGCGCTCATCTTTAGGGAAATAAGCCACAGCATAAGTACTGTCTTCAAAGTCTGTTAAGCGGGTTTTTTTGGCGGTTTTTATATCTACTTCGTACAGGCTATAAATGCCGCTTTCGTCACTGCTAACGAGTATTTTGTCGCCTTTCGGTGAAAAGCTGCTGCCCATAATTGAGGTTGTATCAAAAAAGGTTTCAGCATCATACTGTTTAACAGTTTGGCTTTGTTGCACGCTTTCGGTGCTACTTGTTGGTGGGGTTGATTGAGAACATCCTGCAAGCGCAAGGCTAAGCGCGCATGCAATGGCAGCTAGTTGAAAACTCGGTTTCATTGTAATTATTCCTTGTTAATTTTTCGTTATCAAGTGTTGCCTGTTCATAATCTAAACGCAAGTTTTACCCGTTCGATATTTGTTACAAATCATGTAATCAATTAGGGACAAAAAATGTGCTAGAGGGTTTTTAAACAAAAAAACCAGCGCAATTTGCGCTGGTTTGGTTTTTCATAACAATTGGAATTGTTTTGCTAGCTTAAGCGGCGTCTGCTTTTTTTTCGCTCTCGCCGCGGGCAACATTACCTGCAACTAAGTCTGCTGGGTCAAAGTCGTCAACGTTAATAACGTCAAGACGGGCTTTTTCAACAGCAGCTAGTTTGTCGGCTTCAGCTTGGCTTAAAATGCCTGCTTCTAGGCCCATTTGCGCTACTTTATCAAGCTGGAAGAAAGGCAGTTTTACGCCTTTTTCACGGCATACCTTGTCAAACAGAGGCTCAACTTCAAGAATGTCTTTAAGCGTTTGCTCTTGACGACCAACAAGGTTAAGTGGCTCGTTTTTAAGATAAATGTAGTTAGCTAAACGGTTACGAGTTTCGCTTGGTACTTGTAATAAGTGAGCTAGTTTGTGCTCAAGCTTATCCGTAGGCTTACGTACTGGACGACCGAATGGGAATAACATGATTTTTAGCATTGCACGTAGTGGTGCAGATGGCATGTTATTGATTAAGTCAGCGAGTGCACGTTGGCAGTGGTAAAGGTGATCTTGGCAGCTCCATTGAACAAGCGCAAAATCTTCTTTTTTACGGCCTTCGTCGTTGTAACGTTTAAGTGTTGCAGATACAAGGTATAAGTAGCTTAGTAAGTCACCTAAACGTGCAGAGATACGCTCTTTACGTTTTAATGAACCACCAAATACCGCCATGCTGATATCTGACATTAATGCTAATGATGCACTGAAACGTGACGCAACACGATAAAACTCAGCTGTTTCGTCTTTGTACGGTGTACTTGTGAAGCGAGCATTAGTTAGTGCTAACCACTTAGTACGAACAAGGTTCGAAATAGTAAAGCCAACGTGACCCATTAATGCTTTATCGAATACTGCAAGCGCTTCTTCGCGGTCTTCAATAGCACAAGCACCTAGCTCAGTTAACACGAATGGATGACAACGAATTGCACCTTGACCATAAATGATCATGTTACGCGTTAAGATGTTTGCACCTTCAACGGTAATTGCAATTGGCGCACCTTGGTAACCGCGACCTAAGTAGTTGTTTGGACCAAGCATGATGCCTTTACCACCATGAACATCCATGCCGTGAATCGTTGCTTCACGCATTTGCTCAGTTAAGTGGTATTTGATAATCGCAGAGACAACCGATGGTTTTTCACCAAGGTCAACAGCCCCTGTAGACATGCTAACAGCAGCATCTGAGCTATATGCGTAACCTGCAAGTTTTGCCATTGATTCTTCAACACCTTCCATTTGACCAATTGGTAAACGGAATTGACGACGAATACGGCTGTAAGAGCCTGTTGCAAGCGCAATTGTTTTAATGCCACCTGTTGAGTTAGACGGCAATGTAATTGCACGACCAACAGATAAACATTCAACAAGCATACGCCAGCCTTGGCCGGCCATTTTCGGGCCACCAATGATGTAATCAAGTGGTACGAAGATGTCTTTCCCGCGAGTAGGACCATTTTGGAATGGAACGTTTAGCGGGAAGTGACGACGGCCAATTTCGACCCCTGGAGTATCTGTTGGGATCAGCGCACAGGTAATACCTGGCTCTTTATCATCACCTAGTAAACCGTCAGGATCTTGTAGTTTAAATGCAAGACCAAGTACAGTCGCAACAGGAGCAAGAGTAATGTAACGCTTGTTCCATGTTAGGCTAATACCAACAACTTCTTCGCCGTTCCATTGACCTTTACAAACAACACCGTAATCAGGAATTGCACTTGCGTCAGAACCAGCTTCTGGTGATGTTAAAGCAAAACATGGGATCTCTTGACCACTTGCTAATCGTGGTAAGTAATGATCTTTTTGCTCTTTAGTACCATAGTGTTGAAGTAATTCGCCCGGACCTAATGAGTTAGGTACACCTACGATAGAAGAAAGTAGCGTCGATTTACTGGTAAGCTTTTGCAGTACACATGATTGTGCATAAGCAGAAAACTCTAAACCGCCAAATTCTTTTTTGATGATCATGGCAAAGAATTTATTATCTTTTAGATATTGCCAAACATCTTGCGGTAAATCAGTTAGTTCGTGAGTTGCGTGCCAGTCATCTAGCATGCTACACACTTCTTCAACTGGGCCATCAATAAACGCTTGCTCTTCGATAGTCAGTTTAGGTGCTGGGTATTGGTGCAATTTGTTCCAGTCAGGACGACCACAAAACAGATCCGCTTCCCACCACGTAGTACCGGCATCGATTGCTGATTTTTCAGTATCCGACATAGTCGGGGTTACTTTTTTGAAAGCAGCGAAGATAGGTTTGATGATGTATTGTTGACGAACGCCAGTCACAGAAAGTGGCACAGCGATAAGTAAGAATAGTAGCCAACTAATTGCGCCAAACGCGCCAGCAAATGTGCCAACAAGTAAAGTCGCAACGGCAATACCTAAGCAGGTATTCCAGCTTGCTCTGTGGTAACTCGCAATACTAAGCAGCACGAGTAAACCAAGTAAAAATATGAGAGTCATTGATTATTCCTTAATAGAGGTCAGACCACCTCTTTTAGATTAGCGCTAGAAAAGCGAATTATCAAGAGGGGAACAAGGATTAAAACGGCTTGTTTGGTGAGTTTTATTATTTTAAAAATGGCTATCAGTGCAAAAACATTTACAGCAGATGAGGAATTGTTGAGTAATTACTTATAATCAGCACCATGACGGCAGAGATTAGTTGCGAATTGCTCAGATAGTTCTGAAAATCTCAGCATAGCAGTTGCCATCCTTAGCGGTATGTTTAACAATGAGCGCAGGCAGGGATCAGCCCATCATGCCTTCCTTCGATTAGTTTTATAGGTTAAGAGTTCTATGTGTGAGTTGCTTGGCATGTCGGCCAATGTACCAACGGATATTTGTTTCAGTTTTTCAGGATTATTAGAGCGCGGTGGTAATACTGGCCCGCATAAAGATGGCTGGGGCATCACCTTTTATGAAGGTAAAGGCTGTCGTACATTTAAAGATCCTGAGCCAAGTTGCCAATCAGAAATTGCCAAACTCGTTAAAGCCTATCCAATAAAAAGTATTTCGGTGATAAGCCATATTCGCCAAGGTAATCGTGGTCGTGTCTGTCTTGAGAACACCCACCCATTTACTCGTGAGTTATGGGGACGCGAGATTACGTATGCCCACAATGGGCAATTATCGAATTATCATGATTTAAAACCAGATTACTATCGACCTGTGGGGAATACCGACAGTGAACTGGCGTTTTGTTGGCTGCTCGATAAAATTCGCGAAAAATACCCAAAGCGTCCATCAAATATGGCGTCTGTATTTCGTTATGCTGCCAAGCTTGCCCACACACTGCGTGAAAAAGGCGTATTTAATATGCTGCTTACCGATGGTGTTTTCGTTTTAGCTTATTGCACCAATAACCTACATTGGATCACACGCCGTGCGCCGTTTGGCAAAGCGACATTAATTGATGCAGACATGGTGGTTGATTTTCAAAAAGAAACCACACCGAACGATGTGGTTACTGTGATTGCAACAAGGCCACTCACTAATGATGAACGCTGGCAGAAAATGGAGCCAGGTGAGTTTGCCCTGTTTAAAATGGGCGAAAAGATTTAAATAAAAGATGAAGCGCTACTCAGGCGCTTCATTACTCACTTCTTGTTGCACTTCATTTGGAACACTAACAGGCGTGGTCACGGTAAATGAATTAAGTTGCACTTCAAATTGCTCTACGCCTTTTTCACCTTTCCACATACGAACTAGCATGTAGTCCATTTCTGGGGCAAACCAAGCGAGTGCTTGACGCTTGTCGTTATCGTATAAACGTTTTACTTTAATCGCTTCTACATTGCCGATGGGCAATGAAATCATTTCTGTGCCGACAACTTCAAAGTTGTAGTTACGTAAATTGCCTTTTTTATCAACAAGTGGATAAGATAATTGCGTTTTGCCTTGTTTTAGCTCTTCGCGAACTTGCACTTGATAAGACAGTGAGTCTTGAAATTCATCTGACCAATCAATTTTAAGAGGATATTTACTTTGGCTGCTTTGAACTTGTTTTTGCGCCGCATCAAATTTCAAGCTGTATTCTTTATCAGGCCCTGTGCCTGAGCGCTCCATGGTGTAGCTCATTGGAGAAATTTTCTGATCGTGATAAGTAAACATGGATGTTTCTTTTCGTGAGTCCGAAAAAATCATCCATTCGATTTCACTGTGATAGGTGATAACGTAGTTACCGTCAGCGGCTTTTTTCAGCTCGCGTACTGCTTTACCATGGGTTTCGCCTTTACGAAGTACATCGTATTTGGCTTGGTATTGAGTGAGATCGCCAGCTAAAACACTGGTAGGAAGTAATAAAGTGCCCACACAAGCGAGTAGGGCACTTAGATTTTTATTCTGGGTAGTGCGCGCCGTGTGCAGGAAGTTTCTTTTCGTCAAAAACTGCATAATCTGCTTCCATCTTGAGTCGTTGTTCACTGAACCACTTGACCACCAATGGATAGATTATATGTTCTTGCTGATGAACACGTTGTGCGAGTGTCTCTGCGGTATCGTTTTCGAGTACCGGCACTTTGGCTTGAAGAACAACGGGACCGCCGTCTAGCTCTTCTGTGACAAAGTGAACACTAACACCATGAACGTCATCTTTTGCATCTATCGCTCGTTGGTGGGTATTCAGCCCTTGGTACTTAGGCAACAAAGAAGGGTGAATGTTCAACATTTTTCCCTTAAATTTTTGCACTAAGCTAGGAGTAAGAATACGCATAAAACCAGCTAATACAACTAGATTTGGTTCAAAATTGTCAATAATGTCCATTAACTCAGCATCATAGGCCTCGCGCGAGTCAAAATCTTTATGGCTAAGTACACGTGTTTGTATACCTGCATTTTTTGCTCGTTCAAGGCCATAGGCGTCGGCTTTATTACTAATTACAGCGGCGATTTCGGCCTTAATATCACCACGCGCACACGCGTCGATGATGGCTTGAAGGTTTGAACCGCTACCAGAAATTAATACAACAAGACGACAAGGGGTCATTAGTCACGACCACCTAAAATTTCTACTTGCTCTTCGCCTGCTTTCGCATCTTGGATCTCACCGATATGCCATGCATTTTCGCCAAGATCTTTAAGGATTGTTAAGCTTTGCTCAAGTTTGTCAGCTGGAACAACTAAAACCATGCCTACACCACAGTTGAATGTACGGTACATTTCGTGTGTTGTGATGTTGCCGTTTTCTTGTAACCAGTTGAAAACAACAGGCCATTCCCAGCTATCACCTTTGATTACTGCTTTTGCAGATTCAGGAAGTACGCGCGGGATGTTTTCCCAGAAACCACCACCCGTGATGTGAGATAACGCGTGAACATCAACCTGCTTGAATAGCTCAAGTAGTTGTTTAACATAGATGCGTGTTGGCTCTAAAAGGTGATCGCCTAGTGTTTTGCCTTCAAGCTCTGCGCTTGTGTCTGCGCCAGATACTTCAAGAACTTTACGAATTAATGAGAAGCCGTTTGAGTGAGGACCACTTGATGCAAGTGCGATTAATTGGTCGCCTGCAGCAACTTTAGTACCGTCGATAATTTTTGATTTTTCTACAACACCAGTACAGAAACCAGCCATGTCGTAGTCTTCGCCGTCGTACATACCTGGCATTTCAGCAGTTTCACCACCGATTAAAGCGCAGCCAGAAAGCTCACAGCCTTTACCAATACCTGTTACAACATCAGCCGCAGTATCTACGTCTAATTTACCCGTTGCATAGTAATCAAGGAAAAATAGAGGCTCTGCACCTTGTACAATAAGGTCGTTTACACACATAGCAACAAGGTCGATACCCACTGTGTCGTGCTTTTTAAGATCGATTGCTAAACGTAGTTTTGTACCAACACCGTCTGTGCCAGCAACCAGTACAGGCTCTTTATAGCCAGTTGGTAGTTCGCAAAGTGCGCCAAAACCACCGATACCGCCCATTACTTCAGGACGTCTGGTTTTTTTAACTACGCCTTTAATACGCTCAACAAGTGCATTACCGGCATCGATATCTACGCCCGCGTCTTTATAGCTAAGAGACTGTTTTTGTTCGCTCACAGGTTTTCCTCAAAAAAGTTGCATGTGGGTTGCTTAGAAACGCGCGTATTTTACAACAATTGCACTGGCGCGGCTAGTTGAAAAATCACTTTAACCGACTTGACAAGGACAGTTGTCCGGTTTTTTGTTTTCAAGTTCCAAGGCAAAAGTATCAGGCAAATGAACTTTTAACCTTGAAACTCGAAACTTCTCACTATTTGTTAAGCTTTCGCGGTTAAAATAGCGCGAAGAGGGGCAGGGTAACCTTCAATGGTTTTGCTGGTGTCATTTGGGTCTAAAAAGTCGACTAATGATTCGTTTTCCATCCACTGGGTTTTACGTTGTTCTTCAAGCGTTGTGATTGCGCAGTCTTTAACTTGTACATCTTTAAAGCCAACGCGCTCCATCCATAGTTTTAATGCCGCGGTGCTTGGGATAAACCATACATTACGCATTTTCGCATAGCGGTCAGTTGGCACTAAAACTGTGTGCTCATCACCTTCAACAACCAGTGTTTCAAGGACTAACTCACCACCAGGGCGAAGCTGTGCTTTTAATTGCGCTAAAAAGTCGATAGGTGAACGACGATGATATAAAACACCCATTGAAAATACTGTATCGAATGCTTTTAGCTCTGGCAGAGCTTCAACACCTAATGGTAATAAATGCACGTTTTCATCTTGGTGATAATGCTTTATCGCTTGGAATTGGCATAAGAACAAATCAGATGGATCGATACCCACCACAAAATTTGCGCCTTCACCACGCATGCGCCACAAGTGATAACCTGAGCCACAGCCAATATCAAGCACAGTGCGGCCTTTTAACGGTTCGATATGAGGCAGTAAACGATCCCATTTCCAATCACTGCGCCACTCAGTATCAATTTCGATACCGTGTAAGCTAAATGGCCCTTTACGCCATGGCATCATGCGCTTTAATAAATGCGTTAACTGTTTTTGCTGACCTTCAGATAGCTCATCACCGGTGCCAATTTGTACTTTATCCTGAAGATTCACATGGTTTGTGCTTACGTCAGGTAAGTTTTTCAGCACTTTTTGCCATTTCGGTAAATCACCGTGGCTGGCTTCTAGTTCCCAGTGCTTTAATTGACCTGGCAAAGTTTCGAGCCAGTGGCTAAGAGGGCTTTGTGCAATCGCAGCGTAAAATTGGTTAAACCATTGAGACATGAAATACTCTTTATATCGTTGTGATGATTACTTGATTGCAATCATCGAGCAGAAGTTAAAACATTGATACCACACTTGCGTTTGGCTAAAACCAATTTCACTTAATCGGTTTAAGTGGGTAGATAAATGATCAGGGCGCATGACATTTTCGATAGCCGTACGCTTTTGGCTGATCTCAAGCTCCGAATAGCCGTTATGACGTTTAAAATCATGGTGTAAATCAATGAGCAAATTATCGCATTGCTCATTTTCGCCTCTAACTTTTTCGCTCAGCAGCAAAACACCGCCTGGTTTTAAATTTGCGTAAATCTTTTCAAGCACCGCTTGGCGCTTTTCAGGTGGAATAAACTGTAGTGTAAAGTTCATCGCGACCACAGAGGCATTCTCGATAGCTAAATCGTTGATATCACCCAGTGTAACCGTGACCGGCACGTCAGAGCGAAAACCTTGTAAATGTAATTTACAGCGCTCAACCATCGCTTCTGAATTATCAACAGCAATGATATTACAGTTATCAGTGCGAATATTGCGGCGCATACTTAACGTTACAGCACCAAGTGAACAGCCTAAGTCGTATAGGTTTGAATTGCTTTGCGCGTACTCACCAGCCAGCTTACCCATGGTGCTAACAATAGTTGCATAACCTGGCACCGAGCGCTGGATCATATCAGGGAAAACTTCTACTACATGTTGGTCAAAGCTAAAGTCTTTAACCGCTTGCTCAGTGGCATAAATACTGTCTTTTTGCGTCACGTGAACAGTCTCTTTAAAAAATAATACCGCTATTTTAGCATTTTTAACTGGATAGTCAGTGATAAATTCAGTAGCTTGGCTAGAATTATCAATAACAAGTACAAAAAAGAGAAGTTTAATGACAAAAAGCAAAGTGATCAGTACAGAAGATATCTTATCAACTCTGTGTCATTCAGTGACTGGAGTTCTGTCTTCAGCAAGCGGTAACGGTATTAGTTATTCTGCCATGGTTCAAAAAATCACCCGCACCTGTATGCGTCCAGATATTGGCTGTTTTGTATTGTTCGATGGTGGCTTTACCGGTCTTGTGGTAACAAACTTCACAGCGCAAGCAGCCATGGAAATTTACCATGACTACATGCGCAACATGGGTATGCCAGAAGACGAAATTGCACAAAGCCATTTATCAGATGATGTGGCAAACGTACTCGGCGAGCTGATGAACCAAATCGTTGGTGACTTTACGTCAAAAGTACGCGACCAACTGCATACTTCTATTACGCAAAACCAACCTAAGATGATGGCGATTAACAAACAGGTGCAAATTTCTGTTGATACCACCATGGATAGACCACAAGCACGCCGTGTGACATTCACTACAGCGAAGCAAAATATCTTCTATCTAGAGCTTGCGATGGATAAAACTGAATTTATCAAACTACATGACTTTGATATTTCAGAAGCCGTTGACCCAGATGACATCATCGAAAATGAAGCTAAACAAAAAGCTGAAAAGCAAAAAGCATCATCACAAGCAGACGATGCAGATGATGACTTTATGGCAGAACTTGGTTTGTAACAGCTTACGTAGGTTGGGTAGAGCGTAGCGAAACCCAACGGCATGAGCTGTCAGCCATCAGCTTTCAGCCGTCAGATAAAAAATAGAGGCGCGGGTCAGACCGCGCTTTTTTGTTTTTAAAAGGCTATAGCACTTAGTGTTTTATGTTGAGTTTATTTCAACGCTGAAATTCAATTGAGGGTACTAAGCCCTAAGTTTGAAATATGGTTTTGCAGCTTTCGTTAAGTTAATGTTTTGGTGTGTAATACATAAATTAATCTACTGAAATAACTCAATAGGCAATTGAATTGAAATTTAATCACATATACCAAGATGTTATAGTCGATGAAGTGAAGTTAAAACGCTCTGGGAGTGAATTTCAAGTGTTTGTGACATTCCAAACTCAATCGGAGACTTTACATGTTGTACTTAATGGAGTCCGAGAGATTGATAATATTTCTGATTTGTTAGAAGCAAAACAACTTTGGCTTGAAGATAGCGAATCTAATCAAGCTGAGTATGGAAAATTTAACCTTGGTATTTCACATGAGAGTTACACGGAAATTTGCTTTGACTCATTAGGTTAAGGGCCTTGTAAGCTACCTTGGTATAAAAAATAGTGCTTGGTAGCAATTGCTTACATTCTTAGGTTGAGGAAAATAGTGCTACAAGAATTAGAAAATTGGAGAAATTCAAAATCTAAAATTTTGACAATTGAAAATCTCAAGGTGGTTCTTTCTGCTCAATTGGGTGAGCCAACTAAAGCTCAATACATTGAAATTAAGGGCAATGGCCTTATAGCAAGAGCAACACTTTGGGAAAATGGTAACCTTGTATTAAAAGCAGTTAGTTGCCAGTCTGATAAGCAGGTAATTTTAAAACATCTGAATTCATGTGAGGCATGGCAAATTGACGATGAACTTAACTGGTGGTTGAGTCAAATTGTTATTTACGAACCTTCATAATCGATGCGGTTGAGTAACTAGTCTTGGCTCAAAACTTACAGTTTAAAACTTAGAACTTAAAGCTCGTTTTAAAGCCTACATTCATCCAATTTATGCTTTACTCATAAAGCCTTAAATGGATTTGATGATTGCATGAATTACTTAAAAAACTTTATAACTAAATTTGTTTTCATGATGCAGAAGCGGCCGGGGTTGATGGCGGTGTTGGCTTTTTGCAGTGGTGTGGCAAGCTATGTCTTTGTTGAACGAAAAGAATCGTTTTCGCAACTTATCTCTATTTTGTTATTAGTCACTTGGTTGTGGTTGTTAATAGATAACTGGCTAAGAGATAAAGTAGAGGAGCGTTTTGGAGTGGCGGTGTCGCCCAACGTGATGCGCTTTGCGCTGCAAGTTGTGCAGCAAGAAAGTTTGTTTTTTGCTTTACCATTCTTCTTGGCGGTGACTACTTGGGACCATGGTCAGGCCGCGTTTACCGCTTTAATTATTCTTTGCGCGTTCGTTTCTGTTGTTGATCCTCTCTATTATAAAAAGCTTGCAAGGCACAGTGTCTGGTTTAGTGTGTTTCATAGCTTTTCTTTGTTTGTCGTGCTGTCGGTTACCTTGCCTATTTTATTAAAGTTAACGACCAGCCAAAGTTTTGAAATTGCACTAATAACAGCGGTTATTTTAACGGTCCCCAGTCTTGGCAATTTGATGCCCAATGCTAAATGGTGGCGTTTCCCGTTATTGGTGTTATTGCTTTGTGCTTTAAGTGCAGGGCTTTGGCAATTACGTAGTTTTGTGCCACCTGCAGCACTGCGTTTAACCGATATGAGTATGTCATATCAGTTAGATCCACAAGCTCGTAAACCGCTTTCGCCAATAACAGAACTCACTGAGCAGAGCTTACATGAAAACGGTCTATATAGTTTTAGTGCGGTAAAAGCACCGCGAGGTTTAAATGAAAAAATCTTCCACGTTTGGGTGCATAATCGAAAAGAAGTTGACCGCATAGCCTTGGATATTTCTGGTGGTCGTAAAGAGGGCTATCGAGCGTGGAGCCATAAAACGAATTTCCCTGCAAATGCCGCAGGAAAATGGGTCGTTAAAGTGGTTACCGAATCTGGGCAGCTAATAGGGCAAAGAAGGTTTGAGGTTACAGAAATATAGCGCTAAGTTACAAGCTGAAAGCTTCAAGTTTAAGAAGTGCTAGCTTAAAGCTTAAGACTTACAGCTATAAGCTTTGCGCTTAGTACGGATTTTTCCCTTCACCTACCAACACACTGAATATTCTTAAATCCAGTTCTAGTTGATGGTATTGCGGCTCCATGTGGCAGCAAAGTTGATAGAAGGCTTTGTTGTGGTCTTTTTCCTTAAAATGAGCCAGCTCGTGTACGACGAGTGCTTTGAGAAGTGGCTCAGGTGCGCGAAGTAGGTCGCTATTAATGGCAAGATCGTGTTTTCTGGTTTTACCTTGCATACGAAAAGTATGGGTCCCCAAGGCATTTGTGACCATATCGCCTTGCTTTTTGAATGCGGCACGGCCAAAAGGCAGGGCATTTTTAAGGTAGCGCTTTTTTAGTTCAGTGGCGTAATTGTATAAAGCTTTATCGCTGGTAATACTATGCGCATCAGGGTATTTGCCTTTAAGGTATTTTGCGGCTCTGTCACCATTAAATAGCTGTAACACTTGCTCAATGATATGGGGCGGGTAACCTTGAAAATAACGGCTGTAATCTTTCATATTTTCTCTGATAAATCGGGCGCTAAAATAAACTGCTTTGGCTTGCTTCGCGTTCACCTATAAAAGGCGTTATTACGGGGTGATTGTAACCTAAATCTTGGCAAAACTGTCTTGCTAAAAGTGGTGACTGGCGATTATCTGCGGTATGAAAAAACAAATAGGGTGATTTTCCTTCATCAAGCCATTGCTTTACTTTTTTCAGCCATGGCTGGTAATACGACTTGTATTCATGTTCAAGACTGGCAATCACAAAGCGCAGCATAGGCTGATTTCCTGTTGCAATGGCATGCACAGGTAAATAAGGTTTTTTCTTTTGCGCATCAATGAGTGCATCGGTATCGGCGGGTACAGCAAATAAAGCGCGGGTATCCATACTGATGCGATCTATATTATTTTCAATTAACAGCTGATTTAAACGAATCTCAGCATCATCCTTATTAAAAAAGCCGGGGTGACGTACTTCTACACCGTAACTAAGTTGCTTGGGGAGTTGTGCAATAAAATTAGCAAGCAGGGGTAGAGCATCTGGGCCAAAGGCGCGGGGTAGCTGCAACATAATTTGCCCCGTTTTAGCAAAAATTGGCTCAAATAAGTTTAGCCATGCATTAAGCTCACTATTTATATTCGTCAGCTGTAATTCGTGACTAAAACGCCGATGAAACTTAAACGTAAATTTAAAGTCTTCGGGTACCGCATCATGCCAGCGTAATAATGACTCATGACTTGGATCAGCATAAAAACTGGTGTTGCCCTCGACTGAATTAAAGCATTGCGCATACTCACTGAGCATGTCGGCGCTTTTACAGTGACTAGAGAGCAAATTTCCTTTCCATGCGGTGCTAGACCACTGCGGACAACCTAAATACAGCATTAAATCAACCAATAAATTTCAACTTTAGCTAGTGTATCAAAAGAAATGTTTGCTCAGAAGTCGGGGTATATATTTAGTCCCCGACAGGTACTGCTGGCACTCGCATTTTGCGATGGTTTGGGTATAATGCTTTGCCTTAAATGATTACTATGTATAGTGGCTTTTGCTCTCAAAATAGCGAACTCTTAAGAGCAGGCGGCTATAAGTCTTTAACTGACAGGAATACTATGCGCTCTATATATTGCGGACAGCTAAATAAATCTCACGTAGATCAAGAAGTTGAACTATGTGGTTGGATCAACAAACGCCGTGACCTTGGTGGCCTTATCTTCGTCGATTTACGTGACAGAGAAGGTTTAGTACAAGTTGTTTTTGATCCTGAAGTAGAAGGATTAATGGATACTGCGAATAAACTACGTCAAGAGTTTTGTGTGCAGTTAAAAGGTGTTGTTCGCGCACGCCCTGATAGCCAAGTAAATAAAGACATGGCAACAGGTGAAGTTGAAATTTTAGGCACAAGCTTAACTATCATCAACCGTTCAGAGCCATTACCACTTGACTTTAATCAGCAAAACTCTGAAGAGCGCCGCTTAAAATACCGTTACCTTGATTTACGTCGTCTTGAAATGAGCGACCGTATCAAACTTCGTGCAAAAGCGAGCAGCTTTGTGCGTCGTTTCTTAGATGACAATGGTTTCTTAGATATCGAAACACCGGTACTAACAAAAGCAACACCTGAAGGTGCCCGTGACTACTTAGTACCTAGCCGTGTTCACAAGGGTAGCTTCTACGCTTTACCTCAGTCACCACAGTTATTTAAACAATTATTAATGATGTCGGGCTTTGACCGTTACTATCAAATTGTTAAATGTTTCCGTGACGAAGACTTACGTGCTGACCGTCAGCCAGAATTCACACAAATCGATTTAGAGACGTCATTTATGAGCTCTGATGAAGTGCGTGCAATGACTGAGAAAATGATCCGTGAAATGTGGCAATCATTATTAGACGTTGACTTAGGCGACTTCCCAGTAATGCCATACAGCGAAGCAATGAGTTTATATGGTTCTGATAAACCAGACCTACGTAACCCAATGCAACTTGTAGACGTTGCTGATTTAGTAAAAGACGTTGAGTTTAAAGTATTCTCTGGTCCTGCTAATGACGAAAAAGGCCGTGTTGCTGTATTAACTGTACCAGGCGGTGCTGAGCTTTCTCGTAAACAAATCGACGATTACACTAAATTCATTGGTATCTATGGCGCGAAAGGCCTTGCATGGATGAAAGTGAACGACCGTGCTGCGGGCGTTGAAGGTGTACAGTCACCAATCGCTAAGTTCTTAAACGAAGAAGTGATCAACCAATTACTTGAGCGTACTAACGCACAATCTGGCGACATCATTTTATTTGGTGCTGACAAGCGCAACGTTGTAAACGAAGCAATGGGTGCGCTTCGTCTTAAGATTGGTGTTGATTTAGGCATTACTGATCTTGATAGCTGGAAACCATTATGGGTTGTTGACTTCCCTATGTTCGAAGAAGACGACGAAGGTACATTGCATGCGGTTCACCACCCATTCACTGCACCGAAAGGTATTTCTCCTGAAGAGCTTGAAGCAAACCCAGCTGGTGCACTATCAGATGCATACGACATGGTATTAAACGGCTACGAAGTTGGTGGTGGTTCGGTACGTATTCACAATGCAGAAATGCAAGAAACAGCATTCAGAATTTTAGGTATCGAAGCGCAAGAGCAACAAGACAAGTTTGGTTTCTTACTTGATGCACTTAAATACGGTACGCCACCGCATGCAGGTCTTGCGTTTGGTCTTGACCGCTTAGTTATGTTGTTATGCGGTACTGATAACATTCGTGACGTTATTGCTTTCCCTAAAACAACTCAAGCGTCATGTTTATTAACAGATGCACCAAGCAAAGCAAATGCAGATGCATTAACTGAGCTTGCAATTGATGTTGTAGCGAAAGACGCTGAATAATTCATAATAGCCTGAATTATAAGACTTAATGAATAATAACCCTAAGGTGTATGCCTTAGGGTTTTTTTGTGCTTAAATGAATATTTAGTATGTTCTTCAAGGAGAGAGAATGAATATCAATGCAACTTTAATCGGGCAAATAATTGTTATTTTAATTCCTGTGTTTGCCGCTATCAGCTATTACTTAGGTAAGCGCAAAACCTCAACACCAATCGTGGTGGCCGTTATTGGTGGGTTACTAGCGCTAATTCCATTGTTTGGTCTTATTTTTATTGCAGTACTTGCGCTTAAACAAGATATTGAGACCACCGCGTGATCGCAAGCCACTCGCTTTATTTTGAACACACCTTTGAAGTAAACCTTGCAGGGCAAACATTTTCGCATTGCGAATTTGAGCAATGTGAATTTATTGACTGTGACTTTAGCAATAGTCAGTTTGAAAACTGTCGGTTCATAGAGTGTGAGTTTAAAAACTGTAATTTAGCTGCGCTTGGGCTTAGATACACCTCGCTTGAAGAAGTAAGCTTTAAACAGTGTAAATTAACCAGTGTGCGCTTTACTGATGTTGATTGGCCGCTACTTGCCAGCCGTGCCCCAGTGAGTTTTGTTGGCTCTGAACTTAGCCACAGCAGCTTTTTTGAACTTAGTTTAAAAGCTTTAAAAATGCGCAGCTGTTTTGCCAAAGATGTTGATTTTAGACATGCAGATTTATCTTCAGCTGATTTTACTGATACGGACTTTCGTGACAGCTTGTTCCAACAAACCAACCTCAGTAAGGCTAATTTTATTGGTGCCAGCCACTTCGCCATTGATATAACAGCTAACAATATCAGTAAGGCCAAATTTGAACGTTATGCTGCTTTGGATTTATTAGCAGGGCTCGATATAGAGCTGGTGGATTAAATATTATTGCTAATTAAAGTTAAGGAAAGTTATGGATTTAAGTCCCATCACCTTAGAAGGTCAATTTGTTAAATTAGTGCCGTTAACGCTTGAGCACCGTGATGCTTTAGTTAACGCCGCTTCAGATGGAAAGCTTTGGGAGCTTTGGTTTACCTCGGTGCCCAATGAAGAACGTGTTGACGATTATTTAAGTATGGCGTTTGAACAACAGTCACTTGGTCGCGCATTACCATTTGCTGTCATCGATAAACACACCGATGAGGTGATAGGCTCAACTCGCTTTTGTAATATCGACAGTAAAAACCGCCGTTTAGAAATTGGCTATACCTGGTATGCCAAGCGTTTTCAGCGTACTGGGGTTAATACTGATTGTAAAAAACTGCTGCTGAGTTATGCATTTGAAACACTTAATGTGATTGCCGTTGAGTTTCGTACTCATTGGCATAACCAGGCTTCGCGCAATGCCATTGCTCGCTTAGGAGCAAAACAAGATGGGGTGCTTCGTAATCACCAAATTATGGCCGATGGATGCGTACGCGACACCGTGGTGTTTTCAATTATTGATGGTGAGTGGCCTATGGTTAAACGTAGCTTAGAATTCAAATTATCATGTTAAATATTAAAAAGGCGGCGCTAATGCTTGCTTTAACTCTTTGCGGGCAAACAGCCTTTGCAAATCAAACAGAGACACTGTTTGATACTGAGCGGGCACGCCATATTCCGGTGACCATTACAGAAGCCGATAGCAAATGTACGATAAAGAAGAAATGCCCCGTGGCGTTTATTGGGGCAGGCTATGGTATGGCACATACAGACTATCAATTTGCCCAGCAGGCCTTTCATCAGCATGGTTATTTAACGGTTGAAGTTGCTCATGAGTTAAAAGGTGATCCGAGTTTAAACCCGGAGCCACCATACATGACCACACGCATGGAAAACTGGCACCGTGGTGTACAAACCCTTGATTTTTTAGCCGTAGAACTTGCAAAGCGTTATCCTGAGTATGACTTTAATAAGCTCACTTTATTTGGGCACTCAAATGGGGGAGATATTGCAGCATTATATGCGGCTATTTATCCCGCTAAGGTAGCTAAGCTGATCACCCTTGATCATCGCCGTATGCTGATCCCGCGAAACAAAAATATTGCTGTACTGACACTACGCGGTAGCGATTACCCAGCAGATGACAACGTATTGCTAACGCCGCAAGAGCTCGCTGTATACCCAGTGACGCAAATTAAGCTTAAAGATTCGCGCCATAACGATATGTATGATGGTGGCCCAAAATCGCTTGTTGCACGTATGAGTAAAGAACTTAACGCGTTTTTATCTCGCTATTGATGCTCAGTTAAAACTGAGCATCAATGTCGCTGCGAAAATTAAAATAACCCATCTCGACAAGGTTGTTATACACACCCTCAATATTCAGTGGTAGCCATTGCTGGTACATTTTTAAATGGCTGTATTTAGGTAAGCTTATTTCTTTTTGTAAGGTCGCAAGATTTTTACCTTTTAACATGCCATCGCGCACAGCAGTGTGTAAGTCTTGAATATAGTGTAAATAAGAGACAACATCATCGCGGTTGCCAGTATCTGCATGGCCACCTATAAATGCAGCAAACGCAGGTTCATTTAGTACTGCTTTGGTTGAATGCAGCATGCCGTTAATATCGTAACCAATCAGGTTTTTATATGGCATGCGGCCAAGCACAATCCAATCAACAACATAAAGTACATTGGCAGGCATAAAACGCATACTGACATTGCCGCGGCCATTATTGGGCCCGTAGTAATTAAGAAGCACGTAGCTATCACCTAAATCGACTTTGAGTGTATCGGTAAATGTAAGATCAGGCAGGGCAGTTGGCACTTTATTTAATTTAAGGTCCTCAGCTGCAAATTGATGAGCGACGACCGTGGTGTTGTTATCGATTAGCTCATTACCGCCCATTGCATGGTCAACATGGCTATGGCTGTACAACATGTACTTGATATCGGCATTAAAGGTTTTCTTGATATAGCTTTTTAAGTATTTTGCGGCATCGCTATTAATAGGATCAGTCACTAAGGCCTGGTTATCAACAATCATAAAAGCGCTGTGATAATGGCCAGCACTAAAGCGATATACGTTGTCTTTAATATTTTCGACTTTATAGTTTGCTTGTTCTGCACAGATGGCCTGATTGGTTACAAGTATCAGCGCACTGAAAAGTAAGATTTGCAGATTTTTGAACATTAGCGATCCTTTTGCGTTGAAATGTGTCTAATTAACCATATCAAAGTTTAGGTAATAGTACATATTATACTACTTAAGGGGTTAGTTGATCTGTATCAAAGTTAAGGAGCTAAGCAAGGTGGGGCGGACATAAGTCCTTATGTTTTTGCCTGTGTTTCTCTATCCTCGCGAAGCGCTATAATGAAGAAATGCTATGCTTAGCACAGACTTCTAGAACCTTATTCACTGGAAAAGACAAATGCAACATTTACCTACCGTTGATTATAAAGCGAGCGATGCGGCCGCTCAATTTGTTGAGTCACTAAGAAACACAGGTTTCGGTGTATTAAAAAATCACCCAATCCCTCAGTCATTAGTTGAGTCTATTTACAAAAATTGGCAAGAATTCTTTAATTCTGAGCAAAAGCACGAGTTTTTATTTTCAAAAGAAACACAAGATGGTTACTTCCCACCATCAGTGTCAGAAGTTGCAAAAGGCTTTACCGTTAAAGATATTAAAGAGTATTACCACGTTTATCCAAAAGGCCGTGTTCCAGCACAGCTAGAAGAAGAAATCCGTGAGTACTACCGTTTAGCGAATGAGTTTGCAGCAACATTATTAAGCTGGGTTCAAGCTGAAGCTCCAGAAGAAGTGCGTGCTAAGTTCTCTATCGACCTTAAAGATATGATTGCTAACTCTGAGCAAACACTCCTGCGTATTCTTCATTACCCTCCAATGACAGGTGATGAAGAGCCAGGTGCAATCCGTGCAGCAGCACATGGCGACATCAACTTATTAACTGTATTACCTGCGGCAAATGAGCCAGGTTTACAAGTACAAAAAACAGATGGCGGTTGGTTAGACGTACCATGTGATTTTGGTAACCTGATCATCAATATTGGTGACATGCTTCAAGAAGCGTCAGGTGGTTACTTCCCATCAACGATTCACCGCGTGATCAACCCAACGGGTAAAGCGTCAACGAAATCACGTATCTCGTTACCACTATTCTTACACCCGCGTCCTGATGTTGTGCTTTCTGAGCGCTACACAGCAGACAGCTACTTACAAGAGCGTTTACGCGAACTTGGTGTTAAGTAAAGATTGGGTATATGAGAACAAAGCGGCATTAAAGCCGCTTTTTTTATGCCTTAAATTAGTCTGCTAAGTTCAGCATTAAGTGTTAGTTTGCAAATAATTCCATGCATTATTGACTATCCTAGGTATAATGCGCGCACTTCGCCGAATCGGCTGAATTTTTTAAAGAGAGATAGTATGAGTTTTGATGGGTTAGGTTTATCACCAGCTTTAGTAAATGCAGTTTTAGAAAAGGGCTATGAAGCACCAACGCCTATTCAATCACAAGCTATCCCTGCGATCATTGAAGGCCGCGATGTTATGGCCGCAGCGCAAACTGGTACAGGTAAAACAGCAGGTTTTACGCTGCCGTTAATTGAGCGTTTGTCAAAAGGCCCTAAAGCGGGTGGCAATAAAGTACGCGCATTAGTATTGGCACCAACTCGCGAGCTGGCTCTACAAGTAAGCGAAAATGTTGAGCAATATGCTAAGCATTCAAATGTTAGCTCATTTGTTGTTTATGGCGGCGTTAAAATTAATCCGCAAATGATGCGCCTTCGTAAAGGTGTTGATATTTTAGTTGCCACACCTGGTCGTTTATTAGATCTACACAATCAAAATGCTGTTAAGTTTGATGATTTAGAAGTGCTGATCCTTGATGAAGCCGACCGTATGCTTGATATGGGCTTTATTCATGACATCAAACGTATCATTGCTAAATTGCCTGCTAAACGTCAGAACCTGATGTTCTCAGCGACGTTCTCTGATGAAATTCGTGAACTTGCAAAAGGGCTCATTAACGACCCCGTTGAAATTTCAGTTGCGGCAAAAAACACCACAGCTAAAACGGTTACTCAATCTGTTTATGCGCTAGATAAATCACGTAAAACAGCATTGCTTAGCCATTTGATCCGTACTAATGATTGGCAACAAGTATTAGTATTTTGCCGTACCAAGCATGGTGCAAACCGTTTAGTTAAGCAGCTTGAACGCGATGATATTGTTGGCGCTGCCATTCACGGTAATAAATCGCAAGGCGCTCGCGTTAAGGCACTCGAAGGCTTTAAATCGGGTGAAGTGCGCGTACTAGTTGCAACCGATATCGTTGCCCGTGGCCTAGATATTGTTGAGCTACCTCACGTTGTTAACTACGATTTACCGAATATTTATGAAGATTACGTTCACCGTATTGGCCGTACAGGCCGAGCGGGTGCATCGGGTCATGCTATATCGTTTGTAACAGCAGATGATGCCGACGATTTGTATGGTATTGAGCGCTTTATTGGTGAGCTTATTCCGCGTGCAACCGAAGCAGGTTTTGAGCCAAGCAAACCAGTTGCTGAAAAGCCACTAGATACGCGTCCAATCAAGCCGAAAAAACCAAAGAAACCGAAAAAGCCAAAAGCACCAGCTCAAGATGGTCAAGGTGCAGCAAAACCTGCACAAAAGCCAAAACCTAAATCGCAAAAGCGACCTTCACAAGGTAAGTGGCAGGGTAAGGGTAAAGAGCAGGGCCAAAACCCAAAAGGCGCTAACAACGGGAATAAATCGAATAACAATAAACCAGCAGGTAATAAACCTGTGGGTAATCGCCAGCGTGTATCGGGACCATCTCGCCCAAGACGTAAACCCGCTGGGGATAGTTAATAACAGTAAAAATAAAAAAACGCGCAATTGCGCGTTTTTGTTTTTCTAAGCGATTAAACGAGTTTAATGCAATATAAGGTAGCGACACCAATAAAGAGTGTCACGGTGACACTTAACAAAGTGCCCAGCATGACATATTCAGTGAGTTGTTTTTCGCTACTTTCTTTTAAATCACCAAATCGAAAGATAGACTTGGCCGCCAGCAGAAAACCCACGCCGCCGTATTCACCTAGCAAGATAAAGCTCAGCATCAACACTCGCTCGAGCAAGCCAATAAAATGCCCCGCAGCAGGAATACTGCCTTCATTGTTTATCTGAATATTGATTTTCTCCAGCATCATGCGAATAAACACAGAGCTTGGGTTGAGCACCAATAAATAAGCTGCAATAACAAATAAGGTATCGAGGGCAATCAGCTTCTGCCACGCTAAGCTATAAAACTCATTCTTATCACTAAGCCAAACGCTTAGCATTACAATCACAACAAGATGTGCCAACTGGTCGAGTAAAAACGGCACTACGCCTTTATTTGAATACGACTTTGCCAAGTCAATGACATAGTGGCTTAGCACAATCGCAACCGTTGCTAACAATACACGAGAGAACTCTTGCCAGCCGTATGTGTATTCCCACAGAGTGAGTACAGCTAAAGAGGTCACACCGTGTGTTAATACGTGCAAATAGAGCTTACTGGCACGAAAGTGACGGTTGTTTCTATCGTGTACCCAGCTCATTGGCTGCCAATAAAAGTCAGCAAGTAAGTGACCTAGCACTAACCCGGTGAGTAATAGAGCAAAACTGGTCATAACAATCCTTTGAGTGTGGTTTGGCTGTAATTTATAAAACGCTCGATAAGTTGATAATGGGCTAGGTTGAGTAACTTAGTGACATTCTCTCGGCTAGTATTAAGCTCTTTGGCAAGCTCTGCATGGCTATTGTTCTCGGCGGTTAAATAATAAAACAGGGCATTAGCCTGCTTTTGACTCATTTTTTCAAGCAGGACTTCGACAAGCGCAATATTAAGCGCAAAGCCTTCTTCAAGGGCGTTATTTTCAATATTTAACACTAAGCGTTGCTGGCCGATGTTATCTAAACCACGGCCAGATAATGTATAAGCACTGCCTGTGGCTGTTTTTATATCGGCGCGTGGGTTGTCGAGTGAGCCAATAGCCAAGCTTTGTCGCAGCTCATAATTGGCTGCCTTCATTTGCAAATACAGCAAGATGGCAGCATGACATACCAGCTCAGGCTCTGTTAGCTGTACTTGCAATGCATCGCCACGGTAAATGGTAAAGCTTGCGTTAAAGCGCTTAGCAACAAAGCGTAAGCTTTGATCAAGCTGATAAAGCATGGCGTCGTATTCTTGTTGTGGAATTTTTTGTGATTTAATTAAATCACCGCTGATCACCGCAATCATTATGATCCCTTAGGTTAAGTAACTTAATTTAGTTACATTGCGATAAGTAACCAAATTTGGTTACTTTGTTTTATGTAACCAATTTAGGTTACTTTTTCGTAAATATCAACCTAGATATGCTACAGTGAACACAAATCACTAAAAACAGAAAAGTTATGTCAGCAGTTGATAAGCCAAGAGTCGGTATTTTTGTAGATGTACAAAACATTTATTACACCTGTAGAGAAAGCTACAAGAAAAATTTTGACTACAATGCCTTTTGGGCGCAAATGAGCGAACGCTACCAAATCGATTGCGCCATAGCGTATGCAATATATCGTGGGGATGAAAAGCAATCGCAGTTTCAAAATATTTTGCGCGCAATTGGCTTTGAGGTAAAACTAAAACCTTTTATTCAGCGCAGAGATGGCAGTGCGAAAGGGGATTGGGATGTTGGCATTACCATTGACATGCTAGAACATGCTAAGCAGCTCGATAAAATGGTATTACTTTCGGGTGATGGTGATTTTGCATTATTACTTGGTCACTTAGCGAATAAGTATCAGCTACCATGTGATGTCTACGGGGCAGAGCACCTTACCGCTGATATTTTAAAGCAATCTGCTGCTGAATTTCATTGTATTGATGATTCTCTGCTACTATCAAGGTAAAAAAATATTCCTATAAAAATAAAATGTTTAACTAAAGTATTATTTCGGCTAAGCTAACATTAGCTACACTTGATGATAAATAAAGGAATAGTCACGCGCAACACACTAAATTATGCAAAAAAGCATAAATAAAGGTGTTATAGGACATTGTTGATGTGGTTTCTAATTTTCTTGTCTGTTAAATAAAGCGTTTTAATTCAATAAATTAAAAATAAATATGAAAGTTATACGAATTTTTATAAAAAATATAATGACAACGCTGTCATTTGTTGTGTAACATTAAATCAACAAAGGTTGAGATGATTTCGCATTCTGATAAGAAAAATAATGCGATTTAGACAAAAACTAAACGAAGGCTAGGGGTCGTTAAATGATGGCGAAGAGTGTGAATGAGGACCAATTGTTTATTGGTATCGATGGTGGCGGAACGAAATGTCGAGCAACTATCTACTCTGTTAAACAAGGTGTATTAGGAACTGGCCTAGGTGGTCCTGCAAATCCATTACATGGTTTGGAACGTACTCTCGAATCAATTATGGTCTCAACACAATTAGCACTTCGTGATGCGGGTTTACCGCTTGAAACCGTTCATCAGCTTTATGCCGGGTTAGGTTTAGCAGGTGTAAACCTACCAAGCTTGTACGACAAGATTATGGAATGGGAGCATCCATTTAAACAAATGTTCCTCACCACTGACTTACACACAGCCTGTATCGGCGCACACGAAGGGAGTGATGGTGCGGTGATCATCACAGGCACTGGCTCTTGTGGTTTTTCTTGTGTAAATGGTCGCACAACTAATTTTGGCGGTCATGGCTTTGCTCTAGGAGATAAAGGCAGTGGTGCATGGATGGGTCTTGAAGCAATAAAAGCGACCTTATTAGACCTTGATGGCCTAGGTGAATCAACAAATCTGACTAAAGTGATCACCGAGCATTTTGCAGCTGACAATGCGATGGCGATTGTTGAAAAAATGTCTGGTCAGCCTTCGAGTAGTTTTGCCAAATTAGCCCGCTATGTATTTGAAGCAGCCAATAACAATGACAAAGTTGCGGTTTCGATTGTTAAAGAGGGTGCTGATTACGTTAGTAAATTAGCTCAGCGTTTATTAGAGAATAACCCGCCACGTTTATCTATGATTGGTGGCTTAGCTGAGCCATTAAATAAGTGGCTTGCAGAGGATATTGCGAAACGCGTTGAATCTCCTATTCAACCACCGGAAATGGGCGCTGTGTATTTTGCTCAGCAATCTGTGCTTGAACAAAACCAAGAGGTAAGTTTGTAATGACGATTTATCATGCAAGTTCATTGTTTACCGGTGACGAATTTTTATCTGACGTATATTTTAGCGTCGACAATGGTGTGTTTAAGTTTGTTGAAGCAGATGCTAATGCCGTTGCATTAAAGGGGTTAGTGGCACCCGGTTTTATTGATGTACAAGTGAATGGCGGTGGCGGAGCGTTTTTTAACGCTGAACAAACGCCAGATTGCTTAGATAGAATAGCCAAAGCACATGGTCAGTTTGGTTCAACAGCGATTATGCCCACGCTGATTACCGACAAAGTCGAAGTCATGGCAAAAGCGGCCGATGCTACTGCACAAGCAATTGCTGAAGGTGTTCCGGGCGTAATGGGTGTGCACTTCGAAGGACCGCACCTTTCATTAGGGAAAAAAGGCACCCACAGCGAGCAATTTATTCGCCCTATTACAGAGCAAGAATTTGCAATTTATGCCCGCCAAGACTTAGGCATTAAAATGGTAACCCTAGCGCCTGAAAATGTCAGTGCTGATGATATCGCACGCTTAGTCGAGTGTGGTGTAAAAGTGTGTATTGGCCACACCAATGCGGATTTTGCGACCACCAATGCTGCACTTGCTGCAGGGGCTGATGGTTTTACCCACTTATTTAATGCCATGTCAGCATTTACATCACGAGAGCCGGGTGTTGTGGGTGCTGCGCTTTGGGATGATAACAGTTGGTGCGGTTTAATTGTTGATGGTCACCATGTTCACCCATCATCAGCAAAATTAGCAATTCGCAGCAAACAGCGCGGAAAAATTATGTTAGTCACAGATGCTATGCCACCTGTAGGGACTGACGATATGGAGTTTGATTTCTTTGATGGCCGTAAAGTTATTCGTACTGGCGATCGATTAAATTCAACGACCGGTGAATTAGCAGGCAGCGTACTTGATATGGCAAGTGCGGTGCGCAACACAGTGAACACATTGGATGTTAGCCTTGCTGAGAGCTTACGTATGGCATCACTTTATCCTGCACAATATTTAGGTTTACATAAAAAAGGTCGCTTACTGAGCGGGTTTGACGCTGACTTTGTGGTGTTAGACGCACAGCAAAATGTACAAGCCACCTTTATTGCTGGAAAAGCGCTATAACAAGCTTCCCTGGTAAAAACCCCGCCGTTGTATCGCGGGGCTTTTTCTATTTAAGGTAATACAATGACAACAACACAACCAACAAGAAAACGTTTGGCATCGCTGGATGCACTGCGCGGCATGGATATGTTTTGGATATTAGGCGGACAGTCACTATTCGCAGCGCTCTTCGTTTTAACAGGCTGGACTGGCTGGAAAGTTTTTGAAGCACACACCGTGCACAGCGTTTGGCATGGCTTCACATTTTACGATCTGATTTTCCCATTGTTTATATTCTTATCGGGTGTGGCGATGGGGCTAGCCCCCAAACGCATTGACCATTTACCGTTTGATGAGCGCAAAGTGTATTACCGCAAGGCGGGTAAACGTCTTTTACTATTGTGTTTATTAGGTATTTTGTATAACCACGGCTGGGGCACAGGGATGCCAATGGCGTTGGATGAAATTCGTTATGCCAGTGTGCTTGGCCGCATCGCTATTGCGTGGTTCTTCTGTGCAATGTTGGTTTGGCATACCAGTTTACGAACACAAATTATTACCGCAGCAGCTATTTTAGTGGGTTATTGGCTACTACTTTGTTTTGTTCCAGTGCCGGGTGGCAGTGCTGGCGACCTTTCAGCGGCAGGAAGTTGGAATGCATGGTTTGATGCGCACTTACTACCGGGTATTAGTTATCAAAACCGTGTGGTAGACCCTGAAGGTGTGTTGTCGAATATCCCAGCAATAGTTAATGCATTAATGGGCGTGTTTGCAGGTCAATTAGTGGCTCGTGCTCAGCAAATTGGCGAGTGGAAAATGACCGCCTTATTATTCGCTGCAGGTGTGGTAAGTGTATGCTTAGGCTGGTTATGGGATTTACAATTCCCAGTAAATAAAGAACTTTGGACTAGCTCATTTGTGCTTGTAACCGTTGGCTGGAGTGCCATATTGCTCGCCGTATTTTATGCACTGGTGGATATTCTGCCAGGGCAACGCGCCGCGTATCCTTTTGTGATCATAGGTGCAAACTCTATTATTATTTACTTAGCGTCAAGTCTTGTGAATTGGGGCTATGTCAGCCAAAGCGTATTTGGTGGGGTGGTTCGAGCTGTGCCAGAGGCATGGCAACCCCTGATGGCGGTAATTGCATTATTAGCAGTACAAATGCTGGTATTGCATTGGATGTATCGCCGTAAGATCTTTGTTAGTGTTTAATAATTATTAGACACTAGCAAAAAGAGTAATTTTTTATTCACTTTTACTTTACAAAGATAAAACTAGAAGTGATAATGACAGCGTTGTCATAATGGTTATAGCTACTGCATCGTATCCTGGCAGTGGTTTGATCTAAAACCCAGCTCGATTGCACGTGGGGTTGGGTTTTAGGTCCCATTTTTTTCCAACTTATAATTAGAGCTAATCGATATGCAAATAGTGATTCTTGATGATGCAGCCCAAGTTGCAGCGTATGGTGCCAACATCTTTGCGAAACAATTACTAAAAAAACCAGCCTCGGTTCTTGGGCTTGCCACAGGGTCAACACCTGTTGCTTTGTATCAACAACTGATCGAAAAAAATAAAGCTGGCGATATTTCGTTTAGCCAAGCGACAACATTTAACTTAGATGAATACTTAGGTTTAACTGGCGATCATCCACAAAGTTATCGTTACTTTATGAATGAACAACTATTTAACCATGTTGATATCGATAAACAAAACACCCATGTACCGCCGGGTGATGCAGTAAACCCGCTTATTGCTTGTACTGAATATGAGCAAAAAATCACTAACGCTGGTGGTGTTGACGTACAACTACTTGGTATTGGCCGTAATGGTCACATTGGCTTTAACGAACCTTCATCTGGTTTGACATCACGCACCCGTGTTAAAACACTGACCAAAGCGACAATTGAAGACAATGCGCGATTTTTTGCTGAGGGTGAGTATCAACCGCATTTATCAATCACTATGGGTATTGGCACTATTTTAGAAGCCAAAAAAGTAGTGCTTTTAGCAACCGGTGCAAGTAAATCTGATGCCGTTCATGCCATGGTAGAAGGCCCGTTAATGGCTAAATGCCCAGCTTCAGCACTGCAACTTCATAAAGATGCGGTGATCATCATTGATAAAGCTGCAGCGAGTAAGTTAGAAGATTTAGAGTTCTATCAGCATATTGAAGCTGAGAACCAAAAACTACAAGCGCACCTAGCGACCTTGTAAAATTGTGAGAGAGAATAAAAAAGCCCAGTTTGGGCTTTTTTTATGCCTGTAATAAATTGGGTTTATCATCCGCTTATGGTAGTTTTAGCGAGTAAACTATTTTCAAGGAATGCCATGCTGAATTACTCTCAAATGCCATTGGATCGTGCATCAAATCGTCGTAAAGATCCAAAGTGGTTAAAGGCTCAAATGAACTCTCAGAGTCGCTGGTTATTGGTCAATAACAATCAAAGTTTATTTGTTAAAGACAGTCCTGAAGTGTGTTATTTACGCTTATCTCAAGTGGATCATCTCGATTTATCAAAAAGCATTTTGTTGGGTTTAGACGATGATGATGTGGCTCATTTTGCTTTAGATGTCAGCCATGTTCCAGACTCACTCATTGAGCCTATGCTCAATGGCGCTGAATTTGTAGATATTCGCAAGTTAGGCCCACAAGTTGAGCTAAAACAAGGCTCGATTGCCGCATTGGCAAGGGGCTTGTGTTTTTGGCACGCAACGCACCGTTTTTGTGGTCGTTGTGGTCATGAAAATAACATGGTTGAAGCAGGGCATTCACGTTTATGTGAGAACCAAACTTGCCAGCATCAAACTTTTCCGCGAACCGATCCTGCGGTGATTATGATAGTCACAAAAACCTTTTCAGATGGGGTTGAGCGCTGCTTGCTAGGCCGTCAAGCAAGCTGGCCTGACGGTGTTTTTTCAACTCTTGCCGGTTTTGTTGACCCAGGTGAAACACTAGAGCAGGCCGTTGCCCGCGAAGTCATGGAAGAAGCTGGTGTTGCGGTGACAGATATTCAATATATCGCTTCACAGCCTTGGCCATTTCCATCATCAATTATGTTTGGCTTTATGGCCACAGCAGTTTCAGAAGATATTCAGGTAGATAAAGACGAGTTAGACGATGCAAGATGGTTTAGCCGTGCTGAACTTAATGAATTCGGCCAATGGCATGAGCAGGGCAGTCATCTTAAACTAACCCGACAAGATTCTATTTCTCGATTTTTGGTTGAGCACTGGCGCAACCTGTAAAGCACAGCTTGGACAAATTATGACAAAGACAAATAAAAATACCCAAATCGTCTCTGCAGGGCGTAAAAAAGCGTACACACAAGGGGTTGTGAACCCTGTGGTGCAACGTGCATCAACGGTAGTATTCGATTCAGTGGCTGATTTAAAAGCAGCGGCGAAGAAACGAGGCGACAAAACTTTATTTTATGGCCGTCGCGGTACGACGACACACTTTGCTCTGCAAGAAGCAATTGCTGAACTTGAGGGCGGCGAAGGCTGTGCGCTATATCCATCAGGTGCGGCTGCAATAAGCAATGCGCTACTCTCGTTTGTGAAAACGGGCGATCATATTTTAATGGTGGATACCGCTTACGAGCCGACCCGTGATTTTTGCGACAAAATACTGGCTGGATTAGGAATTGAAACAACTTATTACCCGCCGGGAATTGGTGCAGGGATTAGTGAGCTTATTAAAGATAACACTCGCGTATTGTTTTTAGAATCACCTGGCTCAATCACCATGGAAGTGCAAGATGTGCCAGCCATGGTTGCTAAGGCAAATGAGCGTGGTGTAATGACCATGCTAGATAACACCTGGGGTAATGGCCTGCATTTTAGACCGCTTGAGCATGGCGTAGATATTAGTATTCAAGCAGCGACAAAATATATAGTTGGTCACTCTGATGTGATGATGGGGGTGGCGGTAGCCAATAAAAAGTATTGGCCAACCCTTCGCGAAAATTCATACTTACTTGGTCAATGTACCTCTGCTGATGATGCTTATTTAGCGCTACGTGGTCTGCGTACGATGGCTGTGCGTTTAAAGCAGCATGAACAAGCCGCCATCGAAGTGGCTAAATGGCTTGAAACACACCCATTGGTTGATCATATTCGCCATCCGGCTTTTGCAACGTGCCCGGGTCATGAGTTCTTTAAACGAGACTTTGATGGCAGTAACGGCTTATTTTCATTTGTAATGAAGCAGGGTAATCAACAAGCGATTGATGCGTTTTTAGACAGCCTACACCATTTTAAAATGGGCTTTTCTTGGGGTGGTTATGAGAGCTTAGTCACGGCAAACCTCAGCATGAAAGGGCTTCGCTCTGAAACAGGTTGGTCGCAAGGCCCGGTAATAAGGTTACACATTGGTCTTGAAGATGTGGCTGATTTACTAGCCGACCTTGACCAAGCGCTTGCAGTGTACGAAAGCCACCTCTAGGTTAAAAGTTTATACTTTGTTACATAAGACCCGCTTGTCGGGTCTTTTTTTTCTGGTAATTCAAGCTGTTTCAACTTAGTGTAATTCTAATAATAAAATTCATTAAGGATTATGAGTGACGCAGTTACATCCTAAACGTCTTGCACAAATTGCCCAATTTGAGCTGGTACGACTATTTCTGACCAAACGTGGTTTGTTGGCGGTTGCCGCTTTTGCCATTTGTTGGCTACTTATTTTACGCTATCCCATTGCCCAATCTGTGACCTTGATTAGCTCACCTGATTTTGCCGACTTTGCAAGGCAAGCATTTGGCGCCATTGGCATCAGTAAATTACTTGATTGGCCTGAATCTGAACTTGCCGTTTATTGGCTGATTGCTCTATTTAGTTTCCCAAGCTTTTGTTTGTTTCTATGTAGTGACCAAACAGTGGGCGACAGACAACGAGGTACGTTACGCTTTTTATCACTTAGAGCCACTCGTTCAGAAATTATCATTGGCCGCTTTTTAGGGCAGCTACTCATTTTAGCAGCATTGTTGTTTGTTACCTTGATGGCAACGGTTGCAATGCTTGGCTATCGTGAGCCAAGTTTGCTGCTTTCTGGCTTATCGCGAAGCTTTATGTTGTTATTTTATTTGCTTGTTGCGGTTATGCCATTTATTGCTTTGATGAGCTTTTTAAATACATTTGCCCGTTCATCGCGTCTTGCATTTGTATTGGCTATTTTGTTCTTTGCTGGCGGTAATATTGTGATTGGCTTACTAACATGGCAATGGCCTGCATTTGAGGTTTTAAATTACATATTTCCGGGCTATCAACTTGATTTAATGGCAGGTCAGCGTGCAGGTGTCACATTGGCTCTTGGTTTACCACTTTTACAAACGGCAGTGTTACTGGTTGCTGGTGAACGAATTTTTGCAAGGAGCTCATTATGACCGTTTTAATTCAAGCACAAGGCTTGTCAAAAAACTATGGGGCTAAACGAGCGCTCGATAACGTCAACTTTGAGATAAACAAAGGAGCGCCGGTAGCGCTAGTTGGTCCTAATGGTGCAGGTAAAACAACGTTATTCAGTTTGTTATGTGGCTATATTTTACCTAGCTCAGGAAAACTATCGGTAATGGGGTATACCCCAGGCAGTGCGGCGTTATTTGGTAAGCTAACCGCGTTACCACAAGATGCCCAGCTTGATCCTCGTTTTAGTATTGCGCATCAACTTAACTTTTATGGTCAATTACAAGGGCTCAGTGGTGCGGTTCGTAAAAAAGAAACGGCTCGTGTTTTAGAGCTGGTTGGTTTGTCAGAAGTGGCTAAGCAGCGACCGGATGACCTTTCTCATGGTATGCGTAAGCGAGTGACGATTGCACAGGCATTAATTGGTTCACCTGAAATAGTGATGCTTGATGAAGCAACTGCAGGCCTTGATCCAATTCATGCTCGTGAGGTAAGGGAGCTGGTAAGTTCTTTAAGTAACGAAGCAACATTTATTTTAAGCTCCCATGACTTAACTGAGCTTGAGCGATTATGCTCTCAGGTGTTACACCTTGATAAAGGGGTGTTAAGTGAGCATCAAGCCCGTTCTAGCACGCAGGATAATAAACACTTTATTACGCTGCAGTTAAATCAACAATATGATGATGTAGAAGCAAAGCTTGCTGGCCTTGCCCATGTACATCATGTTTATATGAGCCAAGCAAAAGAATATGTGATCGAGTTTGAAAAAACCGCTGAGCCTTTTGATATCAATCTTCTACACTTTTGTTATCAACAAGGTTGGCAGTATCGTCAACTGGTAAATGGTCACACACTCGAAAACCAAATTTTTCATAAGGAGAGCTAATTATGGGTCTATTAAGCGGATTAATGGGTAACGCAAGTGAAGTCGATAACGATGATTTAGAAGAGCTGCTTGCTAATACCTTGATTGATGGTGAAACAGTACAAAAAGCCTATAAAGTCATTCGTGATATGTTCATCTTTACCAATAAAAGATTAATTATTATTGATAAACAAGGTGTTACTGGTTCTAAAGTTGAAATGCTGAGTATTGCTTACTCAAAAATTACTAAGTTTAGTAAAGAGAGTGCTGGGCATTTTGACCTTGATGCTGAACTAAAAATTTGGGTTGGTTCAGATCCAACGCCAATCAGTAAAGACTTTAAAGCAGGAGATAACATTAATGAGGTTTATAGAATTATAAGCGAGTTTGCTTTATAAGGTACTGACAAGCTTTATTTTTTCACTAAAAGTTGGTTTAGAGGCGCAAGTTTCGGCCAACTTTTTCTTTACATTTACCGACACTTTATTACAATTAATCAAGTAAAAACAAATGCTTAGTTAAGTTTCCATTCAGTTTTCTCACGTTAGCATGTGCCCAACTTAGCCATCAGGCTAGTTTTCAACAGCAATGAAACAATGTTAATAGGGAAATCTGTTTATGAAAAAGTTAGCAGTTATTATTTCGAGTATGCTTCTGTCAACTGCCGCGACTGCTGCGGATAGTTACCAATCAATCAGCCATTTAGGATACATGGACACCGATGGCAACGACACAGTAAGTGTTGATTCAACGTATTACTTCGCGCCAAAGAAAACAATGGGTCCATACGACCAGTTTGAATACATCAACAGAACAACCAACGTATTTGGTTCGTACGCAGATGATGACTTTGGTGATGTAACTAACATCGGTGGTGAATACTTCGTACAAGATTTTGTATTTGGTGCGGGTTACAGCAACTACGATTACGGTTCAGATACTGATTTATTCAATGTGTCTGCAGGTTACTTCTTTAATCCTAACCTTCTTCTTAAAGCGACATTTATCGATGTAGAAGACGGCGATAACACTGTAATGTTTGACCTTAAGTACAATCACCAGCTTAACAGCACTGATTACTTAGGTTTCACATTCACAGCTGACGATGAGTTTGATTACCGTGCAGTAAATGCAAAATACTTCATGGATCTTCAACAAGGTAACTACCTAACAATTGAAGGTACAATCTCAGATACAGACGATAGCGGTAGCTCTTGGGAACTAGGTTCTAACTACTACTTCTCTAAAGCAACATCAGCATTTGTAACGTTTAATAAAGAAGATGACTACAGCTTTGGTGCACAGCACTTCTTTAACAAAAACGTTGGTTTAAAAGCAGGTTATGCAAACAACTGGGATGACTCAGACTACGATGCATACTTTGCAAACGTAAGCTTACAGTTTTAATCATTAATTTGATGATATAAAAAAGCCCGCATTATGCGGGCTTTTTCGTTTTTATCATTACCAACCGCACTGGCGGCCTTCATTTTGCTCATCAAGGTATTTTTGTAATGGTGCAAAGTAATCTAAGATTGCTGTTGCATCCATTTCTTCTTTACCAGTGATGGTCGCAAGAGCTTCTTGCCATGGGCGGCTTGAGCCCATTTCTAACATAGCATTTAGTTTTTCACCTGCCTCAGCAGAGTTGTATACAGAACAACGGTGAATCGCTTCTTCGTTACCGGCAATTTCACATAAACTTCTGTGGAAGTCGAATTGTAAAATGTGCGCTAAGAAATAACGTGTGTAAGGCGTGTTGCCTGGTACGTGATACTTAGCACCCGGATCGAAGTCTGCTTCGCTACGTGCGATAGGCGCTTGTACACCTTGGTATTTTTCACGTAATTCCCACCACGCTTTGTTGTAGTTCTCTGGCGTTACTTCACCTGAGAAAACTTTCCAGCGCCATTGGTCTACTAATAAACCAAATGGGATAAATGCTACTTTGTCTAATGCCATTTTCATTAACAGGCCGATATCTTTTGATTCATCAGGCACTTCATCTAATAAACCAATTTCTTTTAAATAACCTGGCGTTACAGAAAGAGCAATGGTGTCACCAATCGCTTCGTGGAAACCATCGTTCGCACTTTCTTGATAATAAATAGGCTGCGTGTTGTACGCGCGTTGATAGAAGTTATGGCCTAACTCATGGTGAATAACAGAGAATTCTTCACCTGTGCGTTGAATACACATCTTAATACGTAGGTCGTCTTTGCTATCAATATTCCAAGCTGACGCATGGCACTGTACGTCACGATCTTGTGGTTTAGTGAATAGTGAGCGCTCATAGAAGGTATCTGGCAATGGCGCAAAACCCATTGAGGTGAAGAACTTCTCAGCGCCACGTACCATTTTAAGTTCGTCGTAATCGTGCTCAGCTAATAGTT
Source organism: Pseudoalteromonas sp. CO109Y (assembly GCF_004208935.1). NCBI lineage: Bacteria > Pseudomonadati > Pseudomonadota > Gammaproteobacteria > Alteromonadales > Pseudoalteromonadaceae > Pseudoalteromonas > Pseudoalteromonas sp. CO109Y. The sequence continues at coordinate 62,208 of NZ_SGPD01000030.1, forward strand.
CTGTTACGTCATAACCAGGATCGGCATTTTCTGGTGCAACAACATCGTAAATGTTACCCCACGTTTGTGCCCACATATTACCTAGTAGGTGTGCAGGGATAGGTTGGTCTTGTGGTACTTTATCTTCGCCATATTTTTCACCCAGCTTGGCACGAACATGACAATGTAATGAATCATAAAGCGGTTTAACTTGGCCCCAAATACGGTCGAGTTCTTTTGCAAAATCATCGGCTGGCATGTCGTATTTACTACGCCACATAGCACCTGTATCTGCATAACCTAGCTCTTTTGCACCTTCATTGGTGAGTGCAACTTGTTGCTCATAAAGCGGGCGCATAGGTTTTGAAACTTGACGCCAACCTTGCCATAAATCAAGCAATTCATTGTAATCACGGCTCGTTGCCATTTTGGCAGTCATCTCGCCAAGGCTTAAACAGCTACCATCTTCTTTACAGTATTTACCTTTACCATAAATACCCCCTAGCTCAGCCACTAATTGTGAGAGCTTAGCTGTTTTTTCAGCATCTTGTGGTGCAGGTAAGGTGAGCGCTAGTTTAAGTTTATCGAGTTTACGACGCGCATCGTAATCTAGCTCTAAACTATCGAATTTTGCAGCTTCATTAGCAAGGCGAACAACGGCTTCGGTCATCTTGCGATTTACTTCAGCAGATAGTTCCGCAGTATCATGGGTAATGAAGTTGGCATAAATCCATTCAGCACGGCTTGCTTCTAAATAAAGCGCGCTTAATTCTTTTTCAGTAGCGGCGATAAATTTATCGGCATCTTGTGCGGTAACTTGGCTTGTTTTGACTTCAGCAGTCGTTGTTTTAGTGCTCGCAGTGTCATCATTACAGCCAGTAAGTGCTAGTGCACTTGCGACCATAAGCGCGCTGATGCTGAGCTTAAATGGAGTCTTTTTCATAACGTTCCCTAGAAGTTTATTGTTATTTATTGCCCATGCATAATAGCAGTGTCTTAGTAAACAACAAACTGCCTAGCCGAAAACAACCTAAGTAAGAGCTGCTTACGTTGTATTTATGGCACGATCAGTCATACTTGAACCAGTTAATTAAAATAAAAGGATTGCACAATGACGACCGTAATCATTCTGTTACTGGTTGCTGTGATTGTAATTTTTGCTGTGAAAGACATTCGCATCAATCTTGTCACACGACCTACGTTTAGTATGTTTAAAAAAGTTTTGCCGCCGTTATCGCAAACAGAACGTGAAGCCATGGAAGCAGGTGATGTTTGGTGGGATGGTGAACTATTCAGTGGTAACCCTGATTGGCAAAAACTGCATCGTTTTCCTAAACCTGAACTTAGCGAAAAAGAACGCGCATTTATGGGCGAGCAAGTCGAAACCTTGTTAGCCATGCTTGATGATTATCAAATTGTGCAAAAAGATAAAGACCTACCAAAAGAAGTGTGGGACTACCTAAAAAAAGAAGGTTTTTTTGCGTTAATCATTCCTGAAAAATTTGGTGGTCGCGAGTTTTCGGCGATTGCAAATTCAACCATCGTATCGAAAATTGCCACTAAGAGCTTAACCGCTGCGGTCACCGTAATGGTGCCCAATAGTTTAGGTCCAGGTGAATTACTCCTTCATTATGGTACTACCGAGCAACAAGAGCGTTGGTTGCCAAGCCTGGCTAAGGGTGATGATGTGCCTTGTTTTGCATTAACGGGTCCTGAGGCTGGGTCTGATGCAGGCAGTATTCCTGATACAGGGGTGGTTTGTAAGGGCATGCATAACGGTGAAGAAGTGATTGGTTTAAAACTTAACTGGTCAAAACGTTATATAACCCTTGCGCCAATTGCCACAGTGCTGGGTCTTGCATTTAAAATGTACGATCCTGAGGGCTTATTAGGTGATAAAAAAGAGCTTGGCATTACATGTGCGCTTATTCCAACTGATCATGAAGGTGTACAAACAGGTGAGCGTCATTACCCGTTAAACATGGCATTTATGAATGGCACAACATACGGTAAAGATGTGTTTATTCCACTTGATTGGATCATCGGTGGCGAAAAGGGCGCTGGTCGAGGCTGGCGCATGTTAGTTGAATGTTTAAGTGCCGGTCGAGGTATTTCGTTACCGGCACTTAGTACAGCAACTGGCCATTTGGCTTCAAGAATGACATCAGCCTATGCAACCGTACGCCAACAATTTGGTGTGTCGATTGGCCAATTTGAGGGTGTCCAAGAGGCATTGGCACGTATTGGTGGATTAACTTACACCTTAGAATCAGCAAGGCTAATGACCGCAGGGGCGATTGACTTAAAATTGAGTCCGTCTGTGGTTACCGCTATAGCTAAGTACCATATGACTGAAATGGGTCGTACAGTAATGAATGATGCTATGGACATTCATTCTGGTAAAGGTATTCAAGTCGGGCCAAATAACTATTTAGCCCATGGCTATATGGGGATCCCGGTATCGATTACCGTTGAAGGTGCAAATATTCTTACTCGTAATTTGATGATCTTTGGTCAAGGCGCTACTCGCTGTCATCCGTTTGTTTTAAAAGAAATGGAAGCAGCAGCAATGGAAGACCATGATGTTGCCTTAAAAGAATTTGACTCATTACTGCTGCAACATATTTTATTTGCAGGTAGTAATGCAGGTATGGCATTTGTGCACGGTTTAACGCGCAGTTACTTCGCTAAAGCCCCTGTATGTGGCGCAACCACTGTTTACTACAAACAGTTAAGCCGCATGAGTCGTGGTCTAGCGTTTTGTACTGATGTTGCGATGTTAGTATTAGGTGGTGAGTTAAAACGCAAAGAGATGATTTCGGCACGTTTAGGTGATGTGCTTAGCCACTTGTATCTTGCTTCATGTGTACTGAAACGCTACGAAGATGAAGGGCGTCAGCAAGCTGACCTACCATTTGTGCAATATGCTGTTGAGCATTCGTTATTCTGCATTGGTCAGGCATTCGACGGCTTCTTTAAAAATTTCTCTAATCCAGTAATTAATTTCTTACTAAAACGTATTGTGTTCCCACTAGGTAATCATTACCACCGTCCAAGTGATGAGTTAGCCCAAACAATGTGTGAGCACATGAGCAAACCAGGGGTCTTTAGGGACAGATTAACCCACCTTTGTTATGTCGATGAAAATGCAGGGACTGGTGTAATGGAAAATGCCTTTTTAGCCATGATTGATACTCATGAAGACTTTAAGCAGCTTCGTAAATGGCAAAAAGAAGGCACTATTGCTAAAAACCTTGAACTCGAGGGCGCAATTGCCGCAGCGGCAGAGAAAAACTTGATTAACGAAACCGTTGCAGAGCGCATGAACCAAGCCAATGAGCTACGTAAACAAGCGATAGCCGTTGATAACTTTGCACCTGGCGAGCTGTAACTTTTTGTAAAGTATAAACAAACTAAGCCTTGTATTTGCAAGGCTTTTTTATATTAGCATTATAGGCCGTGAGTGATGACTTTTTCTGCTTCACTGGCTGGCATGGGTTTCGCTTTTAAAAAGCCTTGACCAAACTTACATTGAGTTTGTTTTAGGATTGCCAATTGTTTTTCTGTTTCAATCCCTTCAGCAACGACATCGAGCTTTAACGATTGTGCTAATGATAAAATGGCATCAACCAAGGGGTTATGCGCTTTGTTTAAATGGTCAATGAAACTTTTATCAATTTTCATTATGTGAATCGGTAATTGATGTAAATAACCAAGCGCTGAGTAGCCTGTGCCAAAGTCATCTAAACACAGTTTTACTTCAAGAGGCTCAAGGCCTTTGATGATTTTTGTAGCCAGCTCTAAATTGCCAATAAGACCAGACTCTGTGATTTCTAAGCATAATGAGCCAAGTGGCAATTTATATTGTTTGTATAAGGAATGTATTTGCGCTACAAAATCTAGGCTCGCAAAATGACGCGATGATACATTCACGGTGATTCTGCCAAATGCTTTACCTTCACTTGTCCACTTTGCGATTTGCTTTGCAGCAAGCTCAAGCAAATGTAAATCTAGATTGATAATTTGCCCTGTGTCTTCTGCAACGGGAATAAAGTCATTTGGCGAGACAAAGCCTTTACTTGGGTGGTGCCAGCGTACAAGTGCTTCAAAACCTACAACTCTTGTGTCTTGAATTGTAAAAATTGGCTGGTAGTAAAGCTCAAAATCGTCATGCTCAATACCATGCTGTAAATCATTTTCTATATCAGCATGATTTTTAAGTTTTTTACGCATGGTATTGTTGAAAAACTTAACCTTACCACGACCAGATGACTTTGCCTCGTACATTGCTGCATCGGCATGTTGTAATAGCTTATAAGCTTGATCGCGACTGTTTTCACAAAACGCAACGCCTATACTGGTAGATGCTTGTAATAGGTGGCCGTCAATATTGAGAGGCTCTGATAATACCTGTTGAATGCGTTCTAGAGCATCATTAATTTGTTGTTTATCGGTGATGTTTTCCATAAAGATGGCAAACTCATCGCCCCCTAAACGAGCAAAAGTATCCGTATTGCGAATAGTACCTAAGATCAACTCACAGATTTTGACCAAAAAGTGGTCGCCAACCTCGTGACCTAATGAGTCATTGATACTCTTAAAGCGGTCAAAGTCTAGATAGAGCAGGGCATGCTGGTGACGCTTATCAGCTCTTGCTAGGCGAAGGATCGCATGTTTAATACGCTCTATTAATAACGAGCGATTGGCAAGGCCGGTTAATTCGTCGTGAAGAGCGCGGTGCTCAAGCTCTTGTCTTGATAATTGACGGTCTATCGCCATGCTAATTTGACGGCTCACATACGTAAGTAAGGCACGATCATGTTCGTCATAGTGATAGCTTTTACTGTAACTTTGTACGGCAATGACACCGCTTATACGCTCATTTACTTTAAATGGCACACCTAGCCAAGACTCGGCCTGGCGACCAACCATTTTAAAATGACCCGCATCAATGTGCTGTTGAAATTCTTCTTTCGTGAAAAGTAAAGATTGGTCGATGTTTAATAAATAATAAGATGCAGTATCTTTTAATTGTTCTTTTGATATTTTTTTATGGGCGTTAGAACGCACGCCTTCTTCGATAATGTAAACCAAATCAAGCACATCGAGCTGCTTATCATACAGGCCAATGAAGAAGTTATCTGCTCTAAGTAAAGAGGTAATAATACCATGTAAAGATTCGAAGAAACTATCTAGCTCGCTCGATTGATAAGTTAGATTGGCTATTTGCAGCATCGAGCGCTCTAGCTTTTGTGCATCGTTTAACTGCATAACGGTTTGCTGTAAATCTTCTACGGTGCGAACCTGATTTATCTTGGCACTTAATAGATGCGCCACTGTTGATAAAATCTCTAAATGGGCGTCGTTGTAGTAATCTTTTTGCGGGTGCTCACAGTCAATGACACCCAGTACTTTTTCTTTATAAACTAATGGTACGCAAAGCTCAGAAAGAGCAGGGCGAGAGTCAGCGATATAACGCGGGTCTTCACTGACATCGCCAATCATTAACGGTTTACCAGTGCTTGCGACATACCCCGTAATACCTTGATCAAAGCTAATTTCTGTACGGTCGATATGGTAAGTATCGTGGCTGCTTGCTGTGCCAATAGACGCCATTTCTTTGAGGGTGCGAGTTTTGTCATCGGCTAGATAAATAACACACTCTTTAAAACCTAGGCGGCTTACCACTTCTGATGTGACATACTCTAACAATTCTTCAACTGTGTCTAATTGCATCACAGATGATGAGAACTGATTAATAATATGTAGTTGGTCTGTTTTGACCTCAAGTGCAAAAGCAGCGTCTAAACTCTTAGGCATAGAATAAAAGGTAACCGGAATGTTGTATTAATTTATTACGTTAACCTACTATCAAACTATCCACAAAGTTATTTTCAAAAAAAACTGGAACTGGTGTAAACTAGGCACCTGAATATGAACTTGGGTAAATAAGCGAGGTTATTTGCTCAATGTTTACGCTATCCCCCTAACTTTAGCCGTGGAAACAAGCAATGTCAGATTTAAATTCGATGCAAACTCTAACAATTACACGCCCTGATGATTGGCACATTCATTTACGTGATGGCGAGCAACTCGTTGATACCGTTCGTGATGCTAGCCGTTACATGGGGCGCGCGATCATCATGCCGAACCTTGTTCCACCGGCAACCTGCACAGACACTGCTTTATCTTACTACGAGCGAATTAAAGCTGCGGGCCCACAAGGTAACTTTGAACCATTAATGGTGCTTTACCTAACAGATAAAACTACACCAGAAGAAATCAAAAAAGCTAAAGCTACAGGTAAAATTGTTGCTGCTAAGTTGTACCCAGCTGGTGCGACTACCAACTCAGATTCAGGGGTAACCTCAATCAAAAACATTTACCCGGTACTTGAGGCAATGCAAGAAGTAGGGATGTTACTGTTAGTACATGGTGAAGTAACCGATTCATCAATTGATATTTTTGACCGTGAGAAGGTATTCCTAGAAACAATTCTAGCGGACGTGGTAAATGACTTCCCGAGTCTTAAAATTGTGCTTGAGCACATCACCACGAAAGATGCAGTAGAGTTTGTTAATAATGCACCAGAAAATGTTGCTGCAACGATTACTGCTCATCACCTGCTTTATAACCGTAATCATATGCTAGCAGGTGGAATTCGCCCGCATTATTACTGCTTACCTATTCTAAAGCGTAACATTCACCAGCAAGCGTTAATTGGTGCTGCAACAAGTGGTAGCAAAAAGTTCTTCTTAGGTACTGATTCTGCACCACATTACAAAGACAAAAAAGAAGCGGCCTGTGGTTGTGCAGGGGCTTATACTGCTCACGCAGCTATTGAGCTTTATGCTGAAGCGTTTGAAGAAGCAGGTGCTTTAGACAAGCTAGAAGGTTTCGCGAGCCACTTTGGCCCAGACTTCTACGGTATGCCTCGAAACCAAGATACCATTACATTGGTAAAAGAGAGCTGGACAGTACCAGCAAGCTATAAACTAGGTGATTCAGAAGTAGTGCCAATCAAAGCAGAGGCGCAAATGGATTGGCAAGTTAAGTAAGTTTTAGCAAGCTATAAATTGAGATTTAAAAGCCCATCTATTTGATGGGCTTTTTTCATTGATAATTAATTGTTTATAAATAGTACTGTCATATATTTTTGTTTAGGCAGTTGACCTTAAAATTATTTTCGATTAATAGAGCTAAAAGCAATTTAATGTGTTAGTCTTAAATTGCTTTGAGTTTTTGCGTATTGAATTTACGGATAATGTGCGGCTGTACGGTTACCGGTTTGGTTATTGGTTCTTCCTGTACTTTACCCCAAGTTTTTTGGGCATTCACTCAGGGAGGATAGAGCCATTATGGCTGAATTTTAATAATTGACTTACAGGAAAATTTGGTATGTCAAACACGGTTACTGGTAAAGTTAAGTTCTTCAACGAAGCTAAAGGCTTCGGTTTTATTGAACAAGAAAATGGCCCTGATGTATTCGTACACTTCAGCGCTATCACAGGTACAGGCTTCCGCACTCTAAGCGAAGGTCAGCAAGTATCTTTCGGCATCAAACAAGGTCAAAAAGGCCCTGAAGCTGAGAACGTAGAAGTAGCATAATTAATTATGCGAACCTAAGCATTTTGGTGAAACAGTTTCTGTTTCACCAAAAATTCATTTTTATCTCCTGCTAAACCCCAAGTTTTAACTCTCTATAAATAGTCATAAACTGTACCGAATTTATATTCCTCCAAAGGCATTGTTTAAGACTAAATTAATCAGCCAATAAGCTAGAACTTCGCATTCTATGCCCTAAAAGCTACTCTCCATAACTAAAGTATTATATGCTGTACCGATAGGATTTATTTAACATGACATCACCCGTTATGTTTAGTTTGTAGTTTTGATCGAACTCGAAAGTGAGCAGCTAAAAAAGTTTATAGTTATTTTTCACCAATCTAGAAATAACCCGCTAAACTTAAATTATCCACATGTGGAATAAATGCTGAGTAACTTATACTTGTTTGATGAAATATAATGAAGGTTTGCTAATCGATGAGCATAGGAAACAATATACTTTTGGTAGACGACCACCCTATGGTGGCAACAGCAATTAAAATGGTACTCGCTAAGTCTACATTAGTTAACGAAGTACAAGCTGTTGGAAGTCAAAAGGAAGCATTGCAGTTTTTAAAAAGTAATAATGTAGCGCTGGCAATTTTAGACATTGAGTTAGAAGACTCAGATGGCTTTAGTTTATATAAGCGCGCAGTCAGTAGTGGGTTTACTGGCAAAGTATTGTTTTTATCTGCTAAGCAAGACAAACATATTATTCGCACTGCAGCAAAGCTAGGTGCTCAAGGATTTGTTAACAAGGCCGAAAGCCTTGAAGATATCTCCTCCGCAGTTGAAATGATTTTGCGTGGCTATACTTTCTTTCCACAAGAGCACCTAATAGCGTCTGAAAAAGACATAGACGAGTTACTCACTGAACGTGAACTCGCAGTGATGAATTATCTACTACAAGGCTTATCAAACAAAGATATTGGTGAAAAACTTTTCATCAGTAATAAAACGGTAAGTACATACAAAGCGAAAATATTTGAAAAACTTGAAGTTGATTCAATTATCTCACTCGCTAAGCTAGTTAAAGACCGCGCCGTATTTTAACTCTCTCACCCGTAGCGGTGAGAGATTTCAACTCTCTCATTCTTGTGTTTAGTGTCTGATTTGGCTGCTTATTGAGCGGTTAGATGTAGTGAGTGCATAAAAATTCTTCAAAACAGATTTTTTAGATGAACAAAGTGAATTTTTTTTTCATTTTTCTTCAGCACTTTCAGATTTCATAAAATGTTACATTTATGTTTAAGGTTGAACCTAATATGAATGCAATGTTCGCCAGTAAAGGGCTATAGAAGTACCACATGAACACCTCTGTTATATTTTTGTTAATTCATTGTTTTGGTTATTTTCATCTCAACGACGAGTCACCAAATTTTTCCGATGAAAGCCGAACATCAAGTTGACAGACTCTGAAGCATTTAGCATTATTGGAGAGTTGATATCTATTAAAAGATATCAGGGTTGTCCTCTTCGGAGGATAATTAAATTATAAAAGTAACATTACTTAATTGGTTGGGAACTATGTCTGTTAAAATCAGAAAGAGTCTTGTAGCATCAGCGTTGGTTGGCGCTTTTGCATTTGCAAGCAGCAATGTGATTGCAGATCCTTTGAAAGATGTGCAAGATGCAGGTCAACAAATTCAAAAGGCTGCTGTTAAGTCTCAAACTAAAATTGACAATGTATATGGTCAAACTCAAGAGCTAATCGCTGAGTACCGTAGCATTGTTGACGAAACTGAGCTAATGAAGGTTTATAACGATCACGTAGCACGTTTGGTCGCTGACCAAAACGCTTCAATCGAATCGTTTGACCGTCAAATCGCAACTATCGATAACACGAAACAAAACGTTGTGCCTTTGATGTATCGCATGATCGATACGCTTGAGCAATTCATCAAAGCGGACGTTCCGTTCAATCTTGAAAACCGTCTTGCACGTGTTGAAAGACTTCGTGACATCATGGCGTCAGCATCAGTTACTACATCTGAAAAATTCCGCCAAGTTCTTGAAGCTTACACTGTTGAAACTGCATACAGCTCAGCTGTAACTGCTTCTCAAGGTACTCTTGAGATCGATGGTAAGAGCATCAACGTTGACTTCGGTCGTTTAGGTCGTATCACTTACGTAGCTCAGTCTTTTGACCTTAAGCACGCGTGGGTGTGGGATAACAACACTAAACAGTGGAAAGAATTAGGTGAAGAATACCTAAAACCTGTTAAAGAAGTTATCCGTATGGCGCGTAAACAAGCGACATTAGAACTTGTTAAACTACCAATCTTTGGCGCGGAGTAATCAATAATGAAGAAACTATTTAAAGGTTTTGCTGTTGCAGCAGTACTATCTGTTTCTGCAGGTACCGCGCTTAATGCACACGCAAACACTGATGCTTTAGACAAAATTCTTGAGCAAGTTAAGCAAGAACGTATCTCTGAAGGCAAATTAAATAAGCAACGTGAACAAGAGTTCCTTTCAGCTCGTGCTGACAAGCAAGCGTTACTTAACAAAGCTAAAAGCGACCTAGCTGCTGAAAAAGCACGTGGTGACCGTTTAGCTAAAGAATATGCTCAAAACGAAAATACTTTAGCTGAAAAAGAGCAAGCTCTTTTAAACGCTCAAGGTACATTAGGTGAGATGTTCGGTGTTGTACGTCGTGCAGCTGCTGATGCAATCGGTTCAATCGAAGCATCACTTGTTTCTGCTGAAAAACCAGGACGTGCTGAAGTACTTCGCTCACTAGCTGCTGCGAAAGAACTTCCAACTGTTCGTGAACTAGAAGAGCTTTGGATTTCTCTTCAAACTGAAATGACTGAGTCAGCTAAAGTTTCAACTTTCGAAACTGAAGTTGCAGGTCTTGACGGTTCATCTTCTGTGAAGAAAGTAACTCGTATCGGTAACTTCAACTTAGTAACTGACGACGGTTATTTAATCTACTCTCCAGAAACTAAAGCGATTCAACCTCTAGGTAAGCAACCTGATAGCTACATCCTAGCTGGTATCAGCGATTTAGAAGGTACTTCTGCAGATAACTATGCTGGCGTATACATCGACCCTACTCGTGGCGCGATCTTACGTATCAACACGCAGAAGAAATCACTAATGGAATACTACGAGCAAGGTGCTGAAGTAGGTTACATCATCACATTACTATTAATTGTTGGTCTACTTATCTTCATCGTTCGTTTCATTGATCTTGCGCTTACTAGCACTAAGATTAAGAGCCAGCTTAAAAACCTTTCTACTCCGAATACAAACAACCCACTGGGTCGTATTCTTAAGGTTTACGCTGACAACAAGAATCAAGACGTTGAAAACCTTGAGCTTAAACTTGACGAAGCAATCCTACGTGAAACGCCTCGCATCGAAGCTGGTATCAACATCATCAAGATCTTGGCAGCAATCGCTCCATTACTAGGTCTACTAGGTACGGTAATCGGTATGATCCTTACGTTCCAAACAATCACATTGTTCGGTACAGGTGATCCGAAGATCATGGCTGGTAATATCTCTCTAGCACTTGTTACTACAGCGTTAGGTCTAATTGCAGCTCTACCACTTATCCTACTTCACTCAATTGTTGCGGGTCGTAGTAAGTCGGTTCTACATGTCCTTGATGAGCAAAGCGCTGGTATCATCGCTGCTCACGCGGAGAAGGAGAAAGCCTAATGCTAGTCCTGATGGAGATCTGGGAATCTATCAGGGATTTTGTTGGCACAGGCGGCCAGGTATTATACGTGGTCGCGATAGCACTCTTTCTTATGTGGGTTTTAATGATTGAGCGCTATTGGTTCCTACTAGCTGAGTTTCCTCGTATGACGAAGAACATTGTAGCTCAGTGGGATGCCCGCCAAGACACTACGTCTTGGTACGCACACAGAATCCGTGAAGCATGGATTTCTGAAGCGTCTGAAAAATTAGATCAGCGTATGTTGTTGATTAAGACATTAGTAGCTGTTTGTCCTTTAATCGGCTTATTAGGTACTGTAACGGGTATGATCGCGGTTTTCGAAACCATGGCTACTCAAGGTACTGGTAACGCACGTTTAATGGCATCAGGTATTTCAATGGCAACAATCCCAACAATGGCTGGAATGGTTGCGGCACTATCTGGAGTATTCTTTAGCTCACGTCTAGAAGCGAGAGCGAGAATGGCGAAAGCTAAACTTGTAGATAGCATGCCTCATCACTAGAGAGAGAATTAAATATGGCACGTAAACAACGTTTTCGTGAAGAAGAAGAAGCAGCGGTTGACATGACGCCAATGCTTGACATCGTATTTATCATGCTTATTTTCTTTATCGTAACTACATCGTTCGTTAAAGAGGCTGGTATCGAAGTCAATAAACCTAAAGCAGCTGCAGCTACGAAGCAAAAAAATGCAAACATTTTTGTTGCTATCCGCGCTGACGGTGCGATCTGGATTGATAAACAACAAGTAGACGTTGAGCGTGTATCAGCTAAACTTGAAAGTTTATTAGCAGAACAACCTACTGAAGTTGTAATTTTGCAAGCTGATAAAGAAGCAAAACACGGCGTAGTAGTTAAAGTTATGGACCAGATCAAAGCGACGGGTGATAACCTTAAAATTTCAATAGCTGGAGATCAGTAATGATTCGTTTTCTGTTTTCACTGATTGCAGGTGGGGCAGTTACTTTCGGCTTGTTCTACTTCATGGCGTACCTCATCTCCGGTGGAGCTGACCGTGCGACTGAACAAAAAGAACAGATCGTAGTCGAAATTATGACGAATCCGCCTGAATCTAAGGTGCAGGAGAGGAAGCGTGTTCCGCCTCCGCCTCCGCCACCGCCAAAGCAGCCGCCTAAGCCGCAGCCGCCTCAGCCGGAAAACAGCAACCCGAACACTGGTGGTTTGTCATTTAATATGCCAAGCATCGATGTGGGTAGCACAGCTGGTGGCCTAAGTGGTCCAGGTGCATTTGGACGTGATGGTGACGCGACACCTATCGTTCGTATTGAACCAAAATACCCTACGCAAGCAGCGCGTGATGGTAAAGAAGGTTGGGTACAACTTTCATTCACTATCAATGAAGTAGGTGGTGTAGAAGATGTTGAAGTGATCGACGCAGATCCTAAACGTATCTTCGACCGCGAAGCTAAACGTGCGCTACGTAAGTGGAAGTACCGTCCGAAAATCATCGATGGTAAACCACAGAAGCAATTTGGTCTTCAAGTACAATTAGACTTTAAACTTAACCAAGGCAACTAAGGAGGCGAGTAATGAGAAATTTATCTAAAGTAACTGCACTTGCGCTTCTTATGTCTCTATCAGGTGTAGCTTTCACTGCACCTGCTTTAGCGGCGCCAGATTACGCGAAGATTGAAGCGCGTAAAAAAGCAAAAACTAAAGTTATGGGCGAGCGCGTTGGTAAGAAAGTTATTAAAGCGTTTGACTTGTACAACGAAGATAAGCTTGATGAAGCGATTGCACTACTTAAAGAAATTGATCCTTCAGATGATTTCGATAAGGCAACAGTTGATCGTTACTTAGGTCAAATGTACGCTCAAAAAGAGCAGTACCAATTGGCTATTAAGCACATCTCAGCGGCAGTTAAGCCTGACGTTTTAAACTTTGCTGACCAAGAGCAAGGCCTAAAACTTCTAGGTGATATGTACGCGGGTACTGAGCAATATGCAAAAGCAAAAGAAGCTTATGCAGCTTGGATGGACTTCACAGGTGAGGAAGACGACAAAGTTTATACACGTATTGCGCAAGCAAACTACGAGTTAAAACTTTATAAAGACGTACTTCCTGCTGCAGACAAAGCAATCGAATTGGCAAAAGAACCTGCTAAAGCTTCTTACCAATTAAAGCTAGCTGCCTATTTTGAACTTAAACAGTACAAAAACATGGTAGAAGTAGCTGAAGAGATTGTTCGTGTTTGGCCTGAAGACAAAAAAGCCTGGGTTGGTTTAGGTAAATACTACCTACAAACCGAAGACTTCAAGAAAGGTCTAGCGACCATGGAAGTTGCCTACAAAAATGGCTATTTTGAAAACGAAGTTGAATACAAAGTACTTTCTAACTTCTATTCGTTAAATGATATTCCTTACAAAGCAGCAGTCGTGCTTGAAAAGGCAATCAACGAAGAAAAAGTTAAGCGTAACAAGCAAAATATCAGTGCAGTGGCATCTAACTACCACCGTTCTAAAGATATTGAAAAAGCAGCTAAATACTATGAAGAAGCGGCTAAATTTGATGACGATGCAGAGCTTTATCGCAAAGCGGGTTCATTACTTTTACAATCGCAAAACTATAGTGCAGCCGTTGTTCGTTTGAACAAGGCATTAGAGTTAGGTTCTGACAAAAAAGGAACTATCTACTCTGATTTAGCTGAAGCTTACTACTACCAAGAGAAGTACAAGCAAGCTTACAACGCTATCACTAAAGCAATGGATGATCCGCGCACGCGTCGTTTCGCGAAGAGCTGGTCAACCTTCATCAAAGATAAAGCCGCTCGTAACGGTGTAAAAATCTAATTGATGTTGTTTTAAATTAAAAAGCCCCTCTGGGGCTTTTTTTATGGAATTTTAAAATGCTAAGACAGATCGTATTATTAGTTGTCGCAAGTGTGATGCTGATAGCTTGCTCTGAGCAAACATCAGGTTTCAAAACATTTAGTGAGGGGCAGCAAGCGCTGCAAACTATTAATAATTTATTATCGACTCAAGAACAGCAAAGTGAAGCTGCTAGCTGGCCTTTCTCAGAAAGTTATTTGCAAGCGCGTCATCAAACTTATCAAGGACTAAAAGCGACTAAGTTAGATGTGTCACAACAGGCGCAATTAAATTATTTAATTATTGCTGAGCGTTATCCTGAGCGTTACTTTGTATGGCCTTTACAACGTGATGTTATTAGCCAAGCTCGTTCATTAGATGATTACTCAGTAAATGCATTAGCTGACTGGATAGAGTTAGTTGAAACGCAGTTAATTGCAGCTGAGCAAAGCAACCTGAAATTAAATAAAATCGAATTAACGCTTTTACATAATATGGTCAAATCGCACCTTGATAATAGCGATGACAGTGTACAAGCAGCACTAAACAAACTTAATCAATATTTAACTCAATATAAACCGCGTACAAAACTTGGTTTAGTCGGTTTGGCAAATGGTAAAGATTGGTATCAAAGTAAACTTAATTACTTTAGTGGTGAGACTAAGCCGCCTTTAAATTGGTTAAGTGAAATCCAGGCTTCGTTAAAGCAATCGCAGAGTGCTGATTTTGTATTACCTGTATCAGACTCTCACGCTAAACCATTAGTAATGAATTATTTTGTTGAGAATCATCAGCACACAGGCCTTGATTGGCAGCTTGATTATCTCGACCCGCTCAAAAGTAAGCGTAAACTCACACAAGGCGAGCAATACTTCTGGCAAGTTATGATGGAAACTGACTTAGGTGTTCATTATCACACGTGGAGTGAACAACAAGCACGTGTTAACTTGATGAAGCGTTTAGGTGTAGATCAGCAGCAAGCTGATTGGTTAATTGAGGATATCGTGCTTTATCCTGCGATGAGCTTTATTTTTATAAAATAGTACAGCGTTGCGCTCTATGGAGCGCAACGTCGACAGCGCTGACTTGCAGGATCTGCGAGTAAACGTTCGTCATCAATTTTTTCTTCACAATCACAGCAATAGCCATACTGCCCAATATCGATTTGGCATAGTGCTGCTTCTAACTTTTCTATTCGAGCAATCAATATTTGATACTCAGAACCGAGATTATTTGCTGTCAGCTCTAACCAGTCTGAAGGGGGATTATCCTTGAGTTGCGATAGCAGTTGCTGATGATAGGCTTGATCAGAATTAGCCAGCATATCGAGTAAACGTTGTCTAACCTGCGCAAGTTCCGCAGATAACTTTGTTTGAATTTCAGTATTGTTCATCGCTTTTCTTCCAAGTGGGCAATACTAGTATTATCAAACAAAATCGATTGGCTAATTATGATTTGTATCAATACTCGGCGCTTTCGCGTACTTTCTTAGTACATCTGCAACTTCATCTTTGGCTTTTAGGCGGCGGATCTCATCAAAAAGTGCGTTAGCTTGTGGGTATTGGCGTTTTAAATAGCCGAGCCATTGCTTAGTACGAGAAGCAAAATACTTTTCACATTTGCTCTCGTCTTGATGCATAGATGAATGAATAATGTGGTATATCACATGCTCCCATAACATCGGAGTGTAATGCTCGTTTTCTGCATGAGATTTTATTTGTTTTGCTAAATCAGGCATCGCTAATGCACCACGACCAAGCATTAGGTCTTGGCAATGACTGCGCTTTTGACAAAGCATGGCATCTTCAACTTGCCAAATTTCGCCGTTAGCAACGACAGAAATATTTTTATCTTTGATCAACGGAGGGATTTTTTCCCAGTATGCCGGTGGGTTATAACCATCTCTTTTAGTTCTGGCATGAATAGCAAGACTTGAAGCACCCGCGCTAACAACAGCATCAACAATTTCTTGGCTATTACTATCATCATCAAAACCAAGCCTAATTTTGGCACTAACTTCATGGCAAGGATCAACAGCATCACGTACGGCTTTAATAATTTCGTACATGTGCTCAGGGTCTTTTAACAGTACCGCACCACCTTTACTTTTGTTCACTGTTTTAGCAGGGCAACCAAAATTTAAGTCAATGCCATGCGAGCCTAGGCGTATTGCTTTAACAGCATTTGCTGCCAAAGCATCGGCAACTTGACCTAGCAACTGAATACGCACTGGCGTACCTGCACGAGTATAGCCACCTGTTTTTAGCTCAGGACAATAGCGATGAAATACGCGTTCGGGCAGTGTGTCTTCAACGACACGAACAAACTCTGTTACGCATAAATCAAATCCACCTAAATCAGTTAGGAGTTGTCGCATTTTAAAATCCACAACGCCTTCCATCGGTGCTAAAACTAGTCGCATGATACCTGTTAACTCATCAAAAATTAGGACGCGTATTCTAGCTGTTCTGGATTGTTTTATAAATCGTAATTTGCATTCTTGGCACTTTCAGAAAATAATTATAAAAATTATGAAAGTAATTTTTAGTTCTCGGGTCTTGTTTAATAACCCTTTATAAAAAAGAGAGTCATCGAATGAACACAGTTAAGAAAAATTCAATTGCATTAACACTAGGTGCGGTTGTAGTAGGTGCGTCAAGTTTTGCAGCCACTGATGCCAGTGCAAACCCATTTGAATTTCAGCAAATGCAAGCAGGTTATCAATTAGATGCCGCAGAAGGTAAATGTGGTGAAGGTAAATGTGGCGGCCATAAAAAAGCCGAAAAAGAAGGCAAATGTGGCGAAGGTAAATGCGGCGCAGACAAAAAAGCAGCTAAAGAAGGCAAGTGCGGCGAAGGCAAATGTGGCGCAGACAAAAAAGCAGCTAAAGAAGGCAAATGCGGCGAAGGTAAATGTGGCGCAGACAAAAAAGCAGCTAAAGAAGGTAAGTGCGGCGAAGGTAAATGTGGCGCAGACAAAAAAGCAGCTAAAGAAGGCAAGTGCGGCGAAGGTAAATGTGGCGCAGACAAAAAAGCGGCTAAAGAAGGTAAGTGCGGCGAAGGTAAATGCGGCGCAGACAAAAAGAAAGCTAAAGAAGGTAAGTGTGGCGAAGGTAAATGTGGTTCTAACCACTAAGCGCTCATTTAGCTTTTAAAAGGGCCGTAAAGGCCCTTTTTAGTAGGAGGTAGTATGTTAAAAGAATCAGTAGCTGATTTTGGGCAGGTTGGTTTAGGTTTGCGCCGAGAAATGCTTGATGAAATGCTCATTGATGTTCCAAAACCCATTGAGTTTTTAGAAGTTGCACCAGAAAATTGGCTCAAGCTAGGCGGGCGTTTTGGAAAACAATTTAAACAGCTTACCGAACAACATGCCTTTGTATGTCATGGTTTATCGTTATCGATTGGCTCACCAGCAGCGCTTGATGTTGACTTTGTGCAATCGCTAAAAGCTTTCTTTAAAGAGCATAATATTCGTTTATTCAGCGAACACTTAAGCTACTGCTCGGGCGAAGGGCATATGTACGATTTAATGCCTATTCCGTTTACTGAAGATGCAATTAAACATGTGGCCTCTCGTATTAGGCAAGTACAAGATATTCTAGAGCAGCCAATTGCCATCGAAAATGTCTCTTACTATGGCGCGCCCGGCCAGCAAATGACAGAACTTGAATTTACCAATGCTGTTTTAGAAGAAGCGGATTGTAAACTACTGCTCGACGTGAATAACATTTACGTTAATTCGATTAATCATGGTTACGACGCTGAGCAGTTCCTAGCGGCGTTACCAACAAAACGTATTGCCTATGGGCATGTTGCGGGCCACTACACTGAGGCAGAGGATTTACTGGTTGATACCCATGGTGCGCCAGTTATCGATCCTGTTTGGCAATTACTTGAAAAAGCTTATGAAGTTCATGGGGTATTTCCCACTTTGTTAGAACGAGATTTTAATATCCCTCCTATGAGTGAGTTATTAGCTGAACTGAAAACTATTGAAGCACTGCAGCAAACAGCCAGCAAACAAAACCAAGCAAGGGTTAAACACAGTGCCTAATCATTTTACCCAAGTGCAGCAAGCGTTTATGGCACATATCCGCGACCCTCAGCAACATGCTAAGCCTAGCGATGTTGAAGAGCGCCGGATGGCGATTTACCGAGACTTATTTTTTAACAATGTGGATGGCTTTGTTAGCTCTGCGTATCCAGTACTAAAAAGTTTATATTCAGAGCAAGCTTGGTACAGACTCGTTAGGCAGTTTTTTAGCCTGCATGATTGTAAATCACCTTATTTTTTAGATATTGCAGGGGAGTTTTTGACCTTCCTTGCTAATGACTATGAAGTGCAAAGTGATGATCCCGCGTTTATGTTAGAGCTAGCGCACTATGAATGGGTTGAGCTTGATGTATCGGTTGCTCAAGAGGTGGCAGAAGAGGTCAGTTTATCGGCTCATCAAGTGACAAGCTCTGCATTATTCTTAAGTTCACTTGCGCGTAACTTGAGTTACAGTTTTCCTGTTCATACCATCAGTGCAGATAATCAACCAAGTGAACCGGCAGCACAACCGAGTTACTTTGTGGTTTATCGTGATAGCGATGACGAAGTACAATTTTTATCGACAAATGCGATGACCGCATTACTTCTTAATATCATAGAATCTCAGCCGGGTGCAGATTTAAATGATGTATGCCAAGCAGTTGCAGAGCATGCGCCTCAATTTAGCCAAGAGCAGCTGTATCAGGGAGCGCTCAATACCTTAAGTGCCATGGCAGAGCGCGGCATTGTGGTGACTAATACATTGGTTTAAAAATCGGCTAAAGCTCTTTATTGATGAGGGCAGTTCGACTATTATGTGCGCCTTATTTTGTCGTGCTTAAATAAAGGTAGTAACTATGTCGAATGATAAAGACTTTAAAGATCCGTTCAATGCAACTTATTTCATTGCGTTTTTAGCTGTATTCGGTGGCATTGGCTGTCTAAACGCTATTCTTGGTTGGATCACTTCTTTATCTTAATCTGCGCAAGCAAATTTAAGACAATAGGCTGCATAATGCAGCCTTTTTTATAGTTGATATTTCTTGTTAAGTGATTAATTTCGAAACTTGCTACCGACTTTCCTCTAAGGTGATGTTATACTCTCGAGCTTTGTTAGATAAACTTTTTGAGCAGTATAATTATGACTCAAGCAACTTCAACGCTCATCAAACAGAGCATTGCAACGATCGCTGATTACCCAAAGCCGGGCATTATGTTCCGCGACGTAACTACTTTAATGGCTAATGCTGACGCATTTAAAGCAACTATCGACAGCTTTATCGCAGCATATAAAGACCAAGGTTTTACAAAAATCATCGGTACTGAATCTCGTGGTTTTATCTTCGGTGCACCTCTTTCTTATGCACTAGGTATTCCATTCATTCCAGTTCGTAAGCCAGGCAAACTTCCTCGCGAAGTGATTTCACAAAGTTACCAATTAGAGTATGGTGAAGATATTCTTGAGCTTCATACAGACGCAATTGTCCCTGGCGATAAAGTGTTACTGGTAGATGACTTACTGGCGACAGGTGGCACAATCGAAGCAACTGCAAAATTAGTTGCTAAACTAGGCGGTAACGCAACTGATGCAGCATTTGTTGTTTCTTTACCTGAGCTGGGTGGTGAACAACGAGTTGCTGATATGGGCATCAAAATCTTAAAGTTGGTTGAATTCGAAGGCGAATAATTAATGAGTTATCAGGTTCTGGCAAGGAAATGGCGACCACAAACCTTTCACGAGTTAGTGGGGCAGTCTCATGTTAAACAGGCATTAGTCAATGCATTAACACAAAATAGACTCCATCATGCTTATCTCTTTACTGGAACCCGTGGGGTGGGTAAAACAACCATTGCACGTATATTCGCTAAAAGCCTCAACTGCGATAAGGGTATCTCTGCTGAGCCATGCGGCCAATGTTCAAGTTGTACTGACATTGAAGCAGGACGTTATATCGATTTGTTAGAAATCGATGCGGCATCACGTACCAAAGTAGAAGATACCCGCGAAATCCTTGATAACGTTCAATACGCACCAACACGTGGTCGTTACAAGGTATACCTAATCGATGAAGTTCACATGCTATCTAAGCATAGTTTCAATGCATTACTTAAAACATTGGAAGAGCCGCCAGAGCATGTGAAGTTTTTATTAGCGACAACCGATCCACAAAAACTGCCAGTGACGATTTTATCGCGTTGCTTACAGTTTAATTTAAATGCTTTGTCGCAATCAGAAATTCATGATCAGCTTGCCCATGTTCTTAATCAAGAACAGCTAAGTTTTGATGATAAATCATTGTCTGTTTTAGCTAAGGCAGCCGATGGTAGTATGCGTGATGCATTGAGTCTTACAGACCAAGCAATTGCGCAAACCAATGGCAATATTAATCATCAGGCTGTGCAAACCATGCTTGGCTTGATGGATACTCAATATAGCCAAACCATGTTAGCAGCGTTATTGTGCCAAGATGGCGATGCGTTACTTCAAGAAGTAAAAGCGGTCGTTAGCCGAAACCCTAACTTTGTAGCTTTGCTCGACGATTTAATTGCCCTTACGCATCTTATTCAGCTTGTGCAACTTGTACCTAGTGCAGCTGCCCTTGATGATACTAACCGAGATTTTATTGAGCAGGTGGCACAAACCACTGATGCACAGCAAATGCAGGTTTACTACCAATTGCTACTCAATGGTAAAAAAGATTTGCAATGGGCACCCGATGCTAAGCTTGGTTTTGAAATGATCATGTTGCGACTGCTTGCATTCCAACCTACGCAATTTGCACAAAGCCAAACACCAACGAATACCCAGCAGCAGGTTAAGCCAAGTGGTGCCGGTGCACTGCGTGATATTTTGAAAAAATCAACGGCGCAACGTGAACAAGCCGCTTCAGAGCAAGCACCAGTTGCACATAGCTCTGCACAGACAACTGCTGTTTCTTCAGAGCCTCAGCCAACACGAGCTGAGCCTATTCAAGCAGAACCTATTCAAGCAGCCAAGGCAGAAACGGCGCATAGTCATCAGCCTGGCCAGCAAGTTGAAGCAACAGCAGTAGAGCAGCCTGATGCTGGTCAACAGCCTCAGCAATCTGTTGAAACTGCAATGGCCGCTGAAGTTCAACCAGCGCCACAACAGCAAGAGCCAAGCCACTCAGAGCAAGTGCCAGCTGCTGAATACTCATCACCAGAGTATTCTTCGCAAGATTATATGGACGATAATGATGCGCAAATGGACTCATCACTTGCTGCGCAATACGATGATGTGATGAATAGCGCCTATGATCAGGGCTTTACTGCCAATGAAGCATCTGCGCCTCAGCAACAGCAAACTGCACCTGCACAATTACAACAGCAGCAAAGTCAGGCGCAGTCGGCCATTGCTCGTATTTTACAAGACCGCAATATTTCAGGTGCCGGGCGTTTAAGTGGTGCAGCAACGCAAACTAATGCTAAAGCAGAACCACAGCCTGAAGCTAAGCCCAAAGCAGAGCCGCCAGCGCAACAAAGCACAGCCGCGTCCAATATTCAGCCTCAGCAGCAAGCAATGGCTGCTGAAGTAAAAAAGCCCATCCCCCAGCAAGCGGGGGAGAGCAGTAGTAAAGTAAAAAAAGTCGACTTTCGAGAAAAGCATCAAACAATCACCGAAAACTTAGCGCCAGAGTTACTTGAGCAGATCAATCCACAAAAAGCGCCAGAGCCAGTAGTTGAAGAAGCCAGTATTCCGATACCTGATGATTTTGAAAGCCCGATCAGCAGTATTAAATTTGCACACGAACAAGACGAATGGGCGTATTTAATTAAACGCATGGGACTGGGTGGTCGCATGCGCCAATTTGCGCTGCATTCAATCTTTACCAAGCAGAATAATCAGCTGCACATTGAAGTTGATTCATCACAGCGCCATTTAGACAGTGCAGTGCTTAGACAAAAGCTCAATGCTGCATTAAGTGAAATTTATGGTCATAATGTAGAGCTTAGTATCGAGTTTGCTGATGGCGTAATTGATTCACCGTATTTGATTCAACAAAAAATTGATGCGGGACGTCATCAACAAGCGATTGATGTAATAAATAGCGATGAAAATATAGTGCAATTTCAGCAGTTATTTAGCGCTATAATCGATGAAAACAGTATTCAGGCATTGTAATTAGTTACAATAGCCCTTATCTTCATGCCAATTAAAGTAGTTTAGAAAGAGAGACAGTTATGTTTAAAGGTGGAATGGGTAACATGATGAAGCAAGCGCAGCAAATGCAAGAGCGCATGCAAAAAGCCCAAGAAGAAATCGCAAACCTTGAAGTTGTAGGTGAAGCAGGTGCAGGCCTAGTTAAAGTAACTATGCTTGGTAACCACAATGTTCGTCGTGTTGAATTAGATGACAGCCTAATGGAAGACGACAAAGACATGATCGAAGATTTATTAGCGGCAGCGTGTAACGATGCTGTTCGTCGTGTTGCTGAAGAAACTCAAGAGCGCATGAGCAAAGTAACTGGCGGTATGCAATTACCACCAGGTATGAAAATGCCATTCTAAGTGATTTTGTATGCAACTATCTCCTAGTTTAACACAACTAATTGAAGCGCTACGATGCCAGCCGGGCATAGGTCCTAAGTCGGCACAGCGCATTGCTTTTCATTTGCTTGAGCGTGACCGTCAGGGTGGTAAACAGCTTGGTCATGCATTAACCAAGGCAATGGATGAAGTAGGGCACTGTCAATCTTGTCGTACTTTTACAGAGCAAGCTGTATGCGATATTTGTTCAAGTGTTAAACGCCAGGATAGTGGTTTATTGTGTGTCGTTGAATCACCAACCGATGTACTCGCTATTGAGCAAACTGGTCAATACCAAGGTCTTTACTTTGTTTTAATGGGTCACTTGTCGCCAATTGATGGCATAGGACCAAAAGAAATTGGCCTTGATATTCTTGAAAGCAAGTTGCAACAAGGCGGCATTAATGAGGTGATCCTCGCAACCAATCCAAGTGTTGAAGGTGAAACCACAGCCCACTACATTGCTGAGCTTTGTCATAAATATCAGGTAGGTGCATCTCGAATTGCTCACGGTGTCCCTGTTGGTGGTGAGCTCGACTTACTCGATGGTATGACATTGATGCACGCATTTAGCGGACGACGCGCCGTAAACCAAAATTAATACCTGATATGGTATCAAAAGCCTGCTTTAAGCAGGCTTTTTTGTGTATAGCCCCCCAATTTACCCGCTAATTTAATTTTTTGCCTTGAAGTTCAAAAAGCCTGCCCCATATAAAGAGTCATAGTGCAGATTAGACACTTTGTTAATTGGAGATTTACACAATGACTGCAGCACAAAAAGAAACATTAGGCTTTCAAACAGAAGTCAAACAACTATTAAACCTGATGATTCATTCTCTTTACTCTAATAAAGAGATTTTCCTACGTGAGCTTGTATCAAACGCGTCAGATGCGGCAGATAAATTACGTTTCCTTGCGCTTTCTAATGGCGATTTATACGAAAACGATGCGGAACTAAAAGTACGTATCAGTGCCGATAAAGAAGCAAACACAGTTACCATTACTGATAACGGTATTGGTATGAGCCGTGAAGATGTGATCAATTCACTAGGTACAATTGCAAAATCAGGCACCGCAGAATTTTTCCAAAACCTAACTGGTGACCAAAGCAAAGATTCACAATTGATTGGTCAATTTGGTGTTGGTTTTTATTCAGCATTTATTGTTGCTGACAAAGTAACAGTGCGTACGCGTAAAGCAGGCGAAAGCCAAGGTATTGAATGGCAATCTGCAGGTGAAGGTGAGTACACATTACAAGAGATTGATAAACCATCACGTGGTACTGAAATCATTCTTCACCTTCGTGAAGACGAAACAGAGTTTGTTGATGAGTTCCGTTTACGTAGCATCGTCACTAAATATTCAGACCATATTTCTATTCCAGTTGAGATGTATAAAGCAGAAGTACCTGAATCTGAAGGTCCTGACGGCGAGAAAATTCCAGCACAGCCAGGCGAGTGGGAAGGTATTAACCGCGCAACAGCACTATGGACTCGCGATAAGTCAGAAGTAACAGACGAAGAGTACAAAGAGTTTTATAAGCATATCGGTCATGATTGGGAAGAGCCACTAAGCTGGGCACATAACAAGGTTGAAGGTAAAACAGAATACACCAGCTTGTTATACATCCCGAAAAAAGCACCTTTCGATTTATGGAACCGCGAACGTCAATCTGGTTTGAAACTGTATGTGCAACGCGTTTTCATTATGGATGACGCCGAGCAGTTCATGCCAAGCTATTTACGTTTTGTGAAAGGTTTACTTGATTCAAACGATTTACCACTAAATGTGTCGCGTGAAATCTTACAAGACAACAAGGTAACGCAAGCAATCCGTAAAGGTTGTACATCGCGTGTACTGAAAATGCTTGAGCGCATGGCGAAAAACCGCGAAGAAGATTACCAAACGTTCTGGAATGAATTTGGTCAGGTGTTAAAAGAAGGCCCTGCTGAAGATATGGCAAACAAAGAAGCGATTGCTAAGCTACTGCGTTTTGCTTCTACACATACAGATGAAAGCACTCAAAATGTATCGCTTGAGCAATACATTGAGCGTATGAAGCCAGAGCAAGACAAGATCTACTATGTAGTTGCTGATTCATTCGCTGCAGCGAAGAACTCACCACACCTAGAGATCTTCCGTAAGAAGGGCATCGAAGTATTGCTTCTAAGCGACCGTGTTGATGAGTGGATGATGAGCTACTTAACAGAGTTCAGCGAAAAATCATTCCAGTCAATCACTCGTGGTGACTTAGATTTAGGCAACATGGATGATGAAGAAACGAAAAAAGCGCAAGAAGAGTCAGAAAAAGAAGTTGCAGGCCTAGTTGAGCGCATTAAAACTGCACTAGGTGATAACGTTAAAGACGTACGCTTTACGCACCGTCTAACTGATTCTCCAGCATGTGTTGTTGCCGATGAACACGATATGAGTTCACAAATGCAAAAGTTAATGGAATCTGTTGGTCAAACTGTGCCTGAGCAAAAGCCAATTTTTGAGCTTAACCCAGAGCACCAGCTTGTTAAACACTTAAACGTTGAGCAAGACGAAGACAAGTTTGCCCAGTGGTCACAAGTGCTTCTAGATCAAGCATTACTGGCTGAGCGCGGTACTTTAAAAGACCCTGCAGGCTTTGTAACTCGATTGAACAAACTCATGCTAGATTTAAGCAAATAAGCGTTTTAGCGCAATGAGTTGGAAAAGGGAGTAAGGCTCCCTTTTTTATTGCCGCTAATATAGGCAATTGGTATAAGTTACTTGAGGTATAGCCTTAGTTGTGGAAGAATTCAGGCTCTAAAAACAAAACTCCACTGATCGACCATTTTTTTAAGATTAGTATCACACAGAGGACAATGATATGCGCATTATTCTTTTGGGCGCGCCGGGTGCAGGTAAAGGTACTCAAGCTCAGTTTTTGATGGACAAATACGGTATTCCACAAATTTCTACGGGCGATATGCTGCGTGCAGCAATCAAAGAAGGTACACCACTTGGTCTTGAAGCTAAAAAAGTAATGGATGCAGGTCAATTAGTATCTGACGAAATTATTATCGGTCTAGTTAAAGAGCGCATTGCTAAGCCAGATTGCGAAAAAGGTTTCTTACTAGACGGTTTCCCTCGTACTATTCCTCAAGCAGATGCAATGAAAGAGAATGGCGTGGTAGTTGATCACGTTATCGAATTTGACGTTGCTGACGAAATCATCGTTGAGCGTATGGGCGGCCGTCGCGTACACCCAGGTTCTGGTCGTGTTTATCACGTTGTTTATAATCCACCTAAAGTTGATGGCAAAGATGACATCACAGGTGAAGACCTAATCATTCGTGATGACGACACTGAAGAGACAGTACGTAAGCGTTTAGGTATTTACCACGACCAAACTAAACCATTAGTTGATTACTACCAAGCTGAAGCAAAAGCAGGCAACACTCAGTACCACAAATTAGACGGTACTCAAGCTGTTGAAGCTGTTAGCCAACAACTTGGTGAGCTTTTAGGTTAATAGCCTAATTGTTGACATAAAAAAACCGCCGGTGGGCGGTTTTTTTATGTCTGTCTCACTGCAAGTAAAAATTGCGCTTTACAGTTTCTTTAATGCCGCAATAGCGCCATCGTAATCAGGCTCTTTTGAAAGGTTATCGACAAGCTGCTTGTAAACGATGTTATGTTCTTTATCGAGCACAAATACGGCGCGGGTTAACAAGCCCATATCTTTGATAATCAAACCATAGTTCTTACCAAAGTCACGCCATACTGAGTCAGATAAAGTCACTACTTTGTCTATATTCTCCGCTTTACAAAAACGCTTCTGTGCGAACGGTAAGTCTGCGCTTAAGGTTAGCATCGCCACACTTGGGTATTCTGAAGCTACTTTTTCATTAAAGTGTTTGGTTTGAATACTACATACACCGGTGTCTAAACTTGGCACAACGCTTAAAAGCACGGCTTGGCCTTGATAGTTGTCTAGTGTGACTGGCGTAAAGCTGCCATCTACTACTTTAAAATTAGGCGCTTTTTGACCAACTTCAACACCTTGTCCTAGTAAAGTGACTGGCTTAGACTGGGCAGAAACCTTACCAGCATCTAAACTATTTTCTGATAAATCACCTGCATAACTAAACGTGCACACTGCACTTAATGCAAATATAAGTGGACGTAACATAATAAGATTCCTTCAAATTAACGCATTTAACATCAGTGTATTATACTCATGAGGTGGCTCCAAGGATTAGTACAATTTAAAATTGTAAATAACCAGTAGTTTGATTAACATGTGTTCGTGACCCTATTTTTTATATATAAAAATAAGAATAAAGTTGCTAGGCTAATTCGCGTCTAGTTAAAAAGTACGGATTTAGAGAGAGAGTATGTCAACATCGGTATTAGTTTGTGATGATTCAAAGTTAGCTCGTCGACAATTAGCACGCTCTTTACCCGATGATTGGGATATTAAAGTTGAGTTTGCTGAAGACGGTGTTCATTGTATTGAGCAAATCAAAAAAATTCAGCCTGAAATACTGTTTCTCGATTTAAACATGCCTGAAATGGATGGCTACGAAGTACTTCAAGCTATTCAAGAACAAGACCTTCATGTTCTCACCGTGGTTGTGTCTGGTGATATTCAGCCTAACGCTCACCAACGTGTGCTTGAGTTAGGCGCTATCGACTTTATTCAAAAACCTTGCTCTGCAGAAAAGCTTGCTAATATCATCGAGCACCATGGCATTAAAGATAAAGCCATGCGTGAGCGCCTTGCTAATAAGCTAGGTGAGCAAGTTGACCCTGATGTACGTGACATCTATCAAGAGCTCACAAACGTGGCTATGGGGCAAGCAGGGGACTTATTAGCGCGTCTTCTTAATGTATTCGTAAAGCTTCCTATTCCTAATGTAAATGTATTAGAGGTAAATGAGCTCGATATGGCTTTACGCTCGATTGATGCGAATGCCACTACATCGGGTGTGTGCCAAGGTTTTATCGGTGGTGGTGTATCTGGTGAAGCCTTATTGCTATTAAATGATTCAAGTTTTAAAGAAATTGCGTCACTTATGAATTACGAAGGTGAGCTTAACGATAAAGTTGAGCTTGAGCTGCTGATGGATGTCAGCAATATTCTAATTGGCGCGATTTTATCAGGGCTTTCTAAACAGCTCGATATGCGTTTTAGCCAAGGTCACCCTGTGGTGCTAGGACAGCATTGTGATGTGACCGATTTAGTAAAAGCCAATAAATCTCGCTGGCAACGAACGCTGGCGATTGAGATCAGCTATGGCATCGAAAATCATAATATTAACTGTGATTTGATGTTGCTGTTCACCGAGGACTCATTAAAAACCCTTAAGTACAAAGTAGCTTATTTATTAGAAGACTAAACTATGCCTGCAGCCGATTTTAATATGAATGAACTCCATTGGTTAATGGATATGTTTAATACCGTTGATGTAGGCCTAGTGGTGCTCGATAGAGACTACAAAGTATGCATCTGGAATGGGTTTATGGAAAACCATTCCGGCTTATTGCCAAGCGCGGTGAAAGATAAAGACCTGTTTGACTTATTTCCATCAATCGATGAAAAGTGGTTTCGCAGCAAATCTGAGTCTGTATTCATTCTAAATAATCGCTCGTTTACTATTTGGGAGCAGCAGCCGTATATTTTCCGTTTCAAAAATTACCGCCCAATTACCGGTAAAGCGGATCATATGTATCAAAATGCCACTTTTATTCCGCTGACGACGACCACAGGTGAAGTATCGCATATCTGTATCATTATCTATGATGTAACCGATGAAGCGGTGAATAAAAAAGAGCTAGAAGAAGCCAACAGTAAGCTTGAACAAATGAGCCGTACCGATGCACTTACTAAGCTTACTAACCGTGGTTATTGGGAAGAAAAGCTACGCAAAGAATATATGCGAATTGTGCGCAGTGGCGGATGTAGCAGCTTATTAATGTTTGATATCGATCACTTTAAAAAGGTTAACGATGAGCATGGCCATCGCGGCGGTGATGAGGCGTTGCGTCATATTGCAGACTTACTGCGTAAGACTCTGCGTGAAACAGATTTAGCAGGTCGCTATGGCGGTGAAGAGTTTGCGGTAACCTTGCTTGATACTGATCATGAAGGTGCGCATATCTTTGCTGAGCGATTAAGAACACTGATTGAGAACTCATCAATTTACTTTGATGGCAAACAAATCCAACTGACGGTCAGTATTGGTTTTGCGTGCTTCGACGAGAAGTTTGATCGCTACGAAAAGTGGGTTGAAGCAGCCGATAAAGCTTTATATCACTCAAAAGAAAACGGCCGTAACAAGGTCACAGCTTATACAGATTTATAAATAAAGAAGGGGCAAATAAGCCCCTTTCTGATATCAACTTGGTTAAGTTTGCGGGTTAAACCCCGAGTGGCGGTAGAACAAGAATATCTGTTTTAAGTAGCTTCATGACTTTTTCGGCAGTATTACCAATTAAATGACCTTTAATACCTGTATTACCCACCGACCCCATAATCACTAAGTCTGCATTTAATTTAGCTGCAACACTTGGGATCACTTGCTCAACGACACCGGCTTTGATTTTAAGCTTGTCTTTTAAGTCGTGGGCTTCGATTAAGGTACGCTGTGCTACGGGTAGCTTTTCAAAGGCGTTAATCACTTGCTCATCTGAAAATACAATGCCTAAATCACGTAAAAACGGCGATACATGTACGGTATAACAAGCGTAAAACTCGCTGTCGTAGTCTTTAGCATAGGCTAAGCCTGCTTTGATAATTGCTTCGTTTAAACAGTATTTAGTCGCCTTCTCGCTGCCTAAATCAAGGGCTGCCAGTACATTGGTATTGTTACGCCACTTGTTATCGGCGGCCAAATAAAGCGGTAGTGGACTAAAGCGAATAAGCTGCCAGTCTAGCTCTGTAAATTGCGTTTCTTCGTCGATGTGGCGAGTTTTAATCACCATTTCATAGTCTGACGTATCAAGCTCATTGGCTAGCCACTGTACTGGGCTTTCATGCCACAGGGTTTGCAAAGTATAGCTACCATCATCTAAATGCTCACTGATAAGTGGAGCAAGTGCTGCACGGACTTTAGCGAGCTCTTTGTCTTGAATAGCGAGCGCTTCATCAGGTGGAATAGAGAATAAAATGTTATTGGTGTCTTCGTAGCTAAAAGCAACAATATCAATATGCTTCACGCCTTTGGCTTTTTGCTTTGCATGTAATATAGACGTTTTAGCATCGGCTGTAGAGTCGATGATCACCAGTATTTTTTTATTCATTTTTGGCTACTCTGTTGTGTGTCGGGTATCACTGCTTGGGCATTCACCCAATAATGAAACTTCACCTGTTGCGGTTTCTTGTTCCAGTTTTACCTTAAAGCCCCATAGCCTGTAAAGGTGTTTTAACACTTCATCTTTTGATTTAGCTAACGGAATATTGTTATGCGGTACATAACGCAGAGTAAGTGAACGATCTCCTCTAATATCAACATTATAGACTTGAATATTTGGTTCGTGATTACTTAGATTGTATTGTGCCGATAAGGTTTCACGAACCTGGTGATAGCCCATTTCATCATGGATGGCACCGACATTGAGGGTCGGCTCTTTTTCATGATCAATAATGGTAAACAACTTAAAATCACGAATAATTTTTGGTGATAAAAACTGGCTAATAAAGCTCTCATCTTTAAAGTTTTGCATTGCAAAGTGCAGGGTTTCTAACCAATCACTGCCGGCATACTCCGGAAACCATTTCTTGTCTTCTTCTGTTGGATTTTCACAAATACGGCGAATATCAACCATCATGTTAAAGCCAAGAGCATAGGGGTTGATCCCTGAATAATAATTGCTGTTATAGGGCGGTTGATACACCACATTGGTGTGACTTTGTAAAAACTCAAGCATAAAGGCATCGGTGAGCTTACCTTCGTCGTACAGGTGGTTCAAAATGGTGTAATGCCAAAACGTAGCCCAGCCCTCATTCATCACTTGAGTTTGTTTTTGTGGGTAAAAATATTGCGAAATTTTACGCACAATACGAATTATTTCTCGTTGCCATGACTCAAGTAGTGGGGCATTTTTTTCGATGAAGTACAAAATATTTTCTTGTGGCTCTTCTGGAAAACGACGCTCACGTTTTTTCGACTCTTGCTGCGAAGTAGGGATTGTGCGCCACAACTCGTTAACTTGTGATTGTAGGTAGTCCTCACGTTCTTGTTGGCGTTTTTGTTCTTCAAAAAGTGAAATACGTTGCGGGCGCTTGTAGCGGTCTACACCATAATTCATTAACGCATGGCATGAATCAATCAGGTTTTCGACCTCGGTAATACCGTATTTTTCTTCGCACTTGGCAATGTAATTTTTGGCAAATAATAAGTAATCGATAATAGAGCTGGCATCAGTCCAGGTTTTGAATAAGTAATTGCCTTTAAAAAATGAGTTGTGACCATAGCAGGCGTGAGCCATTACCAAGGCTTGCATTGGCAGGGTGTTTTCTTCCATTAAATAGGCAATGCAAGGATCTGAGTTAATAACTATTTCATAAGCGAGGCCCATTTGCCCACGCTTATAGTTTTGCTCTGTTTGAATGAATTTTTTACCATACGACCAGTGGCTGTAGCCAATTGGCATACCCACACTCGAATAGGCATCCATCATTTGTTCAGCAGTGATCACCTCAATTTGATTCGGGTAGGTATCGAGTTTATAAATTTTCGCTACCCGTTCAATTTCAGTTTGATACTCTGCTAATAGATCAAATGTCCAATCAGGACCGTCGCTAATACGTTTATCGGCCATACTTTACCTCACTGGCAAGGCTATGCGGCGCCTTGCTGCTGACGATTCTTTTTAAATAATTCACGGAAAATAGGGTAAATGTCCTCAACGCCACGAATGTGTTGCATGGCAAAATTGTCGTGGGTTTGCACTATTGATTGATACTCTCGCCATAAACTTTGATGAGCACGGGCAGTAATTTCGATATAGGCGTAATAGCGCACCGCCTTTAACAGTTTATTACGTAAAATTTCGCCACAGTTTGGCGAATCATCAGCCCAGTTATCGCCATCAGAGGCTTGCGCTGCGTAAATATTCCACTCTTCTGGGTTATAGCGCTCGGCGATGATTTCGTTCATCAGTTTTAATGCACTTGATACTATGGTGCCACCCGTTTCTTGAGAATAGAAAAACTCTTGCTCATCGACTTCTTTCGCTTGGGTATGATGGCGAATATAAACAACCTCTATATTTTTGTAGCTACGAGTTAAAAATTGATAAAGCAGAATATAAAAGCGTTTTGCCATGTCTTTCGTTGCTTGATCCATCGAGCCAGACACATCCATTAAACAAAACATCACAGCTTTGCTTGTTGGGTGTGGTTGCTTTTCATAATTACGAAAACGTAAGTCGTAATTATCAATAAATGGCACTGCTTTAATGCGGTTTTGCAGCTCCTCAATTTGTCGTTCAAGTAAAGCAATTGCCGCCTTGTCTGGCTGCTCTTCAGCTTGTAGCAGAGCGAGCTGACCCTCAAGCTCTGCAAGGTGACGTTTTTTGCCTGCAGTCATTGCCACTCTTCGAGCAAGCGAGCCTTGCAATGAGCGAACAATATCAATATTGCTTGGCATGCCGTCGTTACAAAAACCAGCGCGATGGGTTTTCATCTGCACCAGTTTATCGAGCTGGTTTTGTTGCAGGTTGGGCAGTTCAAGATCTTCGAACAGTAAATCTAAGTATTCATCTTTTGAAATAGAAAATACAAAGTCGTCTTGTCCTTCACCAGAGTCACTGGCTTCACCTTCGCCACTACCACCACCTTGACCGCCTCCTTGCGGGCGCTTGATTTTGTCGCCCGTCGAAAACTGATCATTGCCTGGGTGGATCTGTTCACGGTCGCCACCACGTCCTTGATGAAAAATTGGCTCACTGATATCACGTTGCGGAATAGAGATACTCTCGCCGCTGGTGGTATCGGTTACGCTGCGCTTATTAATGGCATCAGATACCGCTTCTTTAATCTGTTTTTTATAACGCCTGATGAACCGTTGACGATTCAAGGTACTTTTGTTTTTTCCATTCAGGCGTCGGTCAATAAAATGCGCCATAACAACCCCCTTAAAACAAACGTTTTTACTGCGATTTTCTAACGCGTAAATACCATTCAGAAAGTAAACGTACTTGTTTTTGGGTATAGCCTTTCTCAACCATACGATTGACAAAGTCTTCGTGTTTTTTCTGATCTTCAGCTGAGGTTTTCGCATTGAAGGAAATAACCGGCAGCAGATCTTCGGTATTTGAGAACATTTTCTTCTCAATAACTGTGCGAAGTTTTTCGTAGCTGGTCCAAAGCGGATTCTTGCCTTGGTTGTGGGCACGCGCCCGCAGTACGAAATTAACTATCTCATTACGGAAATCTTTAGGGTTTGAAATACCCGCAGGTTTTTCAATCTTCTCAAGTTCTGCGTTAAGAGCTGCACGGTCAAATAGCTGGCCTGTATCTGGGTCACGGTATTCTTGATCTTGGATCCAGAAATCTGCATAAGTGACGTAGCGGTCAAAGATGTTTTGCCCATATTCTGAGTACGATTCTAAATAGGCTGTTTGTAACTCTTTCCCTATAAACTCTACATACTGAGGAATGAGGTATCCTTTTAAGTGGCTTAAGTAACGCTCTTCAACATCGGCGGTAAATTGCTCTCGCTCAATTTGCTGTTCAAGAACATAGAATAAGTGC
Organism: Pseudoalteromonas sp. CO109Y; assembly: GCF_004208935.1. Classification (NCBI taxonomy): domain Bacteria; kingdom Pseudomonadati; phylum Pseudomonadota; class Gammaproteobacteria; order Alteromonadales; family Pseudoalteromonadaceae; genus Pseudoalteromonas; species Pseudoalteromonas sp. CO109Y. The sequence continues at coordinate 95,622 of NZ_SGPD01000030.1, forward strand.
ACTGGGTTGGCTGCCACTTCAGTGGTATCGAAGTTAAATACCCGCGATAGGATCTTGAACGCAAAGCGAGTAGAAAGCCCTGTCATGCCCTCATCAACACCCGCGTAATCGCGGTATTCTTGATACGACTTAGCTTTCGGATCGGTGTCTTTTAAGCTTTCGCCGTCATACACCCGCATTTTTGAATAGATACTTGAGTTTTCTGGCTCTTTAATTCGCGAAAGGGTGGTAAATTGTGCCAGTGTTTTTAATGTGCCCGGTGCACAAGGCGCATCATGTAATTCACTGTTTTCGAGTAGTTTGTTGTAAATTTTAACTTCTTCAGATACACGTAAACAATAAGGCACTTTGACGATGTAAACACGGTCTAAAAATGCTTCATTGTTTTTGTTGTTTTTAAATGTTTGCCACTCAGATTCATTTGAGTGAGCTAAAATCATACCATTAAACGGCAGTGCACTGATGCCTTCTGTACCGTTGTAATTGCCTTCTTGCGTAGCTGTAAGCAGTGGGTGTAGCACCTTGATTGGCGCTTTAAACATTTCCACAAATTCCATTAAGCCTTGGTTCGCTAAACAAAGTGCACCTGAGTAGGCATAGGCATCAGGGTCGTTCTGTGCAAAGTGCTCAAGCTGGCGAATATCGACTTTACCCACTAACGCTGAAATGTCTTGATTGTTTTCATCGCCAGGCTCTGTTTTCGCAATCGCGACTTGATTTAAAATAGATGGGAAGCGCTTAACCACTCTAAATTGGCTAATATCACCGTTAAATTCGCTTAAGCGTTTTGCAGCCCATGGTGACATCACGGTTTTTAAATAACGCGGTTTAATGCCGTATTCTTTTTCTAAAAGCTCTGCGTCTTCATTTGGGTCAAATAACGCTAAAGGGTGGTCGTTAACAGGCGAGCCTTTGATTGAGTAAATAGGTACCTGCTGCATTAAGTATTTTAGCTTTTCAGCAATTGATGATTTACCGCCACCTACCGGGCCAAGTAAATACAGTACTTGCTTACATTCTTCTAAGCCTTGCGCAGCATGTTTTAAATAAGAGACAATTTGTTCAATGGCATCTTCCATACCATAAAAATCGTGAAATGCAGGGTAGCGTGCGACTACGCGATTAGAAAAGAGCCTGCTTAAGCGCGCATCGGTTGATGTGTCGATAATCTCCGGCTCACCAATGGCCATCAGTAGCCGTTCAGGTGCGCTGGCATAAGCTGATTTATCCTTCTTACAGATCTCGAGAAATTCCTCAATACTGTATTCTTCTTCTTGCGCTGCTTCGTATCGTGATTGGTAATGCTCAAAAATACTCATAGAGACCTCCGAAAACCCGCTAAAATGACGTGTAATTAGATTAAGAGAAAAGCAAAGGCTAATTAAAGCTTAGTCACGATTTTGAATTTTTGCGCAAGAAAATTAAGAATTTAATTGAAAAAAGCTCATCTTGATTACGCTTTTTGGCTGAGGGCTCGGCTGCGACTTAGAAGGGGCGTGCACTGGCAATAAAAAAGACGCCGAAGCGTCTTTTTTTGATTACTGTGTGTAACAGAAGATTAAGCGAAGTTAGCGTTCGCGAAGTCCCAGTTAACTAAAGCCCAGAAACCTTTTAGGTAATCTGGACGAACGTTACGGTAATCGATGTAGTAAGCGTGTTCCCAAAGATCCACAGTTAGGATTGGAGTAACACCTTCATCAGTTAAAGGCGTTGCAGCATTTGATGTGTTAACGATATCAAGTGTGCCGTCAGCTAGTTTAACTAACCAAGTCCAGCTTGAACCGAAGTTGTTTACTGCTTTGTCGTTTAACGCTTCTTTGAATGCGTCGAAAGAACCCCATTTAGCGTTGATCGCGTCAGCGATTGCGCCTGTAGGCTCGCCACCGCCGTTTGGAGATAGGCTGTTCCAGTAGAACGTGTGGTTCCAGATTTGTGCAGCATTGTTAAATACGCCACCTTCTGAAGAACATACGATTTCTTCTAGAGATTTGTTTTCGAATTCTGTGCCTGGGATCAGACCGTTTAATTTCACAACGTAAGTGTTGTGGTGTTTACCGTGGTGAAACTCTAGAGTCTCTTTTGAAATATGTGGCTCTAATGCATCGATTGCGTATGGTAGTGACGGTAGTTCAAATGCCATTTTTTATCTCCATCTTCTTGGTTGATAGTCCACTCAGTTATAGGTAATAGCAAGGTAAACCGCGTACTTCCCTATACCAAGTGGTATTATAGTGTTACTATAATTGTTGAGTATTTTACTCAAGTTTTAGCAAACAGCAATGCTATTGCTAAAGACTATTTAAAATTGTGGCTACGAATGCCGATTTTAAGTTATATATCTGAGGCCACAGTGAAACTTTTTCAAGGCCAATGTAGTAAGCCAATGTCTTTTTTGAGGTTGTAAATGGAAACCATCGATAAAATTAAACAGCAAATTTCTGAAAATCCTATCCTTCTTTACATGAAAGGATCACCAAAGTTACCTAACTGTGGTTTTTCTTCACAAGCATCACAAGCACTTATGGCGTGTGGTGAGCAGTTTGCTTACGTTGACATTCTACTTAACCCAGATATCCGTGCAGAGTTACCTGCATACGCAAACTGGCCAACTTTCCCACAGTTATGGGTAGAAGGCGAGCTTATCGGTGGTTGTGACATTATCATCGAAATGTTTCAACGTGGTGAATTACAGCCACTAATCACTGAAACAGCTGCAAAGTACAAAGAAAAAGACGCTGAATAATTATATTTAGTGTAGAAAGAAGCCGCTGATTGCGGCTTTTTTTATATCAAATTTATCAAGCTGGCAGCAAAACATGGACGCTTAATCCACCTTGCTCGCGGTTATGCAAGCTAATTTGCCCGTGGTGTGCTTCAACTATTTCCCTGCAAAGTGCTAGCCCTAAGCCACTGCCTGTTGCTTTGGTTGAGTAAAAGGGAATAAGTGCGTTTGCCATTACAGCTTCACTCATGCCTTTGCCTTTATCACTCACCGTAATGTGTGTGCCACTTGCTTCTTGTTGCACAGTTAAGCTGACATCTTCGGGGTTTGAACCCGATTCATAGGCATTTTTTAATAAGTTTATAAGTAACTGTTCGAGCTGAGTGTGATCAGCATCAGTTGTCACTCGCTCATCAAGTGATACCTTGACCTGCCACTGACTTTTTAATTGCTCAATCAGTGTCGGCCAGTTAATCGTTGATAGTTGAGGGGTGGGTAACTTGGCAAATTTACCATAGCCTTGTACAAACTCATTAAGGTGTTTTATGCGCTCTTCAATGGTGGTAAATACCCGTTTTAAACGTGGTTCATCGACTTCTTTCGTTAATAGTTGCGCGCTATGAAGCATCGACGACATTGGCCCTAGGGAGTTGTTAAGCTCATGGCTAATGATACGAATAACTTTTTTCCATACCTCTACTTCTTGGCGGCTTAGCTCGCGAGTCAGCTGTTTAAAAACATACAGTTGATGAAACTGATTATTAAGTAATAATCGGCCTGTTGCCATATGCCAAGTTTGTGATTCTTGGTCTGCTTTGTCGAGGGTAAATAAACCATCAACGCCTTTGTGAATCGCACGCGTTAATTGCTCGCAGCTTGAATCTAGTAAGTTTTCAAGCTTGGCGCCTTCAAGGGCTGATTTAGCATCGAGTAAGCTGCGGGCACTGTGGTTGCTATAAACAATAAAGCCTTGGTCGTTGGTCAAAAGCACGGCTTGTGGCGAGCTTTGCAGTACTTTGTCGAGCATCAACTCACGCTGATAAATCCATTGTTTTTCTTGGCGAAGCTGTTTTGCGGTTTGGTTATAAAGCCGGCATAAATCACCAAGTTCATCGCTGCCATCATAAGCTAATAATGTAGCCAGCTCACCATCTTTAAAATTAAGCAGCCCGGTTTCGAGTGAGTTCATACCATCAATGAGCGGAGATGATAATTGCGCGGCAAAGAATCCGCTGATCAAGGTGCAAGCGAGTAGGGCTAATAGGCTGTAAAGCAAGCTTATGCCCGCAAAATAACAAACTAACACAAGCGGCAATGCAGATGCTGCAATACATAAGGTTATGATTTTATATCGAAACGAAAAACGCATTAGTATTCAATCTTAAATTTATCAAGCCTGCGATAGAGCGCTTGGCGACTTAAGCCAAAATGGCGAGCCACTTTAGCAATCACACCTTTGTACTCGCGCATGGCAAGTTCAATCTCTTGTTTGTTAGGCTCTGTTCTTGTTTGTGTTGGGCTGTTAGTTTCAACTTGTAAGCCAAAATCAGCAAGCTCAATCACCCCGGTGGGTTTTAAAACTGCAGCGCGTTTACAGGCATTTTCAAGCTCACGAACATTCCCCGGCCAACTATGGGCGAGCAGGGCTTTTTCTGTACTAAGCGACAGTGTGCGCTCAGGTAAAAAGTGTGCGACCAAAGCTAAAATATCATCTGGGCGATGGGCAAGGCTTGGCAAATTTAACTCAATTACATTTAAGCGGTAGTAAAGGTCTTCTCGAAATTGACCTGCTTTAATTGTATGGCTTAAATCTTCATTGGTTGCTGAAATCACACGCACATTCACTTTACGTGTTTGTGTTGAACCTAAACGTTCAAATTCACCGGTTTGTAAAATGCGTAATAATTTCATTTGCCCAGAAAGTGGTAAGTTACCAATTTCGTCTAAAAATAGGGTGCCACCATCGGCCGCTTCAAAACGACCAATACGCTGTTTAGTAATACCTGTATAGGCGCCCGCTTCTGCACCAAATAATTCAGCCTCAATAAGCTCGCTTGGTAAAGCACCCGCATTAACAGTGATAAAGGGTTTATCTGCTAATAATGAATTGGCCTGTATTATTTGCGCAATGCGCTCTTTACCACTGCCGTTAGGGCCTGTGATCAACACTGAAATATCTGATTTAGCAACTTGAATCGCAAGATTAACAATGTGCTCCATAGCGGTACTTTTATAAACCAAGCCTACTAAATTTGCTTGTTGTACAGATGCGTCACGTTCTTGCTGGTGGCGGGTAAAGGTTTCGTTTTGTTGTTTTGCTTTACCCAGCTCGATTAGGTTATTTACACAAGTAAGTAGCTTGGTGTCGTCCCATGGTTTTGGTAAATAATCAGCCGCCCCAGCTTTGACAAGTTCAACGGCAGTAGAAAGCTCTGTCCATGCGGTGATCAAAATAATCGGTAGGTGAGGATTAATGTCTCGTAAGGCATAAAAAAGTTCTTTGCCTTCTTCGCCGGAAGTGGTGTCGGCGGTGAAATTCATGTCTTGAATAACAAGCGCAATACGTTGGTATTGTACGGCCTGAATTGCCTCAAACGGGTTACTTGCTGTAACAACATCAAAACCGTGAATTTCGAGTAATAACGACAATGCATCCAAAATGGCTGGGTTATCGTCGACGATAAGTATTTTTTCCATATTTTTGTTTTAGTTATTTTCCTAATAAGGGTGCAAGATGAATGCTACACTGTTAATCCAGTGTAGCATAGGTTGGGAGAACTAAATTGTTCGAGTTGCAATGCTCGGTGAGATATTCGCAGCCCGTTTTGCAGGGGCAAGTACCGCTAATAAACTCATAGTGAACACTGCAAGCGCAGTTGCAAGCACGTAGCTAATATCAAGCTGAGCAATTGAAAAGTGCTGCATGAGTAACTGACCTAAATACACGGCAGCAATCACACCAATCACTAAACCAACTATACATATCATGGCGTTTTCAACTAAGAAGTAACTGATGATGGCAGATTTTCTGGCGCCTAAAGCGCGGCGAGTACCTATTTGTTTAGTACGCTTGCTAATATTGAACAGCGTTAGGCCGAAAATACCCAGAGCTGTCACCAACACTAAAATAGTAATAAGTACAATCAGCATGCGCATCATTAATGTGTCTTCAGCCATGTATGACTCTTTATCGTCATCTAAGCCACGAATGCGAGAAATAACACGTTTGTTGTAGTTTTTCAGCATGGCTTCTTCAACACGGTTCATGACCGATTGACGTTGACCTGGCTCTGTTCTAACAACAAAGCGTGCATTTGTACCAGGCTTAATAAAAGGCAGCAGTGCTACGTTATCTGGGCGGCTGTCTTTAAGCCATGGGCCCTTCATTAGATCAATAACACCAATTATTTTCATTGGAATATCACCAAAATAGACAGTTTGGCCTAAACCATTGCCGTCAGGGAACAGCTCATCAAGTAGAGTTTTAGTGACAACGGTTACTTTTGAAAGCTCATCATAGTTATCGGTGACAATCACTTCATCTTCGGTGTAGTTACGCCCAGCAATGAGTTTTACACCATAGGTATTAATACCATGTTCATCGATAAACATGTATGAAGTACGGGCTGATTTACTCTCTTCAGGTGCTGGCTTTAAACTAAAATCTGACGAAGAGCCACTGCCCGAAAGCGGTGTGTTACTCGAATAAGCTGCATCGACTACCCCAGGTATTTGACGAAGCATGGCTTCATCAAGCTCATATTGCTGAGACGGTGACACATCTTTGCCAAACATCATGACATTAAAAACGAAAATGTCTTGTTCAGGGTAGCCTGTTTCTTGGCTTAAATAGCTAACTCTGTCTTGGATAATAAACGCTGCATTACTAACAATTGCAGTGGTGATGGCAATTTGGATCAGTAATAAAATGGCGCCAACTTTTGAGCGGCATAAGGCGTGAAAGATAGGTTTAATTTCTAACATGGGTGTCTTCCTTATTGGCTCTTAAGATAAATAGCAGGGTTGGTTTTACATACCAGCCAAGCAGGGTATAGACCCGCTATCACACAGGTGCTAATTGCAATCACAGGTGCGCTAAGTAGCATGGTTAAGTCCATAGTGGCTAAGCTTTGGTAGTAGCTATAGCTTTGACGTACGCCTAACAAACCTACTTGCGCCAAAATAATACCCAAGATGCCACCTAAGAAACCTAACATGGCAACCTCAACAATATGTTGAAAGAATATTTGGCGTTTACTAGCACCTAATGCTCGGCGCACACCAACCTCAGGAGCGCGGCGTAAAAACTTCGCTAGTAACAAACCTAAAATGTTGGCAAGGCATACCGCTAAAAACATAAAGCTAAGGCCAACCAGAATTTCGTTGTCTTCGCTAACGACATTGTTGTACTGCATCCACTCATTTACATCGCGTAAGGTAGCTGTTAATTTTTCGCGGTTAAAACGACCTAGCTTTTGTTGCTCTTGCATATAGGCCATTAAAAAGTCTTGGTAAGCTTGCTTTTCTGCAGGTGTTTTTAGTTCAACCCAAAATTGTAACCAAACCATTTCAGAATTGAGCTTGTCGTTAAAGGTATTGGTTTTTTCGTGCTTCCAACCATTGGTATTACCCCAGTTTTCAAGCTCTCGGGCTTTCATTAGGCTAAATGGTAAAAATAGTTGCTCGGTCTTATTAAATGCACCGTTGTTCAGATCATAATATTTGGTAGTGATATTCCAATCATCAATCACGCCAATAACTTCGTAGCTGGCATCATCAAGGTACACCATTTTGCCTACCGGGTTTTCACCAGCAAAGAGCTTATCGTTTAATTCTTTATTGATCACTACAACAGGTGCTGCGTCGGCTTCTTGTTGCGCGCTCCAAACCCCACCATAAATAAACGATAGGTTAAACATATCGAAAAAATCAGGAGTAGTTAGGCGTGCTTGACCAATAAATGGTTTTACTTTGTCTGAGTCTAAATAAACCGAAAAACCCGTTCTAACCATAGTGACACGTTTACCACCTGCTTTGGCTTGATTAAGGTTAACGGCATCTTGATAGGTTAATTGCAGTGGCATGTTATCGATTGTCCACCACGTACGGCCTTCATCCATGGTTTGTAACTGCACAGAGTAAAGATCGCTACTTTTTTCAGGTATAGGGTCTGCTGACATCATGTGATACACAGATAAACTGGTCATGGTTACGCCAATACCAATGGCAATAGCCAGCACCATTAAAAAGCTTACTAGTGGCGTGCGCTTAAAGCTGCGCCAGCTTAAATCTAAATAATGAAGGAACATGGTTACACTCCAGCCGCTTTAAGGTTTTGAGTGCCTTGATACAAGGTGAAGTCAGCTAGTTGGCCATCAACAACTTGGATATTACGAGGTGCTCTGCGGGCAAGCTCTGGATCATGGGTTACCATGATGATGGTTGCGCCATCACGGTTGATTTGTTCAAGTAGCTCCATCACTTGACGCGCCATTAGGCTATCTAAATTACCAGTTGGCTCATCGGCGAGTAAAAAGCGTGGTTCACCTGCAAGGGCTCTGGCAATAGCCACACGTTGTTGTTGACCACCAGAAAGTTGTTGCGGTAAGTGTTTAGCGCGTGACGCTAAACCAACTTGCTCTAGGCATTGCTCAATTCGGCGCTTACGCTCAGCGGCCTTAATGCCACGATAACGCAGTGGTACTTCAATATTTTCATAGAGGTTCAAATCTGGGATCAGGTTAAAACCTTGGAAAATAAAACCAATTTTTTGATTACGTAAGTCAGCACGCTGGTTGTCGTTTAGCTTACCCACATCAATACCGTCTAACATGTATTGGCCTTCGCTAAAGGGTTCTAACATACCGGCGATGTTTAAAAAAGTGGTTTTACCTGAGCCACTTGGGCCCGTTACGGCAATAAATTCACCTTCTTCAACTTGTAGATTAAAGTCGCGAAGGGCGTGCGTTTGTACCATATCTGTTTGATACACTTTGCTGATGTTGTTCATTGTAAGCATGTTGATTATTCCTTTTATTTGTTAGCGTAAAACCAGTGTGGGTGCTTTTTTAAAGCGATCGTAATTCGAGATAATTAACTTATCGCCAGGCTCTACGCCTTCGATAATCTCGACAGCATTGATACTGCTTGCACCGGTTTTTATATCGATTAAATAAGCCATGTCACCGTCAACTTTATAAGCATGGGTGCCACCTTGTTGTAAGAATGCGCCGCGTTTTACCTGCAATACATTGTCGCGATTCTCTAATAAAATACGTGCGGTTAAGCGTTGGTTTTGGCGAATGCCAGAAATCTCATTGTCAAAGCGTACGCGGGTAGTGACCTCGCGATTATTCACTTCAGGCGAAATAGCCGATAGCGTGCCTGTTACATGACGTGCGCCTAAAGTAAGTTCTACTTGCATACCAAGACCTAGCTCGTTGGCGTAGCTTTCTGGTACTTGCAGTTCTGCTTCAAAGTTACTTAAATCGACCAATGTCATTAACGGTTGGCTTTGTGTTACCGCCTCTTTTTGTTGCACTAATAAGTTACCCACAATGCCGCTTACACTGGCGGTAATGGTGAGTTCATTTACTTGCCTTAGTAAGTCATCAACAATCAATTGCTGACGCGCCAGATCGCGCTCTGCTGCTTTTAGCTCAAATGCGAGGGTATCTTTAGCTAAGCTGACCTCTTGCTCAGCATGCTTATAAGAAAGCTTGGCACGAGCTAAATCATCAACGGCTTTTTCTAAATCTATTTGGCTAATTAAATGTTTTTCGATTGAGATTTTAGCTCGGCGGTTTTCTCTATCTGCGGCATTGAGTTCAACTTGCGCTAAATCGAGCGCTTTAGTCAGGCTCAACTTTTGTCTACGCGCTTCAAGTTGCTTGCGCTGTAATTCGCCTTCTAATCGCGCTAATACTGATTGTTGCTGTTTTAGCTCGTTGGTTAGCTCAGGGCTGGTTACGGTTGCGATCACTTCATTTACTTCAACGCTATCACCGGCTTTTACTTTTAAATCGACAAAGCCGCGTTCAGGGCTGTAAACCTTTGGCGCATTAGCTGCAACGATTTTACCGCTCGCTGCCACATCTCTGGTGAGTGTCTTTTGGCTTACTTCACTAATTTGTAGGCTTGCTGCATCAACCGAAATGCTGCCATCGTTACTGGCAAACAATGCTTGAAAGCCGAGCGCACCAACAAGTATTACACCTGCAGCTATTATAAGTGGCTTTTTAATGGTGCTTTTCTTAGCCACGGTAATATCTTGGGCACTGGTATCTTTAATCATCATAACTCCTTACGATTCTCAAAACACACAATCATGAAGCCAACGGCAAGCATGGTAAGTGGAGAAGCCATAAACAAACTGATAGTGAACATTTTGAAATCCTCAATTTCGCTGATGTCTTATCTATACCAGTAGCGTGCCAGTTTTTAATTTGTTGATTTTTAATGGTTTTATGTTTTATTGGTGAGTTGAAGCCTGTCCGCGGACAGAAAAAGTGTCCGCAGCGGACACTTTTAGATTGCTGATTGTTGACGCAAGGGTAAAGAAACTCAGTCATTGCGACTAAGGTAGTCTGCTCAGATACATAGTTTGTAACTATGCTAAAGCCAAGAGTAAATAATGATGCAGTTAGGCTAGCCGAGACCCCGTAAAATACTGCATTGATATTCATAAGGTGAATAATTATTCAAAATAGGGCGCAGTTTACGTTAACGTAAAGAAGCGGGTTTTTAGATTGTTTTTTTACAAGTTGTTAAATTTGACACCAGTGTCATAAAAAAATAACGGGTAAAATGCGACTAAATGTAAAAAAATAGCATAGAATTTAAAAAGTGCCTTAAGTGAGAAATATTCATGAATATGAATATGTATTCAAAACTCTATTGACTCATGAGGTATTTGGCGATAGTTTTGTTCGTCTGCTAGCACTGTCACAAAAGACTGAACCGCTAGTCGTTGTAGCAAGGGGAGGGGTCTATGTTATACGACTCAAAATTAGAAAAAGATAATTGTGGCTTTGGCTTAATAGCCCAGGTCAATGGTCAGGCGAGTCACCGCTTGATTCGAACAGCAATCACTGGCTTAGATCGCATGGAACACCGTGGGGGTATTTCTGCTGATGGTAAAACAGGTGATGGCTGTGGTTTATTAATGCAAAAACCTGATAGTTTCTTTCGCGCTATTGCCAGCGAACATGATTGGCATCTAGGAAAGAACTACGCCGTTGGCATGGTATTTCTAAATGCTGATCCTGTACTTGCGCAAACAGCTAAAGATGTGTTGAGTGAAGAACTCGAAAAAGAAACCTTGAGCATTCAAGGCTGGCGCGTAGTACCGACTGATGCGTCATGTTTAGGGCCAATTGCAAAAAAACAACTACCAGGCTTTGAACAAATTTTTGTAAGCGCACCAGAAGGCTGGCGTCCAAAAGATTTAGAACGTCGCTTATATGTAGCGCGTCGTCGTGCTGAAAAGCGCCTCGAAAACGATGAACATTTTTATATTGCCAGCTTATCTGGTTTAGTTACTGTCTATAAAGGCCTAATGATGCCTGTAGACTTACCTAACTTTTATTTAGACCTAGCTGACATTCGCATGACCAGCGCGATTTGTGTATTTCACCAACGTTTCTCTACTAATACACAACCTCGTTGGCCACTGGCGCAACCATTCCGCTATTTAGCGCATAATGGTGAAATTAATACGATTCAAGGTAACCGCCAATGGGCGCGTGCCCGTGCTTATAAGTTTGCCTCACCACTTATTCCTGATTTGCAATCAGCAGCACCATTCGTTAATGAAAGCGGCTCAGACTCTTCTAGCTTAGATAATATGCTTGAATTGTTCTTAGCCGGTGGCATGGATTTATTCCGTGCAATGCGTATGCTTGTGCCGCCAGCATGGCAAAAAAACCGTGCTATGGATGATGACCTACGTGCATTCTACGACTTTAACTCAATGCATATGGAACCATGGGATGGCCCAGCTGGTATTGTAATGTCTGACGGTCGTTTTGCTGCTTGTAACCTTGACCGTAACGGTTTACGCCCTGCACGCTATGTAATCACGCAAGATGGTTTTATTACCCTTGCTTCAGAAGTCGGTATTTGGGATTACGCGCCAGACGAAGTGGTTGAGAAAGGCCGTGTTGGCCCTGGTGAGTTATTAGTAATTGATACGCATCAAGGTAAAATTTGGCATTCAGATGAGATTGACCAAGATCTTAAGTCACGCCATCCATACAAAGCATGGCTTGAAGCAAACGTTAAGCGTTTAACGCCATTTGAACAGTTATCTGAAAAAGATGCGGGTAACCGTTCTTTTGATGACGAAACACTGCTTAAGTATCAAAAAATGTTTGGCTACACCAACGAAGAGCTTGATAGCGTGATTCGTGTTATGGGTGAAAATGGTCAAGAAGCAACAGGTTCAATGGGTGATGACACGCCATTTGCGGTACTGTCAGAAGGTCATCGTTCACTGTTCGATTACTTCCGACAGAAATTTGCGCAAGTAACGAACCCACCAATTGACCCGCTTCGTGAAAATCACGTTATGTCACTGGCAACCTGTATTGGTAGTGAGCAAAACGTATTTAACGAAACAACCGGCCATGCTAAGCGTTTACAGTTTGATACGCCGATTTTGATGTACGCTGATATGCAACAGCTGATCAATGCTGACGATGAGCATTACAGCTACTGTAAAATCGATATCACTTACACACTAGAAGAAGGCTTAGAAAACGCAATCACACGTATTTGTGATGAAGCACAAGAAAAAGCAGCGTCAGGCTGTGTCATGCTTATTTTAAGTGACCGTAACTTTAGCGAAACGCATTTACCAATCCCAGCTGCGATGGCGGTTGGCTCAATTCAAAAGCGTTTAGTCGATAATAACTTACGTTGTGAATCTAATATCATCATCGAGTCAGGCAGTGTCCGTGATGCGCATCAATTTGCGGTATTACTTGGTTTTGGTGCAACGGCAATTTATCCGTACCTTGCCTATGAATCATTAGTTGCAATGAGCGACAAAAAGACCCTGAACAAGAGCTATTGCGAAGTAACGCTTGCTTATCGTAATGCAATTAATAAGGGTCTGTATAAAATCATGTCGAAAATGGGTATCAGTACTGTCGCTTCGTACCGCTGCTCAATGTTATTTGAGGCAGTTGGTTTATCAGATGCGGTTGTAGAAACTTGTTTTAACGGTGTAGCTAGTCGTATTAAAGGGGCGTGTTTCACTGATTTTGATGATGACCAACGTAAACTTCATAAGCTGGCTTTTAGTAAACGTAAGTTATTAAGCCATGGTGGCTTACTAAAATATGTTCACGGTGGTGAGTACCATGCTTATAACCCTGATGTTATTCAAACACTGCAAAAGGCAGTGCGCTCTGGGGATTATAAAGACTACTTGGCATATGCTGATTTAGTAAATAACCGCCCGATCACCAATCTACGTGACATGCTGGCGGTGAAAATTCCTGATACAGGTGTGAGTGTTGATGACGTAGAGCCAGCAACTGAGCTGTACAAACGTTTTGACTCAGCAGCAATGAGTATTGGTGCATTATCGCCAGAAGCACATGAGGCACTCGCGATTGCAATGAACCGCTTAGGTGGTTGTTCAAACTCTGGTGAAGGTGGTGAAGACAAGCTTCGCTACGGTACAGAGAAAAACTCACGCATTAAGCAAGTTGCTTCGGGCCGTTTTGGTGTTACACCACATTACTTACGTAGCGCTGATGTTATTCAGATTAAAGTGGCGCAAGGTGCAAAACCAGGTGAGGGTGGTCAATTACCGGGTGAAAAAGTAACGCCGTATATTGCAAAATTACGTTACTCAGTGCCAGGTGTGACCTTGATTTCGCCTCCGCCGCATCACGATATTTACTCAATTGAAGATTTAGCCCAGCTTATTTTCGATTTAAAACAAGTAAACCCAGATGCACTAATTTCGGTGAAGTTAGTTTCTGAGCCGGGTGTAGGTACTATCGCAACTGGCGTAGCTAAAGCCTATGCAGATTTAATTACCATTGCTGGTTATGACGGTGGCACAGGTGCAAGCCCGCTTACTTCTGTTAAGTATGCAGGTAGCCCTTGGGAGCTTGGTCTTGCTGAAACCCAGCAAGCGCTGGTAGAAAATGGTTTACGTCACCGTATTCGCCTACAAACAGATGGTGGTCTGAAAACGGGTTTAGATATCATTAAGGCGGCTATTTTAGGTGCTGAAAGCTTTGGCTTTGGTACTGGCCCTATGGTGGCACTAGGTTGTAAATACTTGCGTATTTGTCACTTAAATAACTGTGCGACCGGTGTTGCAACGCAAGACGATACGCTGCGCCAAAAGCATTATCATGGCCTGCCAGAAATGGCGATGAACTACTTCAAGTTTATAGCCGAAGAAGCACGCCAAATTATGGCAAGCTTAGGTGTAACTCGTTTAACTGATTTAATTGGTCGTTTGGACTTACTTGAAGCAATTGAAGGCAACACAGAGAAACAAAAGAAAGTAGATCTGTCGTCTGTGATTGCTGTGCCTAACAACCCTACGGGTGAAACCTTGTATTGTAGTGCGCCAAATAGCTCACACTACTTAGGTCAGCTAAATGAAACCTTGCTTGAAAAAGCCCAGCAAGCAATCGATGAAAAATCGGGTATCTCGCTGGTTAACCGTATTTGCAATACAGACCGCTCAGTGGGCGCTATGTTGTCTGGCTATATTGCCTCTAAACATGGTAACCAAGGTATGGCTGCTGATCCTGTCTCTATTGAGCTTCATGGTACAGCGGGTCAATCATTCGGTGTGTGGAATGCTGGTGGCCTTGAAATGACACTCGTTGGTGATGCTAATGACTATGTTGGTAAAGGCATGGCTGGCGGTAAGCTAGTAATTCGCCCACCGCTGGGTTCATCATTCGAAAGCCACAAAGCAACCATTGCCGGTAATACCTGTTTATATGGTGCAACGGGCGGTAAATTATTTGCTGCAGGCTGCGCTGGTGAGCGTTTTGCAGTGCGTAACTCAGGCGTGCAAGCGGTTGTAGAAGGTGTTGGTGACAACGGCTGTGAATACATGACAGGTGGTGTGGTTTGCGTACTTGGCAAAGTGGGTATCAACTTTGGTGCAGGTATGACAGGGGGTTTTGCTTATATTCTTGATGAAGGCAATGACTTTGAAAAACGCATTAACCCTGAGCTTGTTGAAATTGTTACCCTTGAAGGGTTGGCGTCACATCAAGAACATTTACGTGGACTCATTGCTGAGCATTTAGAGCTTACAGGCTCAAACCGCGCTGAGCAGATTTTAGCTAACTTCGATTTATACATGCCAATGTTTAAATTAGTTAAGCCAAAATCTAGTGATGTAAAAAGTTTACTCGGACACCGAGCGCGCAGCAGCGCAGAGCTTCGTGTTCAGGCTCAGTAAGGGGGTAGTATGAGCGAAAATGTATACCAGTTTATCGATGTACAACGTGTTGATCCGCGTAAAAAGCCAATTTCAGCACGTAAACAATCTTTCGTAGAAATCTACGAGCCATTTTCTGAGACACAAGTTAACTCACAGGCGGATCGCTGTTTAGATTGTGGTAATCCGTACTGTGAATGGAAATGCCCAGTACATAACTATATTCCACAATGGTTAAAGCTCATTCGTACTGGCCGTATTTTAGAAGCGGCAGAGCTGTCTCACCGTACAAATAGCTTACCAGAGGTGTGTGGACGAGTTTGTCCACAAGATCGCTTATGTGAAGGCTCTTGCACACTTGAAGAAGAGTTTGGTGCTGTCACTATCGGTAATATCGAAAAGTACATCACTGATACGGCATTTAAAATGGGCTGGAAACCAGATATGTCGTATGTGGTTTGGTCTGACAAAAAAGTGGCTATCATTGGTGCAGGCCCAGCTGGCTTAGGTTGTGCAGATATTTTAGTACGTAACGGTGTTAAGCCTGTGGTGTTTGACCGTCACCCAGAAATCGGTGGTCTTCTTACGTTTGGTATTCCTTCATTCAAACTTGAAAAAGAAGTAATGCAAAAGCGTCGTGAAATTTTCACTGAAATGGGTGTCGAGTTTCAGCTAAACACTGAAGTTGGCGTTGATATTACTCTTGATGAAATACTCGCTGAATATGATGCCGTATTCTTAGGTGTTGGTACCTATCAAAGTATGCGTGCAGGCCTTGAAAACGAAGATGCTGAAGGTGTGTTTGATGCACTGCCGTTCTTAATTGGTAACACAAACCGTGTTATGGGTTATGCAGAAGATAAGCAAGCTTATATCGATATGGCGAACGAAAAAGTCGTCGTGTTAGGCGGTGGTGATACAGCAATGGACTGTGTGAGAACCTCTATTCGACAAGGTGCTGCAAAAGTAACCTGTGCGTATCGTCGTGACGAAGAAAACATGCCTGGCTCAAAGCGCGAAGTTAAAAATGCCCGTGAAGAGGGCGTTGAATTTACCTTTAACGTTCAACCTAAAGGCATTGTGGTTGACGAGCAAGGTAAAGTTGCTGGCGTTAAGATGGTGAAAACGCAACTTGGTGAGCCGGACGAAAATGGTCGTCGTCGTGCTGAAGAAGTCGCTGGTTCTGAGCATGTTATTGAAGCAACCAAGGTGCTCATGGCGTTTGGTTTTAAACCTCATAAAATGGATTGGTTAGAACCGTACGGTGTTGAAATCAATCATTGGGGTGGTATCAATGCACCAGAAAAAGGTGAATTTACTCACCAAACAACTAACCCAAAAATCTTTGCTGGTGGCGATATTGTCCGCGGCTCAGATTTAGTGGTAACGGCTATTTTCGAAGGCCGAAATGCCGCTGAAGGGATTATGGATTACTTAGACGTTTAATTCTAAAGCGCCATTCAACATTTTTAAAAGCAAGCTACCGAGCTTGCTTTTTTATTGCCTATTTTTAGCTGTTTTGAGAATCAAACCAAGATTCAGAAAAATAATGAAAAAATAACGCTTATTACCTACAATCTACGAATGAATTTTACAGTTGAACAGAAAAAATTCATTATTTCGTACTAACTCCATATTTGCTCCATATTGTTGCGTTTTAATGGTTATCAGAGGCAGAAGCCCATCTGAATATTTGATGCTAACAACATGGATAAAAAGAAAATGTTTTGCGAACACACAAATAACGAGCAGTTAAGCTTTTTTCAGCCAAGTTCAAAATCTGAAAATGATTTACTCAATGAGGTCATGAATAGTGAAGACTTGCACGATATTCTGACTATGGTTTTACTAGATGAGACCTTATCAGACGCCCTTAAAGCGATGGTGAAGCAACAACTAAAAACAATAAAAAAAATATAAAACGGAAATAAAAATGCCGCAGATATTAGTCGTTGAAGACGACTTAGATATTGCAGAACAAGTGCTGTTGTTCTTCAATGCATCTGGCTTTACCACTCACCACATCACTGATGGCAGTGCTGTGGTGTTGTGGGTTAAAGAAAATAATCCTGATGCAATAATTCTAGATGTAATGTTGCCCAATTTAGATGGCGTGGAATGTATGAAGCAGATCCGCGCTTTTTCTATGGTGCCTATTATTATGGTAACCGCTAAAGTCGAAGAGGCTGATAGGTTGAAAGGGCTAGAACATGGCGCTGATGACTATGTCTGTAAACCTTTTAGCGGTGCAGAGCTGGTGATGCGTGTTAAAGCTATTTTAAGGCGCTGCGCGCCAGTATCTAGTCGCAATGAAACTGTTGAAACGCCAGCTACTATTTGTTTAAACGAAGATGCGCTTGAAGTTGAGATTAAAGGCGTGTCTTTGGGTTTAACTAAAGTGGAATTTGACGTATTTAAGCTTTTGTATAAAGCCCCTAAGCGCGTTTTTTCAAGACAGCAGATACTTGATCATATCCAACCCAATAACTTTGATATTACCGACCGCGTAATCGACAGTCATATCAAAAATATTCGAAAAAAACTAAAGAATTTACAGTTCTCTCCTAAGATAGTCGCTTCCGTTTACGGTGCAGGCTATCGCTATGATGAACGTCAAATCAATTGATTTGGCGTTCATCGCTTTCATATCAGTTACACAAAGTACGTTCACCTTTTCGAATAGAATGGCTGAACACATACACTGATAATTCTCTTGCTTGAATATCTTGCCAAATGCGTTTGCTAGGACTAGGGCACAACGCATATTGTAAATATTGGCTTAACGCCTCACCTTCAAGGGCTATCGCGGTAGGTGTTTGTACATAGACCTGAATCGCATTAGTTGAGTACTTTATTTGATTTAAGCGCCACTGGCCCATTAAGAATTGCTTTGCAAAGAACTGGGAGATACGTTGTTTAGCAGCTTCAGATAGTGGAGGGTACTCTATTGGCTTTTCGTAGCTTGCATAATAGAGTCCTGCACTTAACAGTATGCTGGCAAGGGCCGCGTAAATTGGCAGTGGCGACTTTTTGGTTTTTTTAACTTTGCTTTGGCGGTGTTTACGCTCAACAGATTTTGCCCATTGAGCGTGCTTTAATGACTCTGACATGGTTCCATTCCACAGTAGTTTATAGTGCTATTTAAGCAATAAATTGTGGTGGAAAAATGGAGAGGCTTATTTATTGCCTAAAGGCAGTAATATTCTGATACATAAGCCACCTGACTTACCTGGTAACGCGTTAATATTACCTGACATCAACTCGACAAAACTCTGACAAATTGATAACCCTAAACCAGACCCCCCCGATGCGCGGCTACGAGACTCTTCAACACGATATAAACGGTCAAAAAGTTTGCCTATATGAGCTTTACCGACACCCGGAGAAGTATCATCGACTTGAATAAACAGCTCTTGCTTGTTGGCCCGAACTTTAAGTCGGACATGGCCTGGGGTGTCTGTGTATAGACACGCATTAGTAAAAATATTGTTGAGGATTTGGTCGAGCTTTTGTTTATCTACCGTGATTTCAACATCATCAGCAATAACAATGTCAGCAAAAAATGTGAGCTGATGACTGCAAACATAACGGCGCATGTCTTGCTCGTATTCAGCAAATATTTGCGCGGCATTATATTGATGAAGGTTCAATGTCAGGGTTTTGTTTTCAGCTTGAGATAACTGATATACATCTGAAATTAAGTTATTAAGTTGCGCTATCTTGCCATTAATTTTGCTGTAGGCGAGATCGCGGTTCTCTTGAATATCGAGCTCAAGCGCTTCTATATGCAGTTTCAATACACTCAGTGGGGTGCGTAATTCATGAGAGATATCAGCAAGCATTTTGTCTTTTTCAATTAAGTTATATTGATAAAGCTTGGCTTTAAATAACGCTTTTCGATGCTTGAAGTAATAGAGTACTAACGCAAGGGTACTAAACAACAAAACAATACCAGCAGATAACAACCAAATTTGTTTTTCTAGTCGCTGGTTATTCATTTGTGCAGTTGCGAGTTTGTTTTTTTGAATTTCATCATCAATACGTTGCTGTTGCTCGATTGCTGTTAATTGCTTTTTATTCTTTTCGACGGCTTTATTTAAATGCTCTTCAAATAAAGACTCGGCCAGTTTATTTTCAAGCTTTAGCTGCTCAGCAGCTAGCTTGTAATCACCGATAAGTTCAGCATAAATTGCGGTATAGCCGTGCTGTTTTTGATTCAATAAGCGGTTATCAATATCAGTTAACAACTCTTTTGTTCGACTTAAATAGAGACCAATTAGCTCAGAGTTTTTAAGTGCTAAATGTAATTCAACTAAGTTAAAGTAAGAGTAAATTTTACTTAAAGCTGAGCCAGATTTAAGCGCTGCGTTGAGCCCAGACTCTGCACTACTCAATGCCATATGCTGGTTGCCTATTTTCAAATACAATTGCATCAACGTATGCTTCGCCGTCGCCATATTCTCATAGGCATTGATATCGGCTAAACGGGTATAGGCGTTATTTAATAAGGGGAGAGCCTGCTCTAAATCACCTCGTTTATACATCAGCTTGGCCAGCTGTAAGCTGGTATCTGCAATATTCATTTGGTTTTTGGTTTTAATATCAAACTCGAGTGCTTTTTTATAGAAGTACTCAGATTGCGAGAGGTCATCAAGCCTGTGAGCAAGGTTTGCTAAGTTATAAAAATTAGTGGCAACTAGTTCATAATTATCGCTGTTTTCTAATAACGCTTGTGCTTTTACTTGATGATGCATTGATTGTTCAAGATCATTAAGCGTGTCGTATAGTGAACCTAAATTGCTATGGCTTTGTGCTTGTAGGTTTTTGTCTTCAAGCTCATTTGCAAGTGCTAAGGCTGCCATATAATGATTTTTTGCTTCTATTGTTTTTACTTGGCGACGGTAGTTGATCCCTAGCTCTTTTTGAATGTGGTATTGGTCTTTTTTACTCAAACTAGCAAGCTTTTGTAATGGCGATAGCAGTTCTATCGCCTCGTTATAATGACCTTGTTTACGTAAAAGAGGCGCTTGTGCCATAGCAATTTCGGGGGGCGATGTAGCGGTGTTATTATCTTTGTATTGCTCAAGAATAGTGAGTGCTTCACTGAGCTTGCCTTGGTTCTCAAGGTCAGTGACTTGATTTAATAGAGAGCTGGGCAGTGAGGTTGCTACACATGAAAAAGACAGTAAACACGTAGCGATAAGTAAAGAGTATTTCATTTGTGGTTAGAATAAGCTTAATGTGTTCTTATACTAACCAGCAAATGTGTGCAAATTATGGAGCGGCTACCAACAGCCTGTCAGAGAGCTTTTAACTCTATTAGTGTGTTGTTTAAGCAATAAATAACTTATACCAACAAGTAATGTATGGCCGATTGCTAATACAATTAACCATGACGAAAAGTCGCGTGTTAATTGATTAACAGCTAGCATGCTAAATAACATTAATACTAAAGATGAATTTAACACAGTTTGTAGTAACTGCTTAAAGCGTAAATGCTTCCAACGACTCCAAATAACCAACAAAAATGCGGTAGTCGGGAGGGCAATTAAAATACATTCAAATAAAATAACGATTAATTGCGCACCTTGATAAGCTGAATCAGCTGTTGAACCCTGTGAGTGGCTTGAACTCAGTGCAATCAAGCCAAGCACTAAAGCGGTACCCATATTTTTAATATTCATTTCTAAACTCTAACCAACTTAAACTCTCAACAGTATTAACTATTAACTTATGCATGTGCGCTAATAAGCTCTTTGGCATTCGCTCTTGCCATTTTACTGATGTTGTCGCCAGCGAGTAGTCGGGCAATTTCATCGATACGGCCATCTTTTGAAAGTTTATTCATTTGCGTAAAGGTTTCGCCGTTTGCAATTTCTTTGGCTACAAAAAATTGCTGATGCCCAGAACTTGCAACTTGTGGCAAGTGAGTTACACAAATAACTTGGGTCGATTTACCTAGCTGGCGTAATAGCTTACCGACTGCAGAGGCGGTAGGGCCTGAAATACCCACATCAACTTCATCGAAAATGAGGGTCGGCGTTGTAACACGCTGAGCAATAATGACCTGAATAGCTAAACTAATGCGAGATAATTCACCACCAGAGGCCACTTTAGACAGTGCTTGTAGCGGTTGACCCGGGTTGGTCGATACCAAGAACGACACAGTATCAAAACCCATTGCACTTGGTGCTTTATCGCTAGCTTGTTGAATATCAATAGCAAACTTGCCGTTTTCCATCGATAAATTCGCCATGCTATCACTAATTAACTGATTAAGCGTATCTGCATAACTATGGCGGCTTTCACTTAATAGTTGAGCTGCTTGTTTGTACTGCTCAAGGGCATCGCTGATTTCGCTTTCAAGTGCCACAAGGCGGTCACTGTTATAACTAATTGATGCTAATTCTTCAGAGATTGACTGGTGAAACTCAACAAGCTCTTCTGGCTTTATGTGATGTTTACGAGCAAGATCCATAGCACCTGTTAAACGAGTTTCAACTTCGTCTAAGCGTGCTGGGTCTAAGTCGGTAACATCAACATAGCTGCGTATCTCGCGGCTTGCTTCTTCAACTTGAACGGCAGCTTCACTCAGTAGTGATGCTATGCTAGATAAGCTCTCATCGTAGCTTGCTAGTTCTGCAAATTGTTGAGCACTATGTTGCAATAATGAACACGCACTTTGCTCATCACTTTCGTATAAGTGTTGTAGCTCACGTTGGCATGACTCTAAAATAGTCTGGCTATGGCTTAATTTATGATGCTCAGCTTCAATCTCTTCAAATTCACCCGGTTGCAGAGCAAATTCATCAAGTTCGGCTACTTGATACTCAAGTAATTGCTTTTGAGCTGCCTGTTGCTGCTGTTGTTGTTCAAGCTGGTTAAATTCTTTGAGTAAGGCTTGGTAGGCTTTAAAGCGTTCTTTAACATCAGCTAATAACTGATTGTGGCCGGCATAGGCATCAAGCAGATGTAGCTGGTGTTCAGCTTTTAATAAATGTTGATGGGCATGTTGCCCGTGAATAGAAATTAAGTACTGACCTAACTCTTTTAACTGTGCAGCGGTAACTGAGCTGCCATTAATATAGCTTTTGCTACGGCCATTTTTGCAAATAACACGGCGTAGTAAACATTCGCCTTCGTTGTTTGAGAGTAAATGTTGCTCTAAAAAGTGTTGGGCAAGACGGAGTTGGCTAATATCAAATTGTGCGCATATTTCTGCACGATCAGTACCAGGGCGAACGGCACCAGCATCAGCGCGTTCACCTAAACATAAAGAGAGGGCATCAATTGCAATTGATTTACCCGCACCTGTTTCACCTGTAATGGCTGTCATACCATTGTGCCACTCAGTACTTAAATTACTTACAATGGCAAAGTTTTTAATTTCTAACCCGATTAACATACTGTTTATCCATCCAGCTAATTAACTGTTAATTTATACAGTGTTTTCGGGTTTTGCAAATTAAATTTTTAAGCTTTGCTTAATTCTGACAATTGATTTTCTGGTGCGGAATCATCTGACGCTTGTGTGCTCTGGGCTGGCGGCTGATCGTCTTGTAAATCGGCTGGAGGCTGATATTTAATTACTTCAATGAGTGATGGAAGGGACTCTTGGTAAAACGCTTTGTTATATTCAATACCATTATAAGGTAATTCAGCCATGAAATACTGTAATCTGTCTGCAAGCTGATCAATCTGTTCTGGGCTTTGTGCTTTACTGGCTTCCATAATGATTGTGTTAAGCAGTAAATCACTAATGTATTCAAGATATGTGAGGTTTTCTTCGTTATGGGCTTGCACAACAAAGTAATTGCTAGTGATCATGCTCAAACGCGAGATGTTCTTCGGACGAATGATTTTACTCTCGCTGAAATCAATTAACTTATCTTTAAAATCATTATTGATTTCTTTTACTCGTTGATTAAAACGTTTTTTTTCAGCTTCAATAGCCTTGCGACGGTTGCTCTCAACCATCCAGTAACAACCTAGCAAGGTGATCAGTAATAACAGAGCAAGAAAAACGATATAGCTCATTTCGCCTTAGAATCCTTAAAATAATACAGCATTAAGTTTGATTATTTTGCGCTATTCAATGTGCCTTGGCAATCAATTGAGATAAAAAAGCCGCTTAAAATAAGCGGCTTCCCCAGTTTAATTTTTTTCTTAATACATTGTAGTAAGAGTATTCTTTAGGGTGGATCAAGCGCAGACGCTTATCTGCTTTTTTTATCACCACTTCATCGCCAGGTAATACAGCTAAAACCACATGGCTGTCACAACTGACTTGCAGGCTATCAGTATTTTCAAGACTGAGCTTTAAACGCACTTCGTTATCAGCATCAACCACAAGAGGGCGGCTTGATAATGTGTGCGGGAACATAGGCACAAGTGAAATCGCATTAAGCTCTGGTGTCAAAATCGGCCCGCCACCAGATAATGAATAAGCAGTTGAGCCTGTAGGTGTTGAAACAATTAAACCGTCCGAGCGTTGCGAGAATACAAAATCGTTGTTAATAAAGGCCTCAAACTCAATCATATGAGCAACTTTATCGGCATGAAGTACTGCTTCATTCACTGCCAAGTTTGCACTTTTGAGTTCGGCATGGCGATATACTTCAACTTCAAGCAAGAAGCGTTTTTCTTCGAGGAACTGGCCACTTAATACTTGTTCAAGGCTGGCTTCGAAACCTTCTGGGTTTAAATCAGTTAAAAAGCCTAAATTACCACGGTTTACACCAATTACGGCAACATCAAAACGCGCTAAAACTCGAGCTGCGCCAAGCATATTGCCATCACCGCCGACGACTATGGCTAAGTCTGCACGTTCACCTAAATCAACCAATTTAACAAGGTTCTCTCGGGGAAGATCTTCAAGTTGGCGGCCAGTGCGCTGCTCTACTAGCACTTCAAAACCCAAGGCTCGCAAAAATGTGTGCAGGCGAGCAAGTGTGGCAGCTGCCCCGCTGTGATTAGGTTTGCCAATTAAACCTATGGTTTTAAACGGTGAATCCATGTTATTTGCACTTAAACTTTCATATCGCTAGATTACATTAAAAACTAATGCTTTGAAAATAACTTGAAATAAACTTGCTGCGCCCAAATATCCACTGGCAAGTACCAAGATGTATAAATTATGAAATTAAATCCGCGTGACCAACAAATTTTTTCAGCTGTAATGAGCCTTTACTGTAACGGTGAAGGTCAGCCTGTTGCCTCTACCCGTATTGCCAAGCAAAAAGGTATGGCGGTATGTTCAGCTACTGTGCGCAATGCAATGGCACGGCTTGAAAAAGAAGGCTTACTCTATTCGCCACACACTTCTGCTGGCCGCGTACCTACCAATGCCGGGTTTGATTATTGGCTTACTGAGTTTTTTGCTCTGCCTGAAATTGCAACATATTGGCAGCCCGAGCAAGCACAATTAGTTGAGCTCGCCCATGGTTTGAGTCAGCGTTATAAGGTGTGTTGTTGTGTGGGCTTACCTCAAGTCAGTTCACAGCTGGTCTTTCGAGTAGAGGTGCTTGATTTTGATGGTAGCAATTGGCTTATTCTACTCATCGATAGAGCAGGGCAAAGCCATAACATTTGCATTACCAAACCTGAAGACTCATCTGATGCCGTTCGTTACCAGTTTGCGACTTGGCTTAATACCGTATTCAGCCAGCAAACCTTAATGGAGGGCTTATATCGAATGCAGGCAATGGCAGCCACTGCACCACATAATTGCCACGACTCTTTAACACAATGGACTCGTCAATTAAGTCAAAAACTCGGTTCAGACAACAGTATTGTGGTAGGTGAAAACTACCTTTACCGCCAAGTTGATTGCCAAACCAGTTTAAACATTGGTGTATCGTTTTTAAATTTTGTTGAAGATAAACTCGCATTTAAAAATGGGTTATCGGTGTTAAACACAGAACAATTGCCATTTACAGACTGTAATGAGTTGATGGTGATCAGCGTTCCTTATTTTAATAACCATGAATACCAGAGCCGATTTTGTGTAATTTGTCCAAAATCAGCGCAAATAGAAGCAATCATCCAAGAATTTAAGTTAATCGGCTCATCAGCCTCTTGAATCTTTTAATTCAATCCCCATAATTACCGCAGTTGTAAAGAATTGGAGCATGTAAGCTATGTCTGAGCAGACAAAATCACCAGAGCAAGAAGTTGAACTAAACGAAGAATTTGAACAAATGCAAGCTGAAGTAGAAGCTGCAGAAAAAGCGGCTGAACAAGTTGACGGCGAAGAAATGAGCCCTGAAGCTGAAATTGCACTACTACACAGCGAATTAGAAGCGGCTAAACAAACGATCAACGATCAAAAAGACAGTGTTGTTCGTGCTGCTGCAGATGTTG
Organism: Pseudoalteromonas sp. CO109Y; assembly: GCF_004208935.1. NCBI lineage: Bacteria > Pseudomonadati > Pseudomonadota > Gammaproteobacteria > Alteromonadales > Pseudoalteromonadaceae > Pseudoalteromonas > Pseudoalteromonas sp. CO109Y. The sequence goes on from NZ_SGPD01000030.1 coordinate 121,133, forward strand.
AGAACATGCGTCGTCGTGCCGCTCAAGATGTAGAAAAAGCACATAAATTTGCACTTGAGAAGTTTGCTAACGAATTACTACCTGTTATCGATAACCTAGAGCGTGCGATAGAGTTTTCTGATAAAGAAAATGAGCAGCTTAAGCCTGTGCTTGAAGGTATCGAAATGACTGTTAAAAGCTTTAATGATGCGGTATCAAAATTCGGTGTTGAAATTGTTAACCCACAGGGTGAACAATTTAACCCTGAATTCCATCAAGCAATGTCAATTCAGCCAAGCAATGATGTAGCGCCAAATACTGTTCTTGCAGTAATGCAAAAAGGTTATACATTAAATGGCCGTTTATTACGCCCTGCAATGGTTATGGTATCGAAAGAAGCTGAATAAGCTTTAAAGAGATATAAAAAATGCCTGTTAATTACAGGCATTTTTTTTATTACAATTGTGTTCAATATTTAAGTCGATTGGTATCGTTTTCGATGCCAAAGCTGTACAAGTAAGATCAGTATCAGTGCGCTGAACATCATCGCAGAAAATGGAATCGCACTTTGTGGGTGAACAAAAGCAAGGATAGGCCCAACTAAAGCGCCACTGCCGAATCTCAGGGTACCAATAACAGCTGTTGCAGTGCCTGACTTTTCCTCAAATTGCATCAGTATTAATGAGTCAGCATTACTCGCGACAATACCCAAGCTCATCATCAATGGTGCGATGGTGGCAACGATAAAATACAGCGATAAATGCATCACACTGAATAACAACAATGCCCCACCAGACACAAAGCCAATACCTAGCCCAATAAATAACAGTTTACGAGAACCTAAGCGCGGCACTAAACGTGTATTCATAAAGTTACCGAACATTAAAGCCAGCACGTTAAAGGCGAATAACACACCGAACAATTGCTCATCTACTTTGAAGAAATCGAGATATACATAAGGTACCGATGTTAAAAAGCAAAAGAATGCAAATGAGGCAAACATTGAGCTGGCAATATCGGCAAGGGCACTACGACGAGAAAATACCGTTTTATAACTATTAAAGAACAGTGCCAAACCACGTTGCTGACTCTTAAAGATTGGAATATCGATTAAATGAATTTGCACCAAAGCTAAAATGGCAAAGCTATAAGCAGCTAATGCAATGAAAATAACCTGCCATGTTGAAATTCCCATGATTAATGAGCCTAGAGTAGGGGCAATTAACGGGGCAACCATCATAATCATCGAGACATAAGACATGCCTTTGGCAGTGTTCTCTCGGTAAATGTGGCGAATAATACCTGGCACTACGACTGTCGCAGCGGCACCTGTGAATGCTTGCACGGCTCTTAAAGACCAAAATAATTCGATGTTGGTACAAAATGCCAGTGCTAATGAGCTGATGCCAAATAGCGCTAAACCCACCTTAGCGAGTAATCGCCTACCAAGTTCATCGGCTATCGGACCAAAAAACAACATACCCAAGGCATAACCCGCTAAATAAATACTGAGCGAGATTTGCACATTTGGCATGGTAGTTTGCAAGTCGTTGGCAATCACCAACATTGCCGGTAAATATAAATCAATTGCTAAAGGCGTAATCGCGACAATACTTGCCAGTAAAGGTAATAAAATGCGTTTATTTAAAGTCTCAGGGGAAGGCATTGTTTACTCATTCATCAAACATTAGGTCACTATTGTAGCAGTGTGAATCACTGTGGTGAACTTAGTTTGCCTGCTAAGTAAAAGAATTAACTAAATGATAACAACTGAGTGGGTGATTGTTCATTTTCATATAAAATTAAGCAATGCTTTGCTATATTAGCCACAATTACACTAAGTATTTGAAGGACTAGTATGAAAAAGTTAATCATGGCAGTGTTAGCCACCGCTGTTTTAGCTGGCTGTAAAACCTCTCCAACAGGGCGTACACAAATCGCGCTTTATTCAGACCAACAAATGAGCCAAATGGGTCAAGCAAGCTTTGCTGAAATGAAAAAAACACAGCCTGTTAATACCGATCCTGGCGTCAATGCTTATGTGAAGTGTATCGCTGATGATGTTATTGCCGTTTTACCTAACGAGTATGCAAAGCAATCGTGGGAAGTAGTAGTGTTTGAAGAAGATTCAGCAAACGCATTTGCATTACCGGGGGGTTATATTGGCGTTCATACAGGTTTATTAAAAGTTGCTGTAAATCAAGACCAACTGGCAACGGTACTAGGTCACGAGGTTGCACACGTTATTGCTGAGCATTCTAATGAACGTGTATCACAAAATGCATTGTTACAAACAGGTCTGCAAGTTGGTGGTGCAGCACTTGATATGGGGAATGTGCAATATCGCGGCGAAATAATGCAAGCCTTAGGCTTAGGCGCACAGTATGGTGTTGTTTTGCCATTTAGCCGCTCACATGAATCAGAAGCAGATATTGTTGGCTTAGATTTAATGGCAAAAGCAGGGTTTAACCCAGAGCAATCAGTGTCGCTTTGGCAAAATATGAGTGCAGCTGGTAGTAGCGGTACCCCAGAGTTCATGTCGACTCACCCTGCACCGGGTAACCGCATTAAAGAGCTACAAAAGCATATGTCGGATGCATTAAAAGCCCAACAAGCCGCGAAAGCAAAAGGCAAAACCCCACAGTGTAAACTGTAAAGAGTATCTATAGAAATTAAAAAAGCCTGTACTCAGTGATGACTACAGGCTTTAATTTTTCAGGTTTCAGCTTTCAGCTTTCAGCTTTCAGCTTTCAGCTTATTAGAACGTCCACTCAACGTGAAGTTGTGGTACTGACTCTGTTGTGTCTGTACCTAGCTTGTTGTGCCAGTATTGCCACTCAAGGCCTAGCAGCAAGGTGTTTTCTTTCATGCTCATTGCGTGACCTAAATCCCACGTAATGATTGGCTGCGCTAAAATCCACGCTTTAACATCTTCGCCAAATTCATTTTCACGCTCTGCAATGTATTCAACATGGCCTGTTACGTTGAACTTTTGTGAGCCAATAGTAAATGGGTAGCCCCAAGCAACATCAATCATCCAGCTGTTTGTTTCAGTTGGTGCACCACCGCGTGCTACGCCTTCACTGTCATCGATGTAAGCGGTAAATAAAGTAGATAAAAAGCTAAAGCCCGGTGCTTGCCAGCTAAGCTTTACACCAGGTAAATACTTAAGAACTTTCGAGTCACCTGCGGCATTAAAACCTGCCGTTAAACCCACATCAGCAATTGCGCCGTATGAGAAATCACTGCCAGAGATTTTTGATAAGCTAAATGTTGAATACCACTCACCGTAAAAGTCTTTGTCTTGATAGCCATCTTGACGGTCGTCGTCGCTGTAATCAATAAAAAAGAAGTTGTCGCCATAGTCATAACCAGATGCATGCTGTAGTGATACAACCGTGGTATTTGACTTAGTTAATGAAAACGGGTTTTTGTGTTCACCGTTATTAACGTGTAATTGCGTAGAGCTCCAATTAGCGGCATAGCTCGAAGTACTTACTGCACAAAGCGCAGCAACAGAAAGGATCTTTTTCAAGTTCATATCTCAATATTGATGGTGTAAAGGGTTATATACCCAAGCCACCTCAAGATGCAGAATTCAGCGTTTCACAGGTGCTTAATATCAAGGCGTTACTTTGCAAGAATGGCAGTCCCTTTTAAGAAGTAACAACAATGAGAGTAAGTGCCTGTGAAGCGCCCAAAGGGTTGGTTTAAAAGCGATTTATACTGTGTTATTGATTTTAACAATAGAACCACTATTACTTGTAATCAATGCCTTGCCTAAATCGCTTTTAATTCCAACTGAAACTCGCACTTTGAGGTGGTTTGAGTATATACAGGTTGGATTATAGCAGATACACCCATATTTGGGCGTATCTTGAGAAAAATTATTTAACTTATGCTTTATTTCGGCGTAAGCAAATTACTGCAACGGCAGTAAAGGCAAGAATAAAGCAGTAGTAAGAAGAGGTAGAGACTTCCCATGGGCTAATTTTGAATGTTGCGCCGAGTAGGAGTGCTTGTGCGCCATACGGCAATGAGCCTTGCGTAACACAAGCAAAAATATCAAGTAAGCTTGCTGAACGCTTGCCTGTAATTTCGCCATCATCTGCTAATTTTTTAGCAATTGGGCCTGCAACAATAATAGACACGGTATTATTGGCAATACATAAGTTACTAGTCATAACCAGTGCAGCAATACCTAATTGATCTGCTACTTTACGGTGCCATTTTGCAATGATTTTTGTAATTGCCTGAATTTTGTTAGCAATATAATCAAGACCACCATTAATACGGATAAACTCTGAAAGACCGCCAATAAACATCGATAGCAAGAAAATTTCCTGCATATCAGTAAAGCCTTTATAAACATCTTTTACAAAGCTTGCACCTTCATAGCTGCCAGTAAAGCCCATAAGTGCAGCGAAGATTATACCGCTAAACAGCACCACGAATACGTTAAAGCCCATTACCGCGAGCACTAAGATAAAGGCATAAGGTAATACTAGTAAGATATCGAAGTCTTGTGTTTCTACAGCTTCTGCTGCAGGCGTTAAGAAGAATAACAAGCCGATAGTTAATGCCGCAGCAGGTAAGGCGATTTTTAAGTTCTCACGAAATTTATCTTTCATTTCACAGCCTTGCGTGCGGGTTGCAGCAATAGTTGTGTCAGAGATGATTGATAAGTTATCACCAAACATGGCACCTGATACAATCGTGCCTGCCATCAGAGATGGATCAATGCCTGTTTTTTGGGCGACGGCATAAGCAATCGGGCCAATCGCACCGATAGTACCCATTGAAGTACCCATCGCAGTCGACACTACCGCAGCAATTAAAAATAATCCTGGTAGTAACAAAGCAGGTGGAATAAGTGATAAACCGGCATTAACTACGGCATCAACACCACCGGTCGCACCAGCAACCGCAGAAAACGCACCGGCCAGCAGATAAATCAAACACATAGTGATAATGTTGCTATGGCCAGCACCTTTAATAAAGGTTTCAACACTGTGGTTGATGGTATTTTTATTTAAGATAAACGCCAGCATGATGGCTGGCAAAATTGCCACAGGAGCAGGCAATTGATAGAAGGCGTAATCGACACCTTGAGACTGTAAGTATAAGCCAGCGCCTAAAAATAAGCCGACAAACACCAAAAGCGGCAGCAAAGAAAGTTTTGCTTTTGTTTTATTAAATGATGGCTGCATCATATTCCTCGTTAGATAACCAATAACACAGCCAAACACTTCTTTTAGCTGTATTTAGTTGTGTCTAAAAGACAACAACAGCGCCCGCAAGCCAAAGACCAAATCGGCGCAAAGGAAGAAGTTTAAATGTATAGATGGCTAAATGCAAAGACTATCTGTTATTATTGTTGTTCTATTAATAAATCTAAAATTAGCTCTGTATTTTTTATAAGCTAACCTGACTATTACATGAGTTTTCGATAAAATCCAGCCAGCTAAGAAGAATAGATAAGGTAACTATATGAACCGCATAGGTGTATTTGGCGCAAACGGCCGCATGGGACTTGCACTTTTAGAAGCTGTCTCAAAAAAAGATGACGCAACATTAACGGGCGCGTACGTGCGTGATAACTCGCCACTTTTAGATATTGCGGTTAATCAATTAAACAGCGCTGCATCAGCAAATGTATCATTTAGTAAAGAAACAGACGTAAAAGATGCAGATGTATTGATTGATTTCACTTTACCGGCAGGAATGCGCAACCATTTAAAAACAGCGGTCGAAAAAAATATCGCCATGGTAATTGGTACTACGGGCCTTAACCAAGATGATCTTGATGCGCTTAATGATGCCGCGAAACACATTCCGATTGTTTTTGCTCGCAACTATAGCGTAGGTGTGAATTTACTGCTTAACTTAGTGCAGACTGCGGCTGTGAAGTTTGGCGATGATATGGATATCGAAATATTTGAGGCCCACCATCGTCACAAAATCGATGCGCCATCAGGAACTGCATTGGCAATTGGTGAAGCTATTGCCGAGGCAAAAGGTTGGCAGCATGATGAAGTCGCGCGTTTTGATAGAAGCAATGACGAACACGCAAAATCGCAAAATGAAATCGGTTATTCAGTCATGAGAGGCGGAGATATAGTAGGTGAACACACCGCATATTTCGCAACTTCTGGCGAAAGGCTAGAATTAACTCATAAAGCAAGTTCAAGAATGACCTTCGCATTAGGTGCTGTAAGAGCTGCGGGCTGGTTGAAAAATAAACCAGCTGGACTTTATGACATGCAAGATGTGCTTGACTTGAAGTAGTTTAGTTTCTTTTTTGGCAGTTTCAGTGAGTTTTTAGTTAATAACGCTTATTTTTACTATTTTATTAATTAAGATTAGATCTGAATGCTAATTTACTGTAGAATAGCGCCAATTTGCCAAAAATTCATAAATGCGTGTTTCCAATCGCTATAAACGGGCAGTAGAGCAAATGACTTTACTCCCGTTTTTTACTGTTAGGAGGTTAACTTGACTAAATCCGCTCTGTTAGTCCTAGAAGACGGCACAGTGTTTCGCGGTACTGCAATCGGCGCTGACGGCATGTCAGTCGGTGAAGTAGTATTCAATACGTCTATGACTGGTTATCAAGAAATTTTGACTGACCCTTCATACGCGGAACAAATCGTAACTTTGACGTACCCACATATCGGTAATACGGGTACTAACAGCGAAGACGAAGAAGCGGGTCAAATCTGGGCTAAAGGCCTAGTGATCCGTGATTTGCCACTGCTAGCAAGTAATTTCCGTAACGAGCAATCGTTAAGTGATTACTTAAAAGAACGCAATATCTTAGGTATTGCTGACATCGACACTCGTAAATTAACACGTATCTTACGTGATAAAGGCGCTCAAAATGGTTGTATCATTGCAGGCGACGAGTTAGATGAGAATAAAGCGCTTGAAGCTGCGCAAGCCTTCCCAGGCTTAAAAGGCATGGATTTAGCAAAAGTTGTCTCAACCAAGGAAAATTTTGAGTGGCGCGAATCAAGCTGGACGTTAGGTTCAGGCTTTAAAACGCTAGAAGCAGCAGACGAGAAGTTCCACGTTGTTGCTTATGACTTCGGTGTTAAACGTAATATCTTACGTATGTTAGTTGACCGCGGTTGTAAATTAACTGTTGTTCCTGCACAAACATCTGCAGAAGACGTACTGGCATTAAACCCAGACGGTATCTTCTTATCAAATGGCCCAGGCGACCCTGAGCCGTGTACTTACGCGATTGAAGCAATTAAAACTTTCCTAGAAACAGACACGCCAATTTTTGGTATCTGTTTAGGTCACCAATTACTTGCACTTGCTTCAGGTGCACAAACGGTGAAAATGAAGTTTGGTCACCACGGTGGTAACCACCCAGTTAAAGACCTTGACCGCAATGTTGTAATGATCACAGCGCAAAACCACGGTTTCGCAGCTGACGAAGCAACATTACCAGCGAATTTACGTGCAACTCACGTTTCTTTATTCGATGGTACGCTACAAGGTATTCACCGCACAGACAAGCCTGCATTTAGCTTCCAAGGTCACCCTGAAGCAAGCCCAGGTCCACATGATGCGGCACCATTATTTGACCACTTCATCGACCTGATGCAAGCACGTTCTAACTAATTTAACCGGAGTAACAATGCCAAAACGTACCGACATAAAAAGCATTCTTATCTTAGGCGCAGGCCCGATCGTAATCGGTCAAGCTTGTGAATTTGACTACTCTGGTGCACAAGCGTGTAAAGCACTACGAGAAGAAGGCTTTCGAGTAATTCTTGTAAACTCGAACCCTGCAACTATCATGACTGACCCTGAAATGGCGGATGCGACGTACATCGAGCCAATTCACTGGGAAGTGGTAGAGAAAATCATTGAAAAAGAAAAGCCAGATGCAGTACTGCCTACTATGGGTGGTCAAACAGCATTAAACTGTGCGCTTGATTTAGATAAGCACGGTGTACTGGCAAAACATGGTGTTGAGCTAATCGGTGCAACTGCCGATGCAATCGATAAAGCTGAAAACCGTGAGCGTTTTGACGTAGCAATGAAGAACATTGGCCTTGAGTGTCCGCGTGCAGAAATCGCTCACTCAATGGAAGAAGCACACGATGTACTTAGCCGCATCGGTTTCCCATGTATCATTCGTCCATCATTCACTATGGGTGGTACCGGTGGTGGTGTTGCATACAACCAAGAAGAATTTGATGAAATTTGTGAGCGTGGTTTAGATTTATCACCAACAAATGAACTTTTAATCGATGAATCATTAATCGGTTGGAAAGAGTACGAAATGGAAGTTGTTCGTGACAAAAACGACAACTGTATCATCGTATGTTCTATCGAAAACTTTGACCCTATGGGTGTTCACACTGGTGACTCAATCACGGTTGCACCAGCGCAAACACTGACTGATAAAGAATACCAAATCATGCGTAATGCATCGATGGCGGTACTTCGTGAAATCGGTGTTGAAACAGGTGGTTCAAACGTACAGTTTGGTGTAAACCCAGTTGATGGCCGTATGGTTATCATCGAGATGAACCCACGTGTATCGCGTTCTTCTGCACTAGCATCAAAAGCAACCGGTTTCCCAATTGCGAAAATCGCTGCAAAACTAGCAGTAGGTTACACCCTTGATGAGCTACAAAACGACATCACTGGCGGTAAAACACCAGCGTCTTTCGAGCCTTCAATCGACTACGTTGTTACTAAGATCCCACGTTTTAACTTCGAAAAATTCGCAGGTTCAAACGACCGTCTTACAACACAGATGAAGTCTGTGGGTGAGGTTATGGCGATTGGCCGTAACCAACAAGAATCACTGCATAAAGCACTACGTGGTCTTGAAGTAGGCGCAACGGGCTTTAATCCAATTGTTGCCCTTGATGATCCGAAAGCAAAAGAAAAAATCATCCGTGAATTACGTGAACCAGGTGCTGAGCGTATTTGGTACGTTGCTGATGCAATGCGTCACGGTATGAGCGTAGAAGACGTATTCGAGCTAACTAAGATTGACCCTTGGTACTTAGTTCAAATCGAAGACATCTTAAAAGACGAAGCAACAATCAGCGAAGTAGGTATGGCTGGTTTAAATGCTGAGTTTTTACGCAAGCTTAAGCGTAAAGGTTTTGCTGATGCGCGTATCGCTGAAATTGCCGGTGTTTCTGAAGCAGAAATTCGTAAGAAGCGTCACCAGTTAGATATCGTGCCTGTATATAAGCGCGTTGATACCTGCGCTGCGGAGTTCAGCTCAGACACAGCTTACATGTACTCATCTTATGATGAAGAATGTGAAGCTAATCCATCTGACAAAGATAAAATCATGGTAATCGGTGGTGGTCCTAACCGTATCGGTCAAGGTATCGAATTCGATTACTGTTGTGTTCACGCAGCATTAGCTTTACGTGAAGACGGCTATGAAACAATCATGGTTAACTGTAACCCTGAAACTGTTTCAACTGACTACGACACATCTGATCGCTTATTCTTCGAGCCAATCACGCTAGAAGATGTATTAGAAATCGTACGCGTTGAAAAGCCAAAAGGTGTTATCGTTCAGTACGGTGGTCAAACACCACTGAAACTTGCTCGTGAACTTGAAGCGAATGGCGTGCCAGTTATTGGTACTTCACCAGATGCAATCGACCGTGCAGAAGACCGTGAGCGTTTCCAACAGCTTGTTGAGCGCCTAGATCTTCTTCAACCAGAGAATGCAACGGTTACGTCTTTAGAAGAAGCGATTGTTAAGTCTGCTGAAATCGGCTTCCCACTTGTTGTACGTCCTTCATACGTACTAGGTGGTCGCGCAATGGAAGTGGTTTATGATGAAGACGATTTACGTCGTTACATGACTGAAGCTGTATCAGCGTCAAATGAAGCGCCAGTACTACTTGACCACTTCTTAGATAACGCAATCGAAGTTGACGTTGATGCTATCTGTGACGGTGAGCAAGTAATCATCGGTGGTATCATGGAGCACATTGAGCAAGCAGGTGTTCACTCAGGTGACTCAGCGTGTTCATTACCAGCTCACTCACTAACTGCTGAAGTACAAGACGTAATGCGTAAGCAAGTGACTGATATGGCACTAGAGCTTGGCGTAGTAGGTCTGATGAATACTCAGTTTGCTGTGAAAGACGGCAAAGTTTACTTAATCGAAGTAAACCCTCGTGCTGCGCGTACAGTACCGTTTGTTTCTAAAGCGACAGGTATTGCACTTGCTAAAGTAGCGGCACGTTGTATGGCGGGTCAGTCGCTAGCAAGCCAAGGTATTACAAAAGAAGTAATCCCTCCTTACTACAGCGTAAAAGAAGTGGTACTGCCATTTGCTAAGTTCCAAGGTGTTGACCCAATCCGTGGCCCAGAAATGCGCTCAACGGGTGAGGTAATGGGTGTTGGTGAAACTTTCGCCGAAGCATTCGCAAAAGCACAATTAGGTGCAAGCAACACTTTACCACGCGGTGGTCGCGCGTTACTATCGGTACGCAACAGTGACAAACCACGTATCGTTGAACTAGCTAAAACCATGACTGATCTTGGTTTCGAGCTAGATGCGACAGGTGGCACTGCAAAAGCACTTGAAGAAGCAGGCATTGCAGTTCGTCGCGTGAATAAAGTATACGAAGGTCGTCCTCATATTCTTGATAGAATTAAAAATGGTGAATACAGCTACATTGTAAACACTACTGAAGGCCGCCAAGCGATTGAAGATTCGAAGGTGTTACGTCGTGGTGCGTTACAGCATAAGACTAACTACACAACGACTCTGAACGCGGCATTTGCTAACTGTACTGCAAACCAAGCAGATGACCGTAGCAAGGTGACGTCAGTTCAGGAACTACATCAGCGAATGAACTAAGGAAATGTGCCAAGGGCGAGGCAATCGCCCTTGGGATTAAGTGAGAAAAATATGCAATCAATTCCGATGACAGTTCGTGGTGCAGCATTACTGCGCGAAGAACTTAACGAATTAAAAACAGTTACCCGTCCAAAAATCGTTGCTGATATCGCTGAAGCACGTGAGCACGGTGATTTGAAAGAAAACGCTGAATACCATGCTGCTCGTGAGCAACAAGGTTTCTGCGAAGGCCGTATTCAAGAAATTGAAGCGAAGCTTTCAAATGTGCAAATCATTGATGTAACTAAAATGCCTAACACAGGTAAAGTTATTTTTGGCACAACGGTCACTATCGTTAATGTTGAAACCGATGCTGAAGTAAAATACCAAATCGTAGGCGATGACGAAGCAGATATCAAAAATAACCTGATTTCTGTTAACTCACCAATCGCGCGTGGTTTAATTGGTAAAGAGGTAGATGATGCCGTTATCATTAAAACACCAAACGGTGAAGTAGAGTACGAAATCATTGAAGTTGAGTATATTTAGTAGCTTAACCAAGCATTGAGAAAAACCGCAGTTCATACTGCGGTTTTTTTATGCCTGTTTACAGGCGTGGATTTATTCGGTACGTTGGCTATCATACAGTCGTAATGAAGGAGTAATAATGGCAAAAATTCAGTATCCTAAACCGCTTGAGCAAGGTGATAAAATAGCCATATGTGCTTTTTCATCAGGTGTTGATAAAGTCTTTCATGAACGCTTAGACATAGTACTTAATGGCTTAACCGCCAAAGGTTTTACTGTTATTGAAGGTGCCTGTTTACGTCAGTCACACAATAGTGCAAAGCAACGTGCTGATGAGCTAATGCAGTATTTAACTGATGATTCAATAGCAGCCATTATGCCGCCATGGGGCGGTGATCTCACCATGGAGATTTTACCTCTTCTGGATTTCAATGCCATAAGTAAAGCAAGACCTAAATGGTTGGTTGGCTTTTCAGATATCAGCACGTTTGCATGTGCATTAACAACTCGTTGTGGCTGGGCAACTTTGCACGCTGCAAATTTAATGCAAATTCATCCTGACGATCCCGATGTTTATTTAGCAAATATATTCAGTGCCATGTCACTTGAAGAAAAACAGCAACTGCATCAAGTCGCGTCGCCTTTTTATCAGCAAAAGCCTATTGATTATAAAGCTAAGCCTGAGGCTCAATTTGACTATACCGCTCCAAGCCAATGGCGATGTATTAACTATAAAGATAAACGCCAAATTGAAGTGTCTGGACGCTTAATTGGCGGCTGTTTAGATACGTTAGGTCTGTTGTTACCCTCAAATTACTATGCATTGCATGAATTTAAAAAGCAGTATGCGCCTGAGGGGTTAATTTTATACCTAGAAAATGCTGAGCTTAGTCCGATGGCCCTTGCACGTTGTTTGTTATCGTTAAAGTTGAATGATGTTTTTACTGATGTAAATGCGGTGGTATTTGGCCGCAGCCCTGCAATTAATAACGACTGCTACTTTGATGAATACCAAGCAATAGAGCTCGCATTTAAAGGTAATTTATTCCCAGTTATCGTTGATGCCGACATTGGCCACGTAGCCCCAAATTTAGCACTAATAAATGGAGCTGTTGCCACAATAACAGCAGATTTGTGTGAAGGTATGGCGAGCAATGTGGTTGTGAAGACTGACCTAAAATAACAATTATGCAGGCCAAGCCTGCATAATCTTTAGGCTTTAAACTACAGTAATCACCGCATCTTTATCTAAACGCGATTTTGGTAATGCAGCATTATAATCTTGCTCTGGCTCGTGATAACCAATAGCGAGTGCCACTTCACAAACATAACCATCTAACTCATCAGCAAAAAGCTCACCAAGTAAGTCTTTATCGACACCTTCCATCGGTGTTGAATCTAAACCTAAACGAGCCACTGTGTGCATGGTATTACCTAATGCAATGTAGGTTTGAGCTTTAGTCCAAGCGGCGTTATCACCTTGTTCATCTGTATTTAAATCAACAAAGGCGAAGGCACCAAAAGCCTGCTCTTTGTTTTCAGCTTTTGTACGGCCATTAGCAATATCGGCATCAACTACTTTTTCATAATCAGCACGTTTATAGCTTGGGTTATAAGCAAATAAAATGGTGTGTGATGCCGCTTTTGCATGAACTTGGTTAAACTGAAACTTATTTGCAAAACTATCATGCAGACGCTGTTTACCTTGCTCTGATTCAATTACCACAAATTTCCATGGTTGAGAATTAATAGACGATGGCGACAGGCGTAATGCTTCTAAAATTACAGCTAAGTCTGCTTGGCTAATTTGTTTTGAAGCGTCGTAACGTTTACTTGTATAACGGCGTTGTAAGTCAGAAATGATTGGGTGTGTCATGATTTGCTCCCGCATGTATAACAATTAGGTGCAGTTTACGCCTTGCATACTTTACGATAAAGCGCATAATCGAATAAACATTATCAAAAATTTTTAGTTAATATGTTGGTTGAAGATCTCAAATTAATCCTCAAAGTTGCTGAGTTTCGTAGTATTACAACCGCAGCAGCCAAATTAGACATGCGAGCCGCTACCGCCAGCGCTGCTATTAAGCGTGTTGAAGCAGCGCTGGGTGCGGAGTTATTTGTTCGAACAACTCGTCATTTGCGCTTATCTACGGCTGGGGAGCGCTTTTTACCTCAGTGTCAGCAAGCAGTGCTCATGCTTGAGCAAGCCACACTTGCGTTAAAAGGTGAGCATGATGAAATCGAAGGTGAGCTCAGGGTTGCACTATCTTCAGACTTAGGCCGCAACATCATTATCCCATGGTTAGATGAGTTACTTGATGAATATCCAAAACTGAGTATGCGCCCGCATATTAGCGATAGTAATGTCGACTTTTACCGAGACTCCGTTGATTTTGCGCTTAGGTATGGCTCGCCATCCGACTCAAATTTATATGGCTTTAAAATTTGTAATGTTCCGCGGCTGTTATGTGCAACCCCAGAGTACATTGCCGAACATGGCACGCCGACACATCCAGATGAATTAAATCAGCATCAGGGCCTATTTTATCAACTGCAAGATATCATCAATAATGTCTGGGAATTTACCGATGGAACCGAGCGTTTTAAGGTGAAAATGCAAGGCCGTCGAGCATCTAATGATGGTGATTTGGTAAGGCGTTGGTGTGTGGCTGGTAAAGGCCTAGCGGTTAAATCATGTATTGATATCAGTGATGATTTACTAAGTGGTCGAGTAGTGCCAGTAATGCAAAATTACCCTCACTTATGTGCAGAGCTTTGGCTAATATGCCCAAGTAGACAGTCCATTACACCCGCGGTTCGTCTAGTGCGTGATATATGCCGAGAAAAAACCAAGGCGATACTCAATCAACTGATTGAAAAAGGCATATTAGATAAGCGGGTACTCGATAACTAACTATTTTGGGTATAGAATAGCGAGGCTTATTCATCTTATTGATTAAGCAACATTCTCAGGGCGGGGTGAAATTCCCCACCGGCGGTATACTTTAAATTTAAGTGAGCCCGCGAGCGCTTTAACTTTGGTTGAAGGTCAGCAGATCTGGTGAGAGGCCAGAGCCGACGGTGATAGTCCGGATGAAAGAGAATATAGTTTATCTATAAAACAGTAATTGGCTGCCTGCGGGTGGTCTTTTTTGCTGTGCCTTTCAATGTCCTGAATCTTTTCATATTTAATTTAATAGGTATTAAAAATGATGATTCAGTCTTCTTTACTCAGCCAATTTGGCGAACCACTTGAACGCGTTGAACGTGCGATTGCTGCTTTGCAGCAAGGTGAAGGCGTACTTGTGGTAGATGACGAAAACCGTGAAAACGAAGGTGATTTTGTGTACTCAGCACAGCACCTGACCACAGAGCAAATGGCCATGATGATCCGTGAAGGCAGCGGTATTGTGTGTCTTTGCATGGGCGATGAGCGTGTTAAACAGCTTGATTTACCACAAATGGTTGAGCATAACACCAGCCAGAACAAAACAGCTTATACAGTGACTATTGAAGCTAAAACGGGCGTGACAACCGGCGTTTCAGCGGCTGATCGTGTAACCACCATTAAAGCGGCAACAGCAGACAATGCAAAGCCTGAAGATTTATCTCGCCCTGGGCATGTGTTTGGACTGCGAGCACAAACCGGTGGTGTATTAGTTCGTCGTGGTCATACTGAGGCATCGGTTGATTTAATGCAGTTAGCGGGTTTAACACCGTTTGGTGTTATTTGCGAATTAACGAATCCAGATGGTTCAATGGCTCGCTTGCCTGAAGTTAGCAAGTTTGCCAGTGAGCACCACATGCCCGTTGTATCGATTGAAGATTTAGTTGCTTATATCCAAGCAACGCAAAAACAAGCATGTTAAAAGCTTTAAGTTTTGAGCCATAAGCTATAAGTAAAAAGTGAGGCTACCTTGGTAGCTTCATTTTTATATTAACGGTACAAAATTTCATTACGCATGGCTTGATTGATAAGACTTACCACCTAGCGGTAAATCCACGGTTATCTATGTGAACAAAACCACCGTGGTGGGAGGCGGGTTTATAGCGGCCAATACCGCCATTATAGCGGCTCTGTTTTTGGAACTTTTCAAACACTTTATAAAGCACATCAACATCAGCAATCGTTAGTTTACCATCGCCATTTAAATCGTCCATTCGGCCATCACCATCTTCATCTATATAAAGGTCAAAGGCATCGCCATATTGGTGTCGGCTGTGTTTGCCATTACCAATTGAGCGATTGTAATGGGGGGTTCTATAGCCGCTGATAAAGGCAAATTTGCTTACTTTAATCCCTTCATTTTGTACAAACGTGAGCAGCTCTTCGAGCATCATCAAGCCATCGTTGTTGACATAAAGATACTTTGGAAAGCCACTCACTTGCTTACAAATTACATTTTTAACTTGCACATGAGGAGTCAGCTGGCGTGTTAGGTCTTTCTCAAAAATTTCTATAAACCCGTTTGGCGCACTGTATTGTGTATAGCCTTTATAAGGGGCAGGGTAGAGGCCTATTTGATAATTATTCAATTGCTTATTGCTAGCATTGAATGGTTTTTTCACTATAACGAGTAAGCGTTTGCTCGTTTTGTTGTTACTCAGGACTAGGCTATAAAACCCTGCATTTCCTGGGGCATAAACGGCAATGCTATTTGGCCCTAATCGCTCAGTCTCAACATCTGATACTGCAGTTGGAACAAAATCAGCCGTGTTATCAAGTGTTAGAACTTGTTTTGCATCAAGTACAAGGCTGTGCAGCGAATCAGTTAATTCAATGGCAGCAACAGAGCATGTAGTTAACGCTAAGCACACACTAAAAATAATACGGCTGAAATACATAGTGACCTCTAAATTGTATTGTTTGCTAATGGTGTGGTGAGTGCTTTTAATAATGCGCCATCGCGATTATAAACGTCGGTATAAAATTGTAGGCCCTCGTCGTTACCCGCAACGGTCCAATACATTAAAAGTACGTCTAGCGGTTTTGATAAGCTGACTTTTTTAGTTTCTTTTGCAGCAATAGCGTCATCAATTTCACTACGACTCCAATTATCCGAGGTTTCTAAGATTTTCTCAGCTAAGGTGAATGGATCATCAACTCTTACACAGCCGTGGCTAAATGCACGTTGGTCTTGCTGGAATAAACTTTTTGCAGGAGTATCGTGCAAATAGATTGAGTATTTATTAGGGAACATAAACTTGATTTGCCCTAATGAATTATTCTCTGAAGGCTGTTGTACAAACCAATACGGGAAGTTTTTGCGGCTAGCATTCGGCCAATCTATACTCTCGCTATCAACTGGGTTACGGCGACTATCAACCACAACAAAGTCTTTCTCGTTTAAGTAGTTTGGGTTTTCTTTCATTTTTTTGATGATGCCACCTGAAATACTCCTCGGTACTGTCCAGGTTGGGTTCATCACGATATAGCTCATTTGCCCTTTAAATATTGGCGTTTTGGTGTAGTTTCTGCCTACGACTACATTGGTTTGCCATTTTAATTTATTGTCTTCAAATAAATACAGCAAGTAGCCTGCGATATTTACCACTAAGAAGCGCTCTGTTAGGGTGTTATCAACCCAACGAATGCGCTCTAGGTTTACTAAAATATCATTAACGTACTCACTGTAATCTTTGTTGAGTAGTTTTAACGTCGCATTGCCAATCACACCGTCATCAGCAACTTGATGCGCATTCTGAAAGCGTTTAACTGCTGCGACTAGCTCATCGTTATAATCAGTGGCATCACTGTTACTGCCGTCAAAATACTTTAGTCGTTTTAACTTTTGTCTTAAAAGCGGCACTGCTGGGTCTGATTGCCCGGGTTTTAATACCTTGTTTTGTAGTGCGAAGTCAGGTAACTCGCCAGTGGCATCAAGCTCTCGATAAAACACAAGGGCGTCTTTTAAACGCTTATAATGAGGCAAAACAGGTTTTAGATTTTCAAGTCCCTTATCAAGGCTTTTGGATTTTACATGTTTAAGTAATGAGGCCGCTGCAGCATCTGGGCTGACATCAAACTGTTCATAGTTCCATGTGGCTGCTAGTTGTTTAGGGTTAACTTTTCCGCGAATTAAGTGTTTTGCATAGGTCATGACGGCATCTGTCATCAGAACATCAAACTGGGCTTCTACGGCATCCGCTCCGCGTTTATCTATTTCGCTGGCCAGCGCCATTAATGTATCAAAGTGATAGTCGTTAGGAGATAGCCCTTCAAGTTCTGCTTGCGCAATTAAGTTGAGCGCTTGCTTGGCATATTTTACGTTGTCCCATACTCGTTCAAAACTATTTGCTTTATAGGTGGCAACGGTCATTTCAGGGGAGTGGATTTGTTGTCCTTCTATACTGTGAGATTCACCAATCAGAATAGGCTCAAGCTGTTGTTGTAAGTATTGGTTTTCAGCCAGCACAGGCATACAAATGGATAAACAACTTACCAAAGCTGTGTAGCGTAGAATTTTCATAGCTATGTCCTTATAACGTATTTAGTAATTTCTTGAATTGTTTCTTTTTTGCTCATTTAAGCTTAGCAAAACAATACGATTTATAGGAACATATTTTTAAATAAAAAACGCTTGGCAAATTTATTGCCAAGCGTTCGGTTGGGATCTTGAGAGGGGCTTAATTACTGGTTGTTTGTAATTTTGCTTCTGGCTCTGCTTTTTTACCTCTTAGCTTGCCAATTAAGCGTTTAAAGTCTTCTAACGCGACGTACTGACAAGGGATTAAAATAAGCGTAATGACCGTTGCAAATAACACCCCGAATGCCAGTGATACAGCCATTGGGATAACGATTTTTGCTTGTAAGCTTGTTTCCATAATGATTGGTAATACACCAATAAAGGTCGTTATTGAGGTCAGTAATATTGCTCTAAAACGACGCGCACCGGCTTGCATTACAGCCTCTTTGATTGCTACACCTTCGGCGCGAGCTTTATTGACAAAGTCGACCATCACTAGCGAGTCGTTTACGACCACACCTGCAACCGCGATGATACCGAATACCGATAAGCTGCTCATTGTCATACCTAAAATCATATGACCGAACATCGCACCAATGACACCGAATGGAATAACCGACATGATAATAAATGGCTGTGAGTACGAACGTAGCGGAATAGCAAGTAACGCAAAGATAATCATCATTGATAAAGCAAAGTCACGTACTTGTTCTGCCACACTGTCCATTTCTTCTTGAATACGACCAGCTACATTACTTTCTACACCTGGGTAGCTTTTCAGTAGGCTAGGTAAGTATTCGTCACGAATTTCTTTTGCAATGGCAAATGGTTCAGCTTGATCAGTATTAACCGCAGCCCAAACGTTTACAGTACGTTTAGCATTTTCACGACGAATACGGTTTACACCATCTACAATGTTTACTTTAGCAACTTCAGCAAGCGGTACTTCAACACCCGTTGGTGTAATGATACGTGCATCTGTGATGTCACTTACTGCGTTGCGCGATTCACGAGGGTAGCGGATCATTACTTTGATCTCTTCGCCGTCACGTAAAATACGTTGCGCTTCTAAACCGTAGTAGCTAAAGCTAACTTGTGATGCTACATCCGATAGAGTTAAACCTAAGCTGTAAGCAAGCGGTTTAAGTTCAAGTTGAACCTCGTCAGTTGCAGATTGTAGCGAGTCATTTACATCACCTACGCCTTGCATGCTATTTAGCTTTTCTTTTAACTTTGCAGCAACTTCTTTGAGTTTATTGATATCTTTGCCTTCTAAGCGAAAGCTAACATCACCGTCATCACGGCCGCCATTCATGATACTGTCTTCAATATTCAGCGTTTTCACACCTGGCAGTGGTGGCATTTGTTCGCGCCACATTGCACTTAATTGGAAGGTATCAATAGGACGTAAGTCCGGTTCGACCAAAATCGCCATAATGCGTGCACTTGTACGACCGCGTAAACTAACCGATAAGTCGCGGATCATCGCTTGACCATATTGCTCTTCAAGTTGTTTATCGACATCTAAAATCAGCTTTTCAATTGTTTGCGCTGTCTCAAGGGTTGCTTGCTCAGACGAAGATAAGTTCATTTCAACTGAGATACGCGGGAAATCATGTGGAATTTTAGGATTCGCAACAAATTTCACTAAACCACCAGCGAACATACCGCCACTAACAATAAGCACACAGATAAAGCCAACAATCACGGTGTAACGGTAATGAATACAGCGGCCAATAAATGGTGTGTAGTAATTATCAACAAAGTTCTTGAGGCCTTTATCCATACCTAAACGTAAGCGATGTAATGGATTTTTAGGGTTCGCAGGTTTATTTTTCATGGCTGCTAAGTGAGCCGGTAAAATTAGTTTTGACTCAATTAGTGAGAAAATTAAACATAGGATAATTACACCACCAATGGCTTTAGAAAACGCAGAGCCAGGCCCTGTTGCCAGTGTTTGTGGTAAAAATGCGGCAATTGTGGTTAACACCCCAAAGGTTGCAGGAATAGCAACGCGTTTTACGCCGCGCACTACGTTATCTAGGCTGTGACCATGCTTTTCAATTTCAGCACTGGCAGACTCACCGACGACGATAGCATCATCAACGACTATCCCGAGCACCAGTATAAATGCGAATAAAGAAGCTAAGTTAACAGTGATGTCTATAAAGCCCAATGGCATCATTAAAAATGCACCTAGGAATGACACAGGTAAGCCCATCATTACCCAAAATGCTAAGCGTAGTGGTAAAAATAGCGCCAGTACTACCATCACTAAAATACCACCCCAAATCATGTTGTCGATCATCATGTTTAGACGACCTTCAAGGTAGTAAGTTAAATCAACAATCGGTGATAGTTTTACGCCTGCTGGTAACTGTGGTGCTTTATCTGCTAGATATTTTTTTAATACCGCAGCAACTTTAGTGATGTCTTGATCTTTCGACGCATTTACTTCAAAAGTTAGTGAGTTTTTACCGTTGTACTTAGAGTATTGTAAGCCTTCTTCAAAGCCGTCATTAATTGTTGCTACATCACCTAAGAAAACTTGTGCACCATCTGGTAAGTGTAATAAAGGCAGATTTTCGAACTCTTTACCACGATACGCTTGATTTTCAACACGCATCGAAATGTAGCCATTTTCAGAGCGAATTTGACCTGCAGACATATTGGCAGAAAAGCTGCGAACGGCTGTGGCAATATCACGGAAAGTTAAACCATACTCACGTAGTTTATCTGGGCTGATTTCAATGCCAATTTCATAGTTTAAGCCACTGTAAAAGTTGACCAAGTTAATTTGTGGTAAAGCTTGTAGCTCATCTTTTATGTCGTTACCAAGTTCTTTGAGCTGGTAGTTACTCATATCGCCATACAGCGCGAGAATCATAACTTCTTGCTCAAACTTTTCACGGCGAACAATTGGGCGTTCCATCTCCGCAGGGAAGGTATTGATTGAATCAACCTGCATCTTGATTTCATCGAGTACTTCTTGCGGGTCGTACTTTTCTTCGATTTCTATCCAAGCTTGTGAAAAACCACGGTTTGAATAAGTAATTAAACGCTTAATGCCTTCGAGACCCTCTAAAGACTCTTCGACCTTAATGGTGATGCCTTCTTCGACCTCTTGTGGCGCAGCCCCTGGGTAGACAGCTTGAATACTGATCCAGTTACTTTCAAATTGTGGGAACATTTGCTTACGCACCGACATTGCTGTCAATAAGCCTCCCACTAAAATGAAAATCATAAGTAAGTTTGCAGCAACTGGGTTGCGAGCAAACCAGGCAATAAGCCCTTTTTCTCTGTGCGTGGTCATGGCTTATTCCTCTTTTAACGCTAACTGTGTTGTTGGCACACTCAGTTTTGCGTCATCTAGCTTGACCGCCATGCCTTCAGTTGGGTATTCAAGTGCCGAGGTAATCAGTTGCTCACCATTAGCAAGGCCATTATCGGCGATCACCATGCCATTTTGTTCGCGAACGATGTTAAGTGTTTTAAAGGTAAGCGTTTCGCCATCTTGTAAAACAGCGACTTTTTTGTCTTTAACTAAATGGTGCGGAACAACAATCGCATTATCCAGCGCACGGCCTTCGATAGTGGCATTAATGTATGAGCCAAAACGTAATGGCTGCTTTTGCTCATAAGGCGTTGCTACTTGTGCTACTAAGTAATTCATGCGGCTACGTTGGTCTACAACTCCTTCGCTACGTACGATAGTTGCTTGCCACGTTGTTTGTTTACCTGCAAATTCAGCATTAATTGATACGCTTGCACCAATTCCTTGGTTATTTAGGTATTGCAGATCTTTATCTGCCACAGGTAAACGAATTTCAGCCAATGACGTTGAGCTCAGGCTACCAAAGCTGTTACCTGGGTTTACTACACTACCTAAACTAATTAGACGCTCGTCTATAATCGCATCGTATGGTGCTTTAATATATGTACGTTCAAGATTACGTTTAGCTCGTTTTACACTCGCTTGCGCTGCACGGTAACTTGCAAGTTTTTCAGCAAGTTGTGGTTTACGTAAATAAAGCTCAGATGGAATAACTTGGTTTGAGTCACCTTTGATGCGGTCCCACTCAGCTTGCGCAACTGACACCTGTGCACGTTCAATCTCGAGTGCAGAGCTTGCTTGTGCCAAACCAGCTTCAGCTTCAATGAGTGCCGCTTCGTAATCATTTGGGTCAATACGTGCTAGAATGTCGCCTTGCTTAACAAATCCACCTTGTACAAATTGATCTGATAACGACACAACCTGACCACTCACTTGCGCAACAAGTTCAGTTTGGTTTTTAGGTTTAACGATACCGTATGATTTTACATCAAGGGTAATAGCGTCAAAACTTAACGGTTTGATTGATACAAGCGGGCGCAGATCTTGTTCTGGTTTTTCGACTGGCGGTTGCTTCATAGAGGCAAATGCGAATGCCATTCCAAGTCCGCCGACTAATACGGCGATAGGGAGAATGATTTGTTTTTTACTAGCCACGGGATAGTCCCTCACGGTTGACGGTAATTAAAAATAAATTTGATAGGCTAAGCATACGCAATAAAGTGTTTACAAGGCGTTTGAAGATGTAACAAACCATTACACATATTACAAAGGCGCTACAAAGGTTCTATAAGAGGTACTCAATGACAGATAAAATGGCATGTAGATTAGGCTGTGGCGCCTGTTGTATTGCACCCAGTATTAGCTCACCGATCCCAGGAATGCCCAACGGCAAAGCAGCGGGGGAGCGCTGTATTCAACTTGATGATAATAACCTATGTAAATTATTTGGTGATGAATCAAGGCCTAAGGTGTGTAGCGACTTTTCTGCAACCATCGATGTATGTGGCACCACTAACGAACAAGCACTGTATTTAATTACCGAACTTGAGCAGATGACTTAAAAAAGATTAAACCTTTAACACTTTTTAACGGTTACTGGGATCAGTTGTGTTTTATAGCTTAAGTTTTCTTCATGGTATTTAAAAATAATAAAGAACGACTTGTCTGTTTTAGAATACAACCAACAATACTTGCGAAATTAACTATGAAAATATATGTAATCATCTATTTACTCTTAGCAAGCTCATTTACTTATGCAATACCACTGCAAGTCAAACTTGATCACAGCTCAGAAACGCAATTGCATACTAATCAACAACTCGTTGCTGCTTTGAAAGCAGGTAATAAAGACCAGTTTTTAAAAGCGCTAGCAGCTGGGGCTGATCCAAATTATCAAATTAATCAATCGAGTAGTGTTTTAAGCCTAGCCACGAGTAATCTCGACTCTGACTTTTTAAGTGAGCTACTTCAAATGGGCGGAAACCCAAACAGTTACAGAGTGTCTGCAAAACGACATTTAATTTTTGAAGTATTAGGGCCAGATAGAATAGAGCACCTAAGAACTTTACTTAGGTTTTCTCCAAAACTAGATGTTAAGGATGGTACAGGCTCAACACCAATAATATATGCTGCGATATTGAGTAACTACACTGCGATGAAATTACTAATTGAAAAAGGCGCTGACACGTCACTCAAAAATAATTTTGGCTATGATGTTTTAAAGGTTTTAGAAGATAGCGCGACACGAGAATGTCATCAATCTGAGTGCTCGCAACTAAATGAAGTGAAACAGATTATTATGAAAAAATTAATAGTCCTCAACGAAAAAATGCCAGTCAATTGACTGGCATTATTGTTTTTGCTTACCACGTATAGGTAGCGCTAAGAGTGTATTGTTCGCCGCGGCCTGGGGTACCCGGTACTTCTTCGAAAGATTCATCCCAAATGTTGTCAGCTGCAAAGGTAACAAACACATTATCAAGCTGAGCTGGGGTGAATTTTAGCGTTAACTGCGTGAAGAAGGCTTCATCATCAGAGTTACGTAAGCGGTTACTATGTTGCTTACGCCATTCGTTATCGATACGCAGCTCAAGTACATCCATTGGTTGCCATACTGCACCCAGTGTTACACGATGATCAGGGTAGTTAAGCGCATAAAAGCTCGCATCAATATCTGCCGTGCCATAGTCTTCTGACTTTTCTAAATAGGTGTAGCTGGCAATCAACTCAGTGCTTTCAAACGATTTATTCGCTAAAAACTCAACGCCTAAGGTGTCTATATCAACCGGGTTTGCAAAACGAGCTGAGGTTGCATCAAAGCGATATGTCCAATCCGTAAGGTTTTTATCTTTACGGTAGAAAATAGCTGAATCTAAACGCCATGAAGACTGTTCAATCAGTAAACCTAATTCAAGGTTATCGGTGGTTTCGCGCTCAAGGCTGTAGTTACTTCTGAATAATCCGCCCGTTTCACTGCCGCCGATGGCGGTATAACCGGGAACTTGTGTTGCCTCGGCGTATGACGCATACCAAGTATGTTCACTGCCATTTTGATTAGCTACTTTAAGGCTGGCATCGGCAATAAATGAGGTATCTGAGCTATCACGGTTCGTATCATCAAATGCAGCGCCAACACGTAAAGTAAGCTCTTTGTTTGCTGTAAGGGCTGATTTGTACTCAGGCAAGATACTTAGCTTAGTGTAATTACGTGATGTAAAATTGTTTTCAAGAGATGTTGATTCAATTTCATCAGCAATAAATTGCCCAGCATAATTAATTGCATAGCGGTCATTTAAACGGTGACGTCCAGATAATGCTAATGACTTAACCGTGGTTTCGTGAAACGCTTCAAAAATAGCTGGGTTTTCACGAGACAAAACGTAATGGTCGTTATGTTTACGATAATAACCAGTCACTTCAAGGCTATTGCTCTCACCATACATTTGCTTGTGATTGAGCATGAAAAGCTTGGTTTCAAGATCTTCTGTTTCGTTAAAGTTAAATGGCGTATAAAGGTTTGGCCAACCAAAAAACTTCTCTTGGCGTCCGAACATTAAATCAGTTTGTGAGCTAGAGCTTGCAAGTTGAATACGCGCTGAGGCACGTTCAAAGTCGTGGTCGCCATTATCAATTGAGCCATCACTTTTTGAGTGCGAGTATTCACCCTCAAAACCTAATCGCCAATCAGGTTTGCTATCCAGCTTTTGGCTATGAGCAGCATGAATACTTTGTAAATTAAAGCCATTCGTACCTGTGCCAAGTGAAACACTACCGGTACTCGTGATAGGGCGCCAGCCAAATGAAACCGTACCAACCGAGCTATTCATTCCATAAAGGGCATTATCAGCACCTGTAAGTACTGAAGGTCCTGTTAGCATTTGTGGTGCAATTGGAATTTCAGCAAAGTAGTGACCAGATTGAGGGTCAAATAATGTACTGCTGCCGACACGAAAGCCAGTATTTTCAAAGATACCACCGCGAATGGTGACATCAGCTTGTGCTTCAGCCATATTACGCGATTGCAAATCGACACGCGGGTCATATTCTAAATTTGATACCGGCGCATCAAAAGTACCTACAGGTTCTTTATTTGCGGTTGCTGAAACTTCAACGGTGATTTGTTCAATATTGTTGGTGTCTTCTGCTAGTACTGAGCAAGTGACGAATAATGCGGGAAGTGTAAGCTGTACTGCGCGTACCATCTAAAACTCTCTTGATTTTGTTTAATCTGGGGTAGTGGCTAGTTAGGCGCACTGAAAATTGTGGGTATTGTATCTGAATCACTGAGTTATACCACTCCAACCAGATTTCAGCAGGCAATAAAAAACCGCGCTAATTGCGCGGTCTTTTAACTAAAACAGTGTTTAGTTTTGATTAATTGATTGCGGTGGGAAGTTACTTAGAATGTTAGCAACAGTTTCTTTGATAACTTCAGTGCGCTTTTCAGGTGATTGGTTCTTTTGTAAACGACCTTCTTTCGCACCACGCCAAACTAATTGGTTAGAAGCACGGTCTACCACGTCTAGAATTAACGTACCCACTTCGTATTCGCGAGCAGTTGTTTGCGTGTTGTAACCCATACCCCAGTAATTCCAGCGTGCGCCGTAACCCACGTTAAAGGTATCTACATCAATTTTAGTATCAACAGAGGCGTGATAGTTAATTAGTACATCTGCTTGCGCTAAATCAACTAGCTTCATACCGCTTTTTTCAAGTTCAGCATTTACAGCGTCACGAACCCGTTTTTCCATTAAAGGGCTAATTTGGTAGTTCGCTACGTTTTTAGTCAAGCTGGCATTAGGTACCCAAGAGAAGGTTTTATAATTACTAAAATCTGCTGATTTGTCGTAATCCCAATCAGGCGTTTTAGCACAAGCCGCTAAAAATAATACAGCCGTCGCGATTAATAAGTTCTTCATATTGTTTGCTCCTTGGCAAAATTTCCACTACTTGATTGATAACATAACACAAATAATACTCAACTGAATGATTATTTAAAAACTATGGCACATTTACAAAAAAGTACTGTAATAGTTTGTAATTAAACGGTGTGTTCCACTTCTATCCAGTCTTTTTCATCCACCCAGTTTTGAGCACCATCTTTAACAGTACGAATAGGGACGATGTAATCACAGCTAACTTGTGGTTTAACTGAGGCAAAAATCGGCACAAAGCCAAAGCTAAGAGCAGTTTCGATAATTGCTTTTTGGTTTTGTGGGTCGATATCGGCTGCTTCATCGATATAAATCGGAATACGATACAAGTTTTGTTCTTGGTCGCTTAATAAGTAACGAATAAACAGCATGCCACAGAGTAGCTTAATAGTGATACGTGTACCGTTAGAGCCGGCTGAATCGATTTTTTCGAAGTGCTCAGTTTCACCTGCACGGTTCACGACTTCAAAACGAATATCGAATAAGTCGGTAAGTGTTAAACCGGCTTTTTCTGAGGCAAGCTTAATCAAATGATCTTTCGCTTCGTTTACCGCAGATTCGCTATAAGGCTCTTGGCTTAATAGGTCTAGGGTATCGCCTTGCTCAAACTGATTTGAGGTACTGATAATAGTATCAATGCTATCAACCAGCATCTTGCGCGGAATAACATTAATTTTGAATGCTTGAAGGTTAGAGATACGGTGCTGACTAATGCCTTTATTAAAGCTGTTCATTTCGCGGCGCAGGCGGTCTAAGTCTTCGCGCAAGCCCTTAATAGTGGCGGCTACTTCGGTTAATGCAACGCGGCCTTGACGTTCAACAGCATCGCGCTCGTTTTCTATGTTATGAAACGCGCTGATAAGCTTTTCGTATTTAGTAAACTCATCGTTTTCGTTATCAAATTTAGTAATACCCGCATTGTAAATATGCATGTAGGTGTTACGTACGTTGATATCAAAGTTACGTAGCTCTTGGCAGTCTTTGTTAAAGTGATGAATGAGGTCACTTAAGTTATCAAAATCAATACTGATTTCAATCATGTATGGAGTGACTTTACCTGTATAAAAATCAAGTGTGTGATCGATACGTTCAGATTTAACTTGGCGTAAACGGTCAGCTTGGCGCGCAAGCAAATCTTTTTTCGACTTGATAATTGAGCGACGGTCGCTGATTGAGCCACTATTTTTTTGAATGTCTTGCAGATAGTCGTCAACTTGTTCGCGTTCTGCATTTAACTGCTCTTTTAGCAGAGTTTGTGCATCGATAGATTGCTGCATCACTTCAAATTGTTCAAAGCGTTTTAATGCTTCTTCTGAGGCCATTAGCTCATCATATAAAGCATCTTTTTCTTTTTGCTTTTCGGCGACATTAGCAGCGACTTCGCGTTGTTGTTTAAACTCTTTTAGTGAGTTTTCTAGGGCAGCGAGTTGCGCGGTTAATTGCTCTTTATTTTCGCCCGTTTGCATTTGCACTGGGCTTAGCTTTTTAAGTTTAATCGTCGCGCCAGGAAGAGTAAGTACACCGCCTTTCACATTTGCCGATAACTGCTCTAAGAACTCACCAAAGGCATCTTCGTCTGTGATCTCAACATCACCATTGCTGGTGGTGGCAAACGATAAGATATCAGGGTTTAGAATACGCGAAATCTCTTCAACTTCTTTTAAAGATAAATCTTCACGCATACGGGTGAATAAATTGAACTCGAGGTTCTTTAACTGCAGTTTTAAGCTCTTAATTTGCTTTTGTGTTTCGCTGATACGGTAATCAAGCGTGTGCAAGCTTTGCCCTTGGGCACTGCTTAATGAATGCGATAGCGATTCATAATCTTGTTTAAGCTGTGTAAGGCTTACTTTTAAGGTGGCTTTATTAACTAATTCAAACTCAGATTTAAGTGCTCGATAGTCTAAAAACCATTGTTCAATTTGTGTTTGCTTACGTTCAATATCACGTGATTGCTGAATATACAGCTGCTGCTTTTGGTCGAACTCATGCTTTTCGTGTTCGATATCCTCAAGGGCAATATTTAGCTCAGAGAGTTGCTCTTGTTGATAGGTTTCAAAGTCAATCAGTGCTTGGTCAATTTTTGGCGCATAGGCTGCAAGTTTGCCTTTTAAAACCGTTTGGTTTTCAAGCATAGATTCAAGAGCTGCGATAGGCTCTTGCATTGACTCAAGGGCTTTTAATTCACGTTTAGCGCGATTCACTTTATCGAATGAACGTCGCCACACTTCATAAAAGTCGACCCGAGAGTTTGACATATGGCGCTCAAATACGCGTAACATAAAGCGCTTAACATCACTGGCACCTAACTTATGCAAGTTAAGGATACGGCGGAAAATTTCTTTGTAAATCGCGGAGTCTTGCACATTATTGAGGGGGATCATCTTTAAGTTGATATCGCCATCAAATGGGGTTGCGCCGCCAGTGAGTAGGGCGTTTAGCTCCTGCGCTTTTAATTCAATTGGATTAAAACCTTGCTCTTTTAAGTGATTAAAAAGCTTGGTGAATTTTACAATGGTTTTGCCTTGCGTGTAGTGATCAAGGTTCAACTTACCTTGGTAGCAAAAAAACTGATGCGCGTAACCAGCAATTTTACCAAGGCCGGCAACACCAATCACCACAGGGCCATTAGGTAGGTCAGCTTCGAGTAAAATATAGGATTGATCTGACGAAAAGTAGAATTTTCGGGTTTCATCTAAATCGTGGCCATCCCATTCTGTTAAACGTAAATCATTAATCAGTGGAAATTGTAGGGCATTAATTACCGAGCTTTTACCAGTATTATTCGGTGCACAGATTGAGCTACTTTTATCCAGTGGGATCACGCATTTTGCATAGCCAGCGGTATTTAAAAGCGCAAGTTTGCTGAGTCCATATAGGCTTTGGCTTTGCATTAGTCGTCATCTCCTAGGTAGGTTTCTTCGTTTACTTCCATTAATGCATCGATATAACGATAAATAGGTGCTTGCAGCATAAAGCCGTTTTCTACTTCGCGAGCAAGACCCAAACGTACCATACGTAGATAAACGTCTTTACGTAAATCTGAGCCTGAGAAGATTTCTAATTGATCAAACAGGTGCTTGTTGATCTGCACTAAGGTTTGCATCAGTTCAAGGTCGTTTACTTCGTCAAACAAGGCACGCATTGGATCTTTACCAGTATTGGCATAATGCTCAATCAAGATGTAGATAGTCAGTGCGATGGCACGCGAAATTTTACCCATATTTGGGGTGCTTTCGTCGCTGCCAAAATAGTAATAGCCACGGCTATCATGTTGTAGGTCATGGCCAAGGGCGTTAAATAATGCGCGATAAGCATCAATGTGTTGATCAAGCTCTTGCCACATCAGCGTGTCTTGTTCGCTAATGTGGTAGCCTGATGTGAGCTTTTTATTAATAGCTTGCAGATGCGTTAAATCATCTAAATTAATATCTGTCATGGTTATTGCTCTGTTGCTTTATTATCGTCAGCAATCGATGAGTTAAATGGGTAAAGAGAGAAGTGTTGCTGGGCAATTTTTATTTTTACTTTCTCTTGGCTTTGGCTAATCTCAAGGTCGCCATCGCTAATTAATTTTTGATACAAGAACAGCATTTCGTCAGCTTCTAAGTCTGGGTAGCTTTCATCTAAGAAACTAAGCAGCGGCTGAGCTTTTTTGCTGGCTTTTTTAAAGCGTTTTCTAAATTGTGTTTTAACGTCGTTGTAATCAGGAATATGTGGGCTTTGGTAGGCGGGCACATCATCATGTTCAGGAAGCTGATATTCATCGTGCTCAAAGTCAACTAAGCCTGCCATATAGGCCACGATATGACGTTGCTGACCAAGTGAAAAGCGTTGCGCGTCTGAGACAAAGTTAGGCTGTACTGCACTTAACATGTTATCGACGCCATTTTTACGCACTAAACCAAGCACTTTAGCCGCTTGACGCGTAATGAGGTTGTTGCGTCGTAATTCTTCACGCAGTGGCATCAACATATCGGCGCTTTTACGTAAACTTTCACGACCAACTAAATGCATTTCTAAAATACGGGTACGTAATTGCTCTAGCATGCGTTTGTCTTGATATGACTTACCGAGGCGGTCAATTTGCTCTATTTGCGCGCTAATTTGCGCTTCGATGGTATTAAAGCAAGCGTGGAAGTCACCACGA
Organism: Pseudoalteromonas sp. CO109Y; assembly: GCF_004208935.1. NCBI lineage: Bacteria > Pseudomonadati > Pseudomonadota > Gammaproteobacteria > Alteromonadales > Pseudoalteromonadaceae > Pseudoalteromonas > Pseudoalteromonas sp. CO109Y. The sequence continues at coordinate 151,374 of NZ_SGPD01000030.1, forward strand.
ATATCCACCATTTCCAGCATAGGCTCGATGTATTCATCGAACGCTTCAATTACAGCCTGATAGCGTTTTTGCAGTGATTGCACCGCGTTGTCTGCTTTTGCTTGCTCAACAATATTTAAAATTGCGTTTTCATTGTGGGCAAACAATTTCATTATTTTGCGTACCCGATCATCCATAATACGGCTGAAGCGGCGAAGCTCGTCGTAATCTTCAATTTCACCGGCTTTAGCAAGGCGATTACCAAGGCGAGCTAAATCATCAACAAGCACACTAATTTCTTGGGCAAGACCTAAGTGTTCTTCTTGTAGCAAGAAAGTCGCAAAATCGGCGATCGCACGGTTGATTTCTAACTGCGATGATTTTGCCAGTGGAATGATAATATCTTGATTCAATAAACGATTTGTTTCTTTATAAATGCGTTCATTTGACCATGAAGGTTGTTTTTGTTTTATCGCATTTTGTACGTCTTTCAAGCTGAAATCAGCCATCTTAAAACGTTTAAATAGCAGTTCTAACACCCCCCAATGTTCAGTAAGGGTATTTAATAACTTTTTAGCTGGGATCATAAAGCTCCAGTAAATTCAGACTTTGGTGTTAGCGATTAGTATTAAATTATGTAATTGAGAATAGTTTTATGCTTTCTATGCTGCTAGAATCCGCGCCGAAACACTCGACTTACAATTTTTACATTATTATAAAGGTTGTTCAAACACCATGGTAACCCCACTTATCCTAACCCTGATAGCGGTGGCATTTTTGCTTATCGTTATAGAGGATATTATCCATGTAAACAAGGCCAAAACGACGCTTTTTTTTGGCACTTTATGCTGGATTATCTTATTTATCTCTCCAATTCATGGGCAAAGCCCAGAAACCATACAACATCAACTGGATCACAACATATTAGAAATCGCGACTTTGTGGCTGTTCTTAATGGCTGCGATGACCTTTGTAGCCTATTTAAACTCTAAAGGTTTTATCCAGAATATTGTTCATAAAATTATGCCAAATCAAATCAGTGAACGAAAGCTGATGTTTCTGATTGGTGGCTTTGCGTTTTTATTTTCATCTATTTCAGACAACATAACTGCAACTTTAATCTCGCTTGCGGTGGTGATGTCACTTAAGTTAGATCCTAAAAAATTAATAAAATATGCGACCTTAATTGTATTTAGTGTTAATTCGGGTGGGGTGTCGTTGATTACGGGTGATGTTACAACCCTGATGATTTTCTTAGACGAAAAAGTCACTATTGCTAATCTACTATTATTAATTGCCCCTGCACTGACAAGTGTTGCTCTGCTCGCGGCGATGTTGTCGGTGGGTATGTCGGGTAATGTTGTGTTTGAAAAACAAGCAGCCCGTCGTATCGAAAAGACAGATATTACCATTGCGGTTATCTTCTTCTCGACGATTATTGCTACGTTAACTTTGAGTGTGCTTTATAGTGTGCCGCCGTTATTAACCTTTTTATTTGGTTTATCTCTGATGTTTTTGGTTGCGCAATTCTTAATGCGCAAAAAAGACGTTAACAAAAAAATCATCGATTATATTCGTGAAATTGAATACGACACCTTATTGTTCTTCGTTGGTGTGCTATTGCTGGTTGGTGCATTAAAAGAAGTTGGCATGCTTGCTAAATTTACTCACTTATATGAGTTGATGGCACCGGAATATGCCAACTACTTGATGGGGCTATTATCAGCGGCGGTAGATAACGTACCTCTAACTGCAGCACTTTTAAAAGCTGATATTGTGATGAGCCCTCAGCAATGGCTGTCGTTTACTTACGCAACTGGGGTCGGTGGCTCAATGCTTATAATCGGCTCTGCGGCAGGTATTATTGCCATGAGTAAGGTTAAGGCACTGACCTTTATGAGCTATCTTAAAATGTCGGTTTATTTATTAATTGCTTATACCGTTGGTTATTACGGTTCGCACTTAGCGGGCAGTTTAATTTCATAAAACAACTTGACAGCTAGACGTCTAAACGTTAACTTTCGAAGCCTGCTTTTAACAGCAGGCTTTGTTATTTTAACCAGGTGTTAACTTAACATTCAGAAGAGGTGCGATACTTAGGTAATTAATGTGAGGTGACGAACGCCGATGACCATTAATGAGGGAAGTACTCGCCGAGAAAATTAACCGGACGTCACGGTTATTTTTCGGTTTATGGGGCTGAATCCTCAAAACTGTCACCAAACTAGGTGGAGAGCTTCTGGCATGGACTACTCTTTATTTTCAAAGCACCCCCTTGCCGAGTTCTTCTTGAATTACTGTGGATAGTTTTCCACAAAAGGAGACGACATGAATACCCAATTAGCCGCCAACACAAAATCAGATTACGTTGTTGCAAAATTTGGTGGCACCAGTGTAGCTAACTTTGATGCTATGAGCCGCTGCGCTGAAATCATTTGTGCTGATAATCAAGTACGTATTGTTGCTGTGAGTGCCAGTGCAGGCGTGACCAATCATTTAGTTGCATTGTGTAAAGCTGATTTGAGTGCGGCTGAACGTGATGAGCATATTACTGGCGTTGTCGCCATTCAAGAAGCAATCTTGGCAGAGCTGTCACTGGATGCTGATTTAGCACATGGCTTTAATGAAACGCTTAAGGCTTTTCAAAAGCTAGCATCAGACGGGGCTAAGTCAGTAGCAGATCAAGATGAACTACTGAGCTTTGGCGAGCGTTTATCATCGTATTTATTTACTCAAGTATTACGCGGGCAAGGTCTTGATGCGGTGCGTTTTGATGTACGTAAAGTGCTAAAAACAGATAGCCAATTTGCTAAAGCTACCCCAAATGTTGCAGCAACCGCTGCGGCTGCTAAAGAGCATTTAGTGCCATTACTTGATGACCATGTTGTGGTAACTCAAGGTTTTATTGGAAGCAATGAGCACAATCAAACGACCACTTTAGGGCGTGGTGGTTCAGATTACAGTGCTGCATTACTCGCTGAAGCAATTAACGCAAAAAGCGTGCATATTTGGACCGATGTTGTAGGTATTTTCAGTACTGATCCGCGTTTATGCGCTAAAGCAAGCCCAATTGCACGCTTAAGCTTTGATGAAGCGGCAGAAATGGCAACGTTTGGTGCAAAAGTACTGCATCCTGCAACCATTTTACCTGCAAGCCGTAGCCATATTAGTGTGTTTGTTGGTTCAAGCCGTGAACCACAGTTAGGTGGTACATGGATTGAAAAAGAAAAATCTCAGCAACCAGGTATTCGTGCCGTAACACAGCGTAAAAACCAAATTCTGTTAACGGTTAAAAGCCCAGAAATGCTCCTAGCGAGTGGTTTCTTAGCCCGTGTATTCACTATTTTAAGTGAGTTTAATATTTCGGTTGATTTGGTTACTACCTCAGAGATCAGTGTTGCAATCACTTTAGATAACGCACCAAATGCATCACGCCCTGAGCTTGATCAAGCTTGTTTAGATAAGCTTTCTGAGTTTTGTCATGTGTCGGTTGAGAATAACTTAACGCTGGTGGCTTTAATTGGTTCTGAGATTCAATTACGTCAGCAAGAAATGAACTTAATGCAGGTATTGAGTGATTTTAATATTCGTTTAATTTGCCACGGTGCAAGTAAACATAACCTGTGCTTCTTAGTTGAGCAAAGTGAGTCAGATGAAGTCGTGCAGGCTATTCACAGCCGACTATTAGAAAGCCAAGTCGCGGCGTAAGTCATTAAAGTTAATAAAAGAGCACTGCCAGTCAGTGCTTTTTTGTGCCACAACACTTATATCAAACCCTTCAATAGAATTACTACTCGCGCTGAAATTATGTTTGCTCAATTCTTCAAATACATTAGGAGAAAGTTGTTTCGCAATCGGCTGAGCACTTGCTTTGGCAAGCGCCTCTTTTAATGTCCAAATTCTAAAAAAGCACTGTGCCTGTTCATCGGGAGCATCAAAACGGCTAATTAAGTCAACTTCATCTTGATGATAAAAATGCTTTGCGAGTTTGAGAAAAGGGCGAGGTTTACTGCTTTGTTCAATATCAAAACCAAATAGCTGCTGTTCTGGGTTAAGAGCAGCGCCAATTAAACCATTTGAATGTGATAAACAGGCCCACACAGGTTCTCTAACCGGGGTATGTAATTTTAGCTTGCTGTCTTTATCATCAAACTGGCTCGATATTTCATTGAGAGCTAAATCATCATGAGGGTAAGCATGTTGATACAAATACTTTAACGTTAGGCGAGTCGCTAAATACTCTTGCTTGGCGCTAGGCACTTTTCGTTTTTCAAGCACACTTAATTCAAACTCACAGAGTAATTTATCAAGGGGTAAACTTGCAACATCAATACGTGCTGCATGCATCAGCATAATTTTTTTGGCCGTTGTTTGGCTTTGCTGCTCGATGATAAGAGTATTCGAAAAGTAGTGGCTGCTCATGGTTTAACGCTTACACGAAGGCTCGTATTTAGTTTTGTTTATTTTTACAGCAGATGCACATTTATAGGCACGAACAAACGCAAATAGTTTACGCAGTTGACTGTAATTATGGTTTAATGAGGAAAAATAATAACAGATTTGTAGATGTATGGCACAAGTTCGTGACGGCTTTCAAAGTCGATTAGGTTTCGTTTTAGCAGCTTCTGGTGCGGCGGTAGGTTTAGGTAATATTTGGGGCTTTCCAACACAAGCGGCAAACCATGGCGGCGGTGCATTTTTACTCGTTTACTTCATTGTTATCTTCTTATTAGCGCTTCCGGCTCTTTATACTGAGCTGTATTTAGGCCACCAAGCGCAAGCGAATCCAGTAAAAGCATTATCTAATGCATGGCAAGACACAGCGCCTAAAGTGGGCGCTGCAGCAGGCTATATTGGCCTCTTTGGCGCGGTTGTGATGCTGAGCTTTTATTCGATAGTTGCAGGGTGGATGCTCGCTTATGCGCTTGAGCCACTCGCAAGCTTCTTTGGTTTTACTGAGTTAAGTAACTTTTTACACAGTGACTCGATGGCACGTAATTTTGTGTTTACACCACTGATGCTTATTCTTACTGCGAGTATTATTTTAAAAGGCGTTAAATCAGGTATCGAGACTTGGTCACGTCGCTTAATGCCATTATTGCTAGTATTATTAGTGGCGTTAATTGCTTATATCGCGACCCTAGATGGTGCGATGGATGGTTTTGCAGCCTACTTAGTGCCAGATTTTAGTCAAATTCTTGATGCAAACTTAATTATTGCGGCAATGGGGCAAGCGTTCTTTTCATTGTCGTTAGGTGTTGGTTGTATGATGGTTTACGGCTCTTATTTAAAACCAGATGCCAACCTGCCTAAATTAACTGGAACCGTGGCACTGCTTGATACCGGTGTGGCCTTTTTAGCGGGTTTATTGATTATTCCGGCTATTTTTGTTGCTCAACATAACGGTGTAGAGGTATTTAGCGGCGGTAAATTGGTCGGTGAAGGGCAGTTAATTTTTGCAATTTTACCTGAACTGTTTAGCACAATGGGTCAAGTGGGTTTACTCGTTGGCTTATTATTCTTTGTATTAATGTCGATTGCCTCAGTAACATCAACCATCTCATCGACTGAAATTCCAGTGGCTTTTTTAGTTGAGAATCACAGTGTAGAGCGTAAAAAAGCAACCTTATTTGTAACGCTAATCGTGTTTATTGCCTCATCACTGATTATCTTAAACTTTGACTGGTTATTTGGTTTAGTCATTATGGTGCTTACACAGTACCAATTACCTTTAATGGGACTGTTCTATTTCATTACTGTTGGCTGGTTATGGCAGCGTGGTAATAAATTGCATCAGGTATCTAGCGGCCCTCATTATTGGTTTGCCCAGTACATTCGCTTTGTCTGTCCGTTATTAATGACGGCGGTTTTTGTGAACGTGGCGTTGTTGAAATAGAAACTTGAGTTGCTAGTTGCTAGTTGCTAGTTGCTAGGGAAAAGGAAAAAGTAAAAGGCGTGGGGTTTAAACCTCACGCCTTTTAATTTAAGGTGCGCTTGCTTTAAATAACTTCGTTAGTTAATGGTAAACCTTGGCTTATTTCATTGGCGCTTTGCAATGTAGTGCAGGCTATTTCGCTAAGTGCTTCTTGGGTGAAGAAGCCTTGGTGGCCTGTCACTAACACATTCGGGAAGCTAATAAGGCGTGAAAAAATATCGTCTTGCATGATTTCTTCACGGTGATCTTTAAAGAATAACTCTGACTCTTGCTCATACACATCAAGCCCTAAGTGTCCCAGCTTTTTAGACTTAAGCGCTTGAATACAGGCTTGAGTATCGAGAAGTGCACCACGAGAAGTGTTAATCAGCATGACACCGTCTTTCATTTTCTCAAATGCGCTAGCATCAATTAAATGATGGGTATGCTCGTTGAGCGGGCAGTGCAATGAGATGACATCACTTTGTGTGAGTAATGTGTCTAAATCGCATAGGGTGTAAGGGCCTTCACCAGCCATTGGGTCGCAAACGAGTACTTTCGCCCCAAAGCCATTTAATATATTTACCAGTGCTAAACCGATTTTGCCACAGCCGATAATCCCAATAGTTTTTTTAAACAGATTAAAACCAAGTAAACCGTTTAAATCAAAGTTGCCTTCACGTACTCGGTTAAAGGCTTTATGGGTTTTTCGGTTGAGCGTTAGCATGAGTGCAATACAATGCTCTGCTACTGCTTCTGGGCTATATGCAGGCACGCGGCAAACCTTGATGTTATGCTCTTTGGCAGCATCAAGGTCAACATTGTTAAAGCCTGCACAACGTAATAAGATTGCTTTAATGCCAACAGCCGCCATATCTGCAATGACGTGTTTGTCGACCGTATCGTTTACAAACACGCACACTGCATCAAAACCTTGGCAGAGGGGCGTGGTATTGCTGTTTAAGGATTGCTCAAAATAACTGAGCGAAACAGACTCAGCGTATTCAGTTAGATTCCTTTCAAAAAACGGTTGCTCATACTTTTGCGCACTGAATAAGGCCAGTTTCATCATTTAAATTACTCTCTATCACCATTTTGAGGGTTTCGGGTTTGGTGCGCGGGGCATATCGCGCAACGAGTTGACCCTCTGAGTTTATAAGAAATTTGGTGAAATTCCATTTAATTGCGCGGTTTTGCGCAATTCCTCGGGTATGGCACTTTAAATAATTAAATAAAGGATGGGCGTCTGGGCCGTTGACTAACACCTTGTTAAAAATAGGAAAGCTGACATCAAAGTGTTGCTGATAAAAGGCTTTAAGCTCATTGCCATCAAGTGGCTCATTGTGGCCAAATTGATTACAGGCAAAACCCAGTACGGTAAAACCTTGCTGTTTATATTCTTGATAGAGTTTTTCAAGGCTTGCCATTTGCACTGAAAAATTACATTTGCTGGCAATATTGACGATAAGCGCTGTTTTACCTTGTAACGATTCAAGGCTAAAGTTTTCACCAGATGCAAGCTGGGCATTGAAACGATATATACTATCCATGTTTTACCTGTGTGTTTTTAAACGGTTTAAATGAACTTTTTTTCATTCGCTTTTTAGTTATTCGGTTGAGATAATGAAATTGTTACTAATTTATCACTCAAATAGGTCAGTTTTATGTCAATGAAAGTCGCCTTCATCGGATTAGGTGTAATGGGTTACCCAATGGCGGGTCACCTTGCCAACGCAGGTCACAGTGTGACAGTTTACAACCGCACAACGGCTAAAGCGCAAAAGTGGGTATCAGAATATCAAGGTGAATACTCTGAAACGCCAAGTGAAGCCGCAAAAGGGGCTGATATCGTTTTCATGTGTGTAGGCAATGATGATGATTTACGTTCAGTTGTTTATGGTGAAAATGGTGTGCTAGCAAGCATGCATGAGGGCAGCTATTTAGTTGACCACACTACAACATCAGCTGAAGTGGCACGTGAAGTTGGCGCTCAAGCAAAATTACAAGGCATCGCATTTTTAGATGCGCCGGTTTCTGGCGGCCAAGCAGGTGCAGAAAATGGTGTATTAACTGTGATGGTTGGTGGCGACGAAGCTGATTTTAATGTTGTTCAACCTGTCATGGCTGCGTTTAGCCGTTTTAGCCAATTATTAGGTGAAGTAGGCTCTGGCCAACTTTGTAAAATGGTAAATCAAATTTGTATTGCTGGTGTGGTGCAGGGCTTGGCTGAGGGGTTACACTTTGCAAAACAAGCGGGCCTTGATGGTGAAAAAGTAATTGAAACCATCTCTAAAGGTGCAGCTGGCTCATGGCAGATGGAAAACCGCTACAAAACAATGTGGGCTGGTGAATACGAATTTGGTTTTGCTGTTGATTGGATGCGTAAAGATTTAGGCATCGCTTTGGATGAGGCAAAGGCAAACGGCGCAACTTTGCCGATGACGGCAACAGTTGATCAATATTACGCCGATGTGCAAGCTTTAGGCGGCGGCCGCTACGACACATCTAGTTTATTAGCGCGTATCGAAGCATTACATAAAAAGTAATATTCATAAAAAACGCGACAATGATTGTCGATTGTCGATTGTCGCGTTTTTTATTACATGCTTTGTGCGTAATTGTACAACGCTTTTAATATATGCAGATTTTTCTCGTTATCATCATTTTCATGCGCTAGATTTTCTAAGGTGATCATGAAATCTTGGCCACTGATCGACGGGCTATCTTCACCGTGCATTAGCTTATTTTGGCAATACTGGCGCCATTTTGCTAATTCATCTTGGCTTAGTGTGTGTGGCCAGTTTCGAGCGCGGTATCTAAATAACAAGGTAGCAAACTTTTTATCATCAAAATCAAGCTGCATTGAGGCTAATTGCTCAGGGCTTGCATCTCGAACAATAGCAAATTTTGCTTTATCTGCGTGGCTGGTAAAACCATCATAAAGTTGATAATCAGGGTTAGTGGTTTCGCCATAATCACGCTGCTCGTTAAACACTTCGGTCACTTTGTCGCGAAGTTCTGTGTTGGCTTTTAAAATAGCGAGATTTTGTAAGCATTTTTCGCGGTCAATACCTAATCGGGCTGCGTTCTCTGGCAACAAGGTTTTTGCTGGTGCAAGAATAGGGCACTTGTTTAAATGCACGAGTTTTAAGCCTACCGGTGCTTCGTCTTCACCAAGGTCGCTGTGTTTTGTGTAAAGACGGGTGCGTAGCTCTTCAATAGATAAATCTAATAGCACTTGCGGATCTTCAGTCAAATTAAAGCAAATAATGGCGTTTTTATTGACTGGGTGAAAGCTCATTGGTGCAATCCAGCTGGTGCAACCTTGGCTTGCTGGAATTCGTGATGAGGTGTGCACCAATGGTGTCATGTTAAATACATCAACTAAATCAGCCAATGCTTTTTTAGAACGTAAGCTAAAGAAAAACTGATACAACTTAGGTTGTTTTTCTTTTATTAATTTTGCCAACGCTATGGTTGCCGTTACATCACTTAATGCATCGTGAGCGGCAGCGTGCTCAATGCCATTGGCAACGGTTAAATGCTCGAGCTTAAAGCTCGGCGTACCGTCTTCTTTGAGCGGCCATTCAATGCCTTCTGGGCGTAATGCATAACAGGCACGCACTAAATCAATAATATCCCAGCGGCTATTATTGTTTTTGTATTCACGCTCGTATGGGTCATAAAAGTTACGGTATAAGCTGTAACGTGTGACTTCATCATCAAAACGGATGCTGTTATAGCCCGCAACACAGGTATTAGGTTGGCTAAATTCAGCATGGATCTTTGCCATAAACTCAGCTTCGACTAAGCCTTTTTGCATCGCAACTTGTGGGGTAATACCCGTTATTAAACACGCTTCAGGGTGGGGCAAGTAATCGGCAGCTGGCTTGCAATACTCAATTAACGGCTCACCAATAATATTCAAATCGAGATCGGTACGAATACCTGCAAATTGACTCGGGCGGTCTTTTTGCGGGCTTGCGCCAAATGTTTCGTAGTCGTGCCAGTATATCGTTGGGGGTGTGTCGTAGTATTCTCTGTTAGCCATGCAATATCCTAAGCCTTTAAATTCAATGCGTTTGGGCTTGTTTTTAGTTCTTCTAGTTACTTCGTGTTTCTTGCAATGATCTCAAGGTGTGTATAGTATCGTGTATAAATTTTTTTGTAAGTGTGTATAAAAAATTAAATGCCGTTAAGCGATACCAAACTCCGAAATTTGTTAGGCAAGAACCAAGAGCCCAGCACATTATCGCACAGAGATAGCCTTAGTGTAAGGATATCAGCAAAAGGAACGATTACTTGGCAATATCGTTGCCGAGTTGATGGCAAACAAGTGATCATTACACTTGGCCGTTATCCTGGCCTTTCTATTAAAGAAGCGCAATCGTACATACCACAGTTTCAAAACTGGCTTAGTCAAAAGAAAGACCCTCGCATTGAATTAAAGCTAATGCGTAACAATGCAAAGGGCTTACCCACAATGGCTGAAGTTGCTCATGAATGGGTATTAACTCGTGTGCCAGACCTCAAAGAAAAAACGCAAACACTCTACAAAAACCATGTAAAAAAATGGGTGGCTCCTTACTTAAACGATAGAGCCTTACCCGTCGACAATATGACTATTCATGACTGGGTAAAGTACTTTGATATGGTAAAGCGTGATGGTAGCGCTAAAACCGCCGGCACAATTTTAACCCGTATAAAATCAATTTTAGGTTGGGCTGAAAAACGTGGTTTAGTTAAACCTTTTAATCCGGTTTTAAACCTAAATGTAAGTGATGTAGGTGAGCAGGCGAGTGTAGGCCAACGAGTTTTACAGCTAGATGAAATAGCTAAACTTTGGTTGCAGATTGAATCTACAAGAGCAACATTAGCAACCAAGTCTTGTTTGCAGCTTATATTTATAACAGGCGCTCGCCAGTCTGAGGTTCGTTTAGCTAAGTGGGAGCATTTTGACTTTGAGAATGATATTTGGACTGTACCACCTGAAAACTCAAAAACAAATAAAGCGATAAGGCGCCCAATCTCAAGCTTGATGAAAGAAATCCTGAATAGGCTTGCAACTGTTTACGGGAACTTCGACTACATAATACCAGGTAGCAACCCACGAAAACCAATGACCACACATAGCATTAATCGCTATTGTTGTCGTGTTTGGGAGCAGCTATTTGAAAAATACAGCATGCCTAAATTCATACCACATGATGCGCGTAGATCACTATCTACATTATTAAGCGAACACGGTGTTGCGCCACACGTAACAGAAAAGATGCTCGGGCATACAATGCGTGGAGTTATGGCGGTTTACAACAAACATGACTGGATGAAAGAGCAAAGAGAAGGTTATGAGCTTTATTGTGAACTAATAGGTAAATTTTTAAAGTAAAGAGCTACAAGGTGGCGTTACATGGTGGGGATCTAAGGTAACAGATAGAAACAGAATTGTTGACATTTTCGTCAATATAGTTATCATTCAAATTAATGCATTCAAAGTTTTGCATGCATATTTTAAAAGTTATCAAAACGGCAATAAGGAGCTTGTTATGGCTACTACGTCATTTGAAAAAAACTTTGTAGTAACAGACCGAAACGCTATCGAAGCGTTCAAAGAAAACTGCAAAAAAGCCCATAAAGTTACCACTAACAATCGTAACCATGAGGCAGATAGAGTAAAAGGAATTGCGTTATTAAGACAACGGTTGTCCCACTCTCAGATCTAATAGAGGAGTTTGATGCAGAAGAATTATATCAGCTCCTTTCTACCTTTTGCAGTAATAAAAATTCGGATGTTCAGTCCTTTTTAACAGACCCCAACAAATCAATTCGCCTTGAAAATACCTCTAAGTCCCGAACTTATTTAATCCTTGATGAAGAAGGGCAAATACTAGCCTACTTTTCACTGTCACTAAAAGAAATTCAACTTAATCAAGACAATGAAAAGCCGATAAGTAAAAATTTGCGCAAAAAGCTTGATGGTATCTGCAAAAATAGTGATCGCGTAAATGCTTACCTAATAGGTCAACTAGGTAAGAACGACTCTATAAACGATAACCTAATAAACCTGGAACTGATTCTCGAAGAAGCCTATACGCTGATAGATAAAGCAAATCAACTTGTTGGTGGTAGGGTAATTATACTTGAGTGCGAAAAAGTAGCTAAATTAGTGTCATTATACCAAAGTGCTGGGTTTAACATCTTAATTGATAACCCTGCTGAGCGTTTAATCACTATGTACACATTTGTTAGGTAGTACCAATGTACGAATTTTTACTTAAAGTTGCGGCTATTGCACCAATTACAATCCCCTTAGCCGCACTAGTTGCTCTTTATGGTATTAAGGTTCAAAAAAAGGAAAAGAGGCTTGAAAAGTCTTTATCTTTCTCTCATGGACTAAGTGAAAATAAGCTATTTCAAGACTCATTTAAGACTTTGTCTGTGCTTTTAGATAATAGACTAGACAAACCACTTTCAGAATACGCAACAAAAGAAATGAGTACTGATGAAGCAAATGCTATCAGGTCAGTATTAAATGAGTTAGAAAGAATGGCTGCAGGGGTTAGGTATAATATTTATGATGAAGAGTTCTTGTTTTCCTCATTATCAACTCTAGTTCTTAATGTTCACCTTCACTTAAAGCCTTATATAAAAGAAGTGAAAAAGAGAAATCCATTCTTATATGAAAACTTAGACTATATTTGTTTAAGTTGGAAAATAAAGAGATTAAATAAAAAATAAGGAAGATCTTATCCTCCAGAAGAGTAATAGAATTATTACAAACCGATTATGCAAAGGGCTTAGGTTCAAGATAACATAGCCAAAGATAAAAATAATTTAAAGAGTTTAAGCGGGATTTCCTCAATGACAAAAGAACAAAAAAAACCATTTACTAAGAGAGAATGGATCACACTAATAGTATTATTAAGCATCGTTCAAGCCTTTTTTTGGTATGCGGTTTTTGAAAATTCGCAGAGTTCTTCTGCCCTTTCTTATGTATCTTTTGCGGGTACATTGGTCTCGATAATTTTGGCTGTTTTGGCTATTGGTTATACTTATGGAGAATCAATTTCACAAAAAGGTAAAAGTGATGAGTTAGCTGAGCAAATAAAAACACTTGGAGGATTGATTGAGAGTGTTGAGATTGAAGCAAAATCATTAGAAAAAATACAAGTCATATCTAAAGAACTAACTAGCTTTATCGGAACTTATAAGAGTGATAAGCAGGTTTCGGAGAAACATTTAGCGGATATTCAATCTTCAATGTTAGCTTTCTCCAAGGTTGAACATAAACCAATAATGAATTCTATTACTCCTTTGTCAGAGTTAGAGCAATTATTTAATGATAGAAGCCCACTAGATACATTGTGTTACTTGATGTTAGTTTACTTAGAGGAAAATCAATCCTCTCACAGCTATAGAAGTATGGAAGAAATAAATGAACTCTTACATGAGACACCTATGAACTTAGATATTGCTTTTTTTCGAGGAGCAATGTTCACTCAATCATCACTATTACAAAATTTGGGTTATATTGAAGTTGATAATGGAAATTATTTCAAGTTAAATAAAGAGTTCAAGGAATATATAAAAACGAGTTTAATAAATAAAGAAGAGTTAGAAGGAGACTCTTCTTATACTAAAATAATCAAGAATGTTTATAAAATAGTTTTAGGATAGGTTATTTATAATTTAAAATATATTTCATTAGATCTCAGGAGTGATTTTAACATTATTATGAAAATAATATTTATTTAAATGATTACTCCAAGGTGTATTGCCAATATAGTTAACAGGTCTATAAGATCTTGCTTAGAGTAAGCCCGCAATTAGCGGGCTTTTTTGTTAGTGTGGATTAACACTGAACTAAAATTAAATCTTAACACCCAAACTCTAAAACACTAGTAGTTCTGTGCATTCTGATTGATTGTGTAACTACACCTTCGACATTGTATTGGTCAAACCCAGTTAATTTGTATGGCTTATTAGCTGGGTTTGCAGATAGCAAAAGGTTATTAGTTAAGTCGGCTATCTTACAAACAAACTGACCATTCAAGCATGCAACGATTACATCGTTCTGCTGAACATCTTTGGACCTATCAATAATTAACAAATCACCATCAAAGATCCCCACACCTTCCATACTTCGGCCACTTGCACGGCCGATAAAAGTTGAGTCCTTCAAAAAGCTCATATCTAAGGTTTTAGGAAGTTCTTTAAATTTAGGTCCAACATTTACATTTTCGATAATCATAATAGGTACTCGTTACAATCTATTCTTGAGATTATAGTCGTTTACTGTGTTTTTATACAGTATTCTTATTTTCTTCGACTGTATAAATCCCCAGCTTGTTATAAAATGAACAGTACCTTAATCTAGGGTTTTCAATGGAAAGGGATGATCATGGAAGCGGAACGACTAATCTTAGATGCAATTGAAGCGAAACAAAAAATAAACGTCATTTATCATGGCGGTAGTATGAGCGGTCAGCCAAGACAGTTAGGTCCTATTAGCATTAAAGGCAATAAGCTAAGGGCTAAATGCTACAAAAGTGATGCCTTCAAAACGTTTGTTATTGATAAAATCCAAGTAATAACTAGTGATGGTGAGTTAACAGAAAAGAGATCACCAAACACACATTCAAAATTAGTGATTGAGCCAGAGCAAACTTTATTAGATGTATCAAACGCAATTCAACCCCACTTTGATGACAAGTTATGGCTTGTTGAATTAAACGAAGATAATAAATCACTATATATTTACCCTCGTTTTAAAAATGGTAAACCCAAGAAATCTGTAGATTTAGCTTTATTCTATGAAGAATATCGTACTGAACTTGTTTTAAATGAGACTACAGATGAATTTGAAGATATTGAAATAAAAAGAGTAAAACCTTGGCTGGTGTCGTGTAAAAACAAAACAACAACCTCCTTCGGTTCTTTAAACAAAGCAACTGCAAAGTTCTTTGAATGGGGTAAAGAGCTATTAGGCGATTCCAGTGTTCAATTTAAATTTACAGAATGCGCAACTTTAAAGTATCTAAAACTGATGTGGCCAACAGATAGTAAAAGTAAAATTAAACGAGAGTTAGCAGAGTATCCTAGTGTTTATTTTAATTCGGCCCTTAATGAGGGGTCATTCAATAATGATAGTTGGTTTTATCAAGTTCCTTACACATTCAGAGATGCACTTGATATAAAGTATGAACAAAGAGTGAAAGATAAAAAACCATACATGGTATGGACACAAGGGCCAATCCTGAAGTTTAAAATGGGTGATACGTTCCCTTCGAAAAATGGTATCAGCACAATCCAAGTTCAATATGGCGAACAGATGGGTTGGGATAGAGAAAAGGATGAAATGTTTCTCGGAAGTGTTGTTTTTGACCTGTTCGAACACGTTAACAATCAATACTTTTTCAAGCAGCGTTATCAATGTGATCAAATGATGTTCTTGCAGCTATTGATTACAGGTGAAGGTATAGATAGATTTACTAAATTAACAAGATCATTAAATTACTAGAAAAAAGCCCGCTAAACGCGGGCTTTTTAATGTTACTGATCAACCATGTTTCTAAACTTATTATATTTAAGTATCTGATAGTTTAGCCCAAAAGCAGAGCGTATGAGTCTGCCATTTGAATCGAGGGATAAGTACTGATCAATTTCACTGCTAGTTAGTAGTAATGTTGGGTTATTGATTGTGAAGGTAGTGATGTGATCTTTATCTTTTTTGTAAGTTATGTCTAGATGCTCTAGTAGCTCGAAATGAAGAACTAACTTTCTGAATTGACCATTGTCAATTTCAGAGCATAAACAGTTTAAAAGCAGAAGTGTGAGCTCTTGGTTTGATAGTTGAGCTCTCAAAATATTACTGTATTTTTTTTGTTCTTGATATGTCGTGATACTTGTTTTTATTAGTTTTAGTATTTGATAAAGGTTTCTAAAATAGCTGCCAAATACTCTGTTTTCGTATAGATAAAACGCGTTGAAAACATTTACGATCGATGACTTATCACCAACGCCTTGGTGAGCATCTTGTATCGCTGATATTAATCTATTTAAACTGTCTATGCCTGGAAGCTTACTAGTACTAAAAACTTCAAAGTAAGGGATATTTAGTTTCTGACTTATTTCATCGTGTGAATCAATATGGTTGTAATTAAACTTATCTAGAAGACGACCATGTAGCTCTAGCATATTGAAAAAAGTGGTTTCAAAGCTCTGCACAGCAAGTAATTTTGCTTGTTCTTCTAACGCGGTTGCTGAGTTGGCAAGTTCATTGCGAGTAAGAGCTAGTTCCTGATTGCTGACTTGTAAAGCCCTTTCATTTTGCTCTATAGCTTCTGTTCCTTGTTGTATTGCTTGTTCACTTTGTTCTAGAGCTTTCTTATTTTGCATCAACGTATGAGCAATTAAAATTAAACTAAGGAATGCAAATATAGGGTTTAGAACGCCCCCGAAAAAGTCGCCAACGGCACCCCAATCACCAATAGTTTGAGCAAAGCCAATGCCGAAGTTATCTATATAAAACAAAAAGGCAGATATTCCTGCTGCTACCGCTAAACAACAAATTAGTATTATCATCCATTTCATTTTTTATTTCCCTTTAAGTGAAGTAAGCAATTTAGTTATTTGGTCCATACCATCAAAAGTACTTGGTAGATTCTCAGAGTCGCTGATAATCCCACTAAAAATTAAGTTCTCGAATTTCTCTAATGGATTCGTTTCTTTATCCCCTTTAACATCATTCGAGTAATCTGTATAACTTTCAATAAATTGGCAAAGAGTGCGTCTTAACTCTATTTGTAAAACCTGAGCTTTAACAGATTTGTAATTTTGTAGAATTACTCTAAAAAAATAGATCAGTATTATTTCTAAAGAAATAAAGGGTACTATTTTAATCAAATAATTGAGTGAGGTATTTTCTTTCAGTATTGAATCTGGAAGCCAACCAAAAATAATACATATGAGTGGGATTACCATTATGATACCCATGGATACTAACCATCTATATAGAGATTCTGCTTCACTACTTTTTTGTATTAATAAGTGATGAAAACCTTCAGATAGGCCAGCAAAATTAAGCCGTGACTGTTGTTTTTTTAGAGTCTCCTCTAATTTATCAACCTTAGTTTGCCGAGCATCTAACTTTTTATCAAAGTCAGATATTTTTTCATCTACTTCTCTGTTGAAATCTATCGCACTATTTATACATCTTTCAACTTTTACAACTTTATCATCTATCGAAGAAAATAAAGAAATCTCTTCAGAGTTGTATAAGTGTTTCATAATTTCATATGATAAAAAGTAGGTTATTTGAGTTAGCTCAGAGTTAAATGATGAACTGAATGTCTGGCTTGCTAAATAATCGGAAGTTCTTTTTTTTAAGTTGGTTACTGCGTATTCATCATTTAGGAGATCACTTGAAGTTGTTTTTATACTATTACGAAAATCAAGCTCATAAAATAATTTAGCACACCCCAAATACAGTCTTTCAATTTCAGCCGCATGTATATCGTCATTAGGGATTGAAGCATAAAACTTACTTATTAAGGATAGTAATTCTGTTTTAAATTTTTCCCCATACAAAATGCTAAAATTATCCCAGATATCAGGGGTATCCCTAATATCTTTTATTATATCTACAGAATCTCTAAATAATTGAAAATAATAACCTTCTTTTCCATTGTTTAAACTGAACTTGTCATTAAAACTCTTTGGATCAATTGTCCAGTAGAAGTCTAGGAATTTAGAAAGAGTATTAACTTTACCTTTGAACAGCATGTATTAGTCCTTTAATTTTATATTTCGAAGTTACAGAGACTTACCTGTAAAAATCACTTTACCTACTAACGTACAATTACCATTGATCGGTATGAGTTGCTCAGGCCAGTTGGGGTTGGCGGCTTTTAGGAACTTTTGATTGCCTTCAATGATCAGCTGTTTGAAAGTAGCTTGGTTGTCGTCATCTAAACGAGCTACAACATACGAACCGTGGATGCATTCGGCTTCGGGGTCAACAAAGATTAGGTCGCCATCATTAAACTTAGGTTCCATGCTTATTCCTTGAACCTTTAGAACAAATGACTGTTCACTACAATTAACAGGGCAAAGGAATCTTTCAGCATCCACAGGGCTAACTTCAGAAATGTCTGACCAAGCACCAGCTTGAACCCAACTTATTAGCGGAAGTTGGTGTTTAGCAATAGGTGTTGATGTTGCATTATCTAGTTCACCTATTCCAAATTGAAGGTACTCAGGGGTACATTTTAGTGCTCTAGCAAGCGACTCTATATTTCTAGGGTTCTTGGTTTCACCCTTTTCTAGTTTTTGAATAGAATTTTGCGCTACACCAACGAGTTCGGCTAATTGATATTGAGTAAGATCTAAAGCTTTCCTTAGCTTTTTCACACGATTAGCAATATCCATATCATCTCCAAAAGTTGTTAAATATAAACACTTTAATTAGTTGTTCGGAAGATTATCACAACTTAAAGTGGTTCAGGTCAAATATCTATTATTGGTTATAAATTCTTAAATACAACAAATAGTGGTTTACAAACCACTAAAGGAGATCTTAATATATACCTAAAGTGGTTAGCCATTGAAGGAGATGAGAATGTCAGCAATTGAAAAAGCTATAAAGCTAATTGGTGGGCAGACAAAACTTGCAAAAATTTTAGGAACAAAGCAATCAGTTGTATTTCATTGGGTGCACCGTCATGGCCAAGCCCCAGCTAAATACATTCCACGTATTTCTGAATTAACAAACGGCGAAGTATCGGTAAACGATTTATTAGCCGATCACCAAAAATGCAACAAGGAGAGTGCCGCATGAATACTGAACAAGAAATAGTGAATTTAAACGTTCATCCAGATGCAAAGGCTATGTTGTTTGCTTTGCTTCAAGAGAACTTAGCATTGCGTGAACAAGTAAAAGAGCTAGATGAAAAGCTAGTCGACTCAAAAGAAGCTATGCAGTTGCTTGGTTGTGGCCGTAAAAAGTTTTGGGAATTATCAAAAGTTGAAGGGTTCCCGCTGCCAGTCCAGTTCGGAAAATCAAACTACTACCGTGTTCAAGATTTAGTGAAGTTTAGAAACCAGTACCAACAAAACGTAAACAGCTAGGAGCATTGATCATGGCAAATTCTTTAGCACAGAGTGATGAAAAAAATGCAGTTCAACTTGAAGTTGTTGAAGGGCGAAAATTACCAAAAGGCCTTACTGAAATTAAAGCATTGATGGGTGATACAAAGCGTACACCTGGTTACCTATTTGATGCAGTTTTGACAGAACAACAGCGAAAAATTATTTGTTTTGCTGCAGGGCTTAAACAACGTCACGTAAAAATGAGTTTTTACAAGTTCGATTTTCAAGAACGCAAAGCCGTACATAAAGCTATTTTGAATTTACAAAGTATTGTTGCCACGTTTGATGATGCAAATGTGTTGATGCCTGAAAAGTTTGAACGCACTCAGCCTAAGTTTGATGTAGTTCCGCACTTGGTTGCTGAGCAACAATCTAACACTCAAACACATTAAGGATTGATCATGACGCCAGATCAGCTAATCAACCAAGATAGCGGTAATGTTGAATATTACACACCGGATGAAGTGTTAGAACGTGTTCACTTGATGTTTCCAGTAATTGATTTAGACCCTGCGAGTAATGAAATTGCTAATCAATCAGTTAAGGCAAAGCGTTACTTTACCAAAGAGGATGATGCTTTAACTCTAGACTGGATTGCTGACACTGTTTGGCTTAACCACCCATTCAATAAAGGTGAGCTAGCTTGCAAGCCTAAGTGTGTTAAAAAAATATGCAATGACCCTACTTATCATAAATACCGAGGTCATTGTATTACCGAAGATATTGCAAGCAATGGTGATTGGGTTGATTACTACTTAAATCAGTTTGCTTTAGGCAACTTTAAAGAAGCGATGAATATCACCTTTGTTAATAGCTCAGAAGCATGGTGCCAAAAGTTATTAAATGCGGGTGTTAGCTGCTTTATTGATGGCCGAACTCACTTTAAAGACCCGCAAGGCAATGTAAAGAAAGGCGCAACAAAGGGCTGCTTCATAACCTACCTAGGCCACCGAGCCGAAGAATTTAAATCAATCTTTTCCACTCTTGGCGTTGTGAAATAACAACGATCAAAACCCCAAAGGACGACTAAAAATGACCACTATCAAAGACCGAGATCTATCTAAAAATCAGCGTTTAGTAGACAACATCGTATTACATGCCATTGACCAAGTTAATTTTACAGTTAGGAACTTAGGTAAGCGTCCAACGTTTGCTATGTTGATGGAATGCGAAAACTGCCTTACTGACTTTATGCCAGTGATTAAGTTGATTGTTGATGACTACCCTGAGTATGCACATGTTTACGACAAAATGGCGAGCGTACTAGAGGCGGTTCAAGTTCATGACGATCTAAGCTTGATTGAGTTTGCATAGCAATGCTAACAAACCACCCTCTTGATTTAGAAACCCTTAGACTATCGAGTATAGCTAAGGGTTTAATTTCCTCTATTAGCGATATCGACAACCACAACTATTTGGCTCGTGGCTTACAAAATGTGCCTGTGCCACTACAAAGCCGGATAGCCCGCAAGTACATGGACCGATACAACCAAAAAAAGGCGGGGAGTGAATACCGGGCTAATACATGGTTGCGCCGCACTATAAACCGTTTAAAACCACGCTTTGGCGTGTTGTTCAGTATTACTCAAAATATGCCATTGCCATGGCATATTTTAAGTAGTGTTGAGAAAACAAAAAAACATGCGGGTGATTTGGCAATTGAGTGTGTGCAAATAGCACTTGATGTAAGCGAAGAACATCAAGCAATGGATTATGAGCAAGTACTTAGATTTACCTATGAAGCCGTAGCAGATCATGCAAAAGCTATTGGCGTAAACGTGCCATTTTACGCGATGCGTGATGATGACTTACCGAGTGAATGCTTTGAAATTGCCTTACTTAAGATGCAGTGTGATAAATGGTGGACTCGCCAGTTAAAAACCCTACGTCGACAATTTATAGAGTTATTAGAAATAGCCACAGGGCAGGTGGGTAAAGACCTATACCACGACAAGAAAAACAACAAGTTTAAACGCCGTGGTATTAGCCCGTACTCATCTAAGCAAGCGCAACGTGAATTTAGCTTTGCGCAAGCAAGCGGGCGTCAGTTCCTTGAAATGATGGAGCTGCAAAGTAGCGACGGCGATGTCATTGACTTAATAGAAGCGGTTAAAAGTGGGATGGCAAATCCAGCGAACCGACGTAATGAGTTAATGTTGCGTATTCGTGAGACTGAAGAGCTTGCTGACGAAATGGGTTATGTAGGCGTATTTTATACAATTACGTGCCCTGCAAAGTACCATGCAAATTCAGCCCTGTGGCAGGGCACAACTCCCAAAGATGCACAAAGCTATTTAACTCGCACTTGGGCAAGAGCCCGTTCTAAATTAAACCGCCGTGACCTTAAATACTTTGGTGTACGTGTAGTTGAACCCCATGCAGATGGTTGCCCGCATTGGCACATGATGCTTTTCATGCCTAAAAACAAAGTTCAAGAAATCAATGCGATTTTACGTTGGTACTTTATTCAAGAGGATAAAACCGAGCTTTATGACCGTTACGGCCCTGAGTTAACCCGAGTTAAAGTATTTAATAAATGGGTGAATGTAGATAAAGAAGGCACTCACTTAAAACTTATTGAGGCTTGTGTTCCTTACCGTGCTAACACAGAGAAAGCCCGTTTATTTAAGATTTATAAGCAAAAGCGCCAAGAGTGGGGCTTTAAAAAAAGCCAAGGCAAAAAGGCCAAAGAGCCAAGCAAGTTTTATCGCACTTTTTCCCCGCGTTTTGATGCTGTGATCATGGATAAAAACAAGGGTAGTGCTGCAAGCTATATTGCTAAGTACATCAGTAAAAACATTGATGGTTATGGTGTCACTGATCATGAAGACGCTGAAACGGGTGAAAACTTAACAAGCCAGGTTAATCCTGTTTTAGCTTGGGCAAGTACGTGGAATATCCGACAGTTTCAGTTTCAAGGTTCACCTAGTGTTACGGTTTATCGTGAGCTACGCCGTATGCGTAAAGCACTTGATGATGACGAGTTTGAGCCAATACGCCAAGCAGCAGATGCAGCAAACTGGAAAGAATACGTAAAGCTGCAAGGTGGTATGTGTATTGGCCGCGATGCAAACTTTAAAACTCATTACGAAGAAACCCCACAAGGTAATGATTACGCTGAATTGGTGAAGCGTATCAAAGGGGTTTACCGCACTTTAAACAATAACCAGTTGATAACTAGGTTAGTCGAGTGGACCAGACAGCTCAAAGGTACAGCAGAGAAAACCGCAGCTAAGGACAACACCAACGTCGGCGCAGCCGACCTATCTTGGACTAGTGGTAATAACTGTACGCCCATAGCCACGGGCTCTAGGGACGAGTTGTTACTTGATATGGTGGGTTATGACAAAAAAGAGATCGAGCAGGTTAAAAAGGATCTAATTTCAGGTAAAAGGATCAGGCGAAACGAGCAAATTTACCAAATAAGGGATGGCCAGTTGCAGGTTCTGGACGAAACAGACCAACAAAAACATGAAAAACGACTCGCTATTGAATATCGAGCGAAAACTCTCGCCCAAAAATCGGGTAGCTGGTATGTAACCGATTTACATAGACAACAAGCAAAAGAGTTAATAGAGCTTGCATACACATACGCAGAGCATGATGGCCGAGATTCATTGATTGAAACAAGGAATGAGAATGGGCTTGTTGTAATAGGGGACTGGGATTTGGCGTTGTTAGTTAATGATGAGCAAGCTTCAGCAGTAAGTGAAAGTGATTGGTGGCGTTTACAGTTAATGGCTTAATGAAATTAGCCTTAACTTATTTGTCAGATTTTACTGCTAGCGTTTTATTAACCCTAATTGAAGATAGTTGTTCCCGCCACAAACGGACTTTTAGGATTGAATCGTGTAGTTCTATAATTGGAGCTTTCAGGGAATTATGTATATTATTGTAAACAACTTGTGCTAAATTTGGTTTATAGGAAGAGTACTATTGTCAGCTGTAAGGATTGCTCTTGGATAATAATGATGAAATTTTATTAAATTCCAATTTAATTAGAAGGCATTCATCAATGAAAGTTGATTTTAGTGCCCCGGTACAAGTGTTTATGTGGCAAGTTTTGCAGGATTCACTTGAAACTTTGGATGTAAGTCGTATTTCTGTTTGGCTATTAAACACTGATCCTATAAACAATATTTTAGAATGTGTTGCAAATACTGACTGGGGAGTTAATGGTACTCCTGATGAACTACCATATCTAACAAAAGGTGATTATCCACGCTATTTCGAGGCAATAGAGTTCGGAGCCCCCATTGTAGCCAATAATGCGCTCACTGATCATAGAACAATCGACTTCACCGATACATATTTAAAAACAGAAAATATCAAGTCTATGCTAGATACAATTATCTTTAGTGAAGGTAAACCTATTGGTGTTGTTTGTTTTGAACAAAAAGTCACTTTCAGAGAGTGGAATAGCTATGAAGTTTTTTTCGCTGAATTGATCGCAGATTGCTGCACATATCGATTTATGGCTCAAAAACAATCTAAGTTAGAAGAAAAGCTCCTTAACTTAGTATTTTACGATGAGTTAACAGGTGTTTATAACCGTCGGTATTTTTTTGACACTATTGATAAAACAATAAGTCTCCACGTACGCAAAAGCTTACCTTTAAGTATTGGTTTTATTGATTTCGATAACTTTAAATCAATAAATGATACATATGGACACCAAACGGGCGATAAAGTACTGAAAGAGTTTACTAAAATTGCACAGACAAGTCTCAGACGAGAAGATTTAATTTTTCGTTTTGGTGGTGAAGAGTTTATTGTTGTGTTTCAAGGCGTAGGCGTAATTGATGCTAAGAATGCTCTCATCAGGCTGCAGAGTTCAGTTAAGACTATATTGATTAATCATGACATTGAAGCATTGAATTTCACGTTTAGTGCAGGTGTAGTTGAATTAACTGAAAGATCATCTATTAAAAATGTGATAAAGCAGGCTGATAAACTACTTTATAAAGCTAAAAAAGAAGGTAAAAATCGCGTGGAGTGTTAGGCAATGCGCATCTTGTGTTTATGAGTCTTATGGCATAAGTTTCACTTACAGGGATTGTTTGATAATACAACTATAGGTTAAATGTACTTCTATGCTTAGTGAATGGATTTCGTTAGTTTTAGCCGGTTCTTTTTTGGGTTTATTTTGTGGAATCGCTACATTCCTTTTAATATACCTTTTCTCGATCATTTTCTTCCGCAAGGCAGATGGTGACTTTCTAGCCATACTTTCAATGGTAATTGTGATTATGATGCTATTAGGTTATTACGATTTTAGCTTTCAGACGTTTTTTGAGGCCTTAGAACCGAAAGATATTCTCATAGATGGGGTTGTGTTGAAATCAAATGCTCTTGTTGTTTCACATATATTTTTTGTGCTCTTGTCTTATATTGGTATCTACTTAAGCCGGTTCATTTTTTATAAAAAGTTATTTGGCTTTTAAAGTCCAATCAAACTTAGTTGCTCTTCTTTTGGTAGTTTACTTATCAATGATGCAGCAAGTTGTGCCGTAGTTTGGCGTGGTGGGTTTAAGTAATGTTTAAATGCCAATGTACTAACAAACGTTGCCCCACAGTTTTTAACGTCAGTGCATGAAACATAAAGATCAGCTACATGGGTCGATTGATTTTCTCTTGATGAAATAGTCGCGTTACTACCACAGTTCGGACACGTTACCCGCATAATCACACCAATATAAATTAACAAAACAATAACTGTAATTATATACAGTGTTGATCAGGTTTCCAAAAAGAGTTTAACTATTCAGTAGAATGATAAGTGTAATTTTACTTTAAATGGAGTTGCTATGAGTATTAGTTATGGTTGGGAAAAGCTGTATTTGGCAATTGATTGTCTTACTAGTGAAGGAGATCAAACTAGTAGACTGATAGATGCTGTCTCATTTAATTTAGCGCAAATCAGGTCAGAGAATGACTTACCAGAAAATCTAAAACAGCGATTTGATAATTTAATGGAATCATTTAGAGCAGTTCAGCCTACACAAAATGAAGGCCTGTACAGAGCAACAATAAATTCTTTCAATGCAATGGAAAGAAAAGCTGCTGTTGAAGAAATAATAAGTTTATACACAGAAATGTCTAAACATAGAGAATTGATATAATTTTAAGGCGCGAATTTAGGCGCCTTAATATATTAAGCTGCTGGCTCTAAATCAAACTTAAGTTTTAACTTGCTGCTTATTTCAGGATCTTGTTCAACCGCATCAACCATATTTTTGATTAACGGTTTAGTCTCGTTTTTAAAATACATGGCATCGTATTTAGTAGGGTCGCCAAGGCCAGCAGTGTTAGATGGAATAATGCCAGATAAGCCAGGTGGAAAACGGTGAGCGTTCAGCACATCTTGTGCTGACACGTTCTTAACGTTCATAAACTCATCTTTACTTTCAAAGTTACCGACAGGGATTATTTGTAAGCCTTTTTCTTTACCGTTAGGAATGTTCACGAACAACGAGCGGAAATTTCCCACGCCCTTACTATCCTGAATTTTCTCTTTGATATCGTCTTCAACTTCAGGGTCTAAGTTAGGATCAGTGGCATACATGATAAACCCCATGTGCGCGCCATTGATGTAGTATTTACGGCGAAATAGGGTCGCATCTTCATTTAAAAGCGTAGCTTGTAAACCGCCTAAGTAATCAGGGCAACCATATACTTGTTGAACAGGATCATACTGTTTAATCCAAATGATATCGCGGGCCTTATACTTTCTTACTTGATTGTTACGCTCAAGCACTACGGCGCCACCATCACCAGTCGCTCGAGTGCGATAACTTGGCAACGGAAATAATCGCACCGGTTGCTTAAAGCCGTTGCGAATTTTAAGTAAGGCCACATCACCAAATTGCACTAGATTTAAAAATGCAGCCTGTACTTGTTGGGCACTCATGCCACCCGATATAAAACGGCCAGCTGCCATATTGGCACGGCTTACTACAATGCCGCCGTGCTGCGCATTGCGGCGAGTAAGATTTGCTAATAAATGACGATCTACGGGCGGCTCCCAATAACCGTCCATATCGTTATAAAACAGCGAGTCATAATCGGTTAGCCACATATCTGGCATAACTTGTTCAGGTAAGCTAAACACAACGGGCGCATTTTGTTTACCTTGTTGATCGTTTGGCTGGTCAGTTAGTTGTTCTGCATGGTCCATCGTGATTTTCTCTTAAATGCGTGGTTAATCGGTTCGTTGATCACGGCATGACTTATTGCAAAAAATACGTCTGCATGACCTGTGGTGTTATCGCGGCTGGCTTTAAAGGTAATTGCGCCACCTGTCTCTGTGCTGGTTTTACGAATGGCTAGGCAGCTCATGGCAATGTCTTTGTGTGATGCATCCCATTCAATCCGGTTTGCTTCTACTAAGTCGATCATTTTAAGCACTAAACGAGTTTTGCTGGTTACGCTGTAATGAATAGCTTGGGCTTCGCGCGGGTAGAGGGTTTCTATTGAATCAAATACACCTGCACCAATGCCTGTGGTATCAACACCAATATAAGTGACGCGATACTTTGCGTATATTTTTTGAATCTCACTTACATGGTGAGCGAAGTTCATCCCGCGCCAGTAGTGTTTTTCGAGTACACGGAATTTTTCACCGTCTTTTTTAGGTGGCGCTACCACAACTAATGTGGCGTTATCGCGGGTGCGTGAAGGATCGTAACCTAGCCATACCTCGCGGTTACCAAATGGCTGTGCTGCACTTGGTTTGTGATCTTGCCAACGGGATGCATCGACCATGCATTTTTCAAGGTCGCTGAATTTAAATATACTGTCTGCATCATCAACAAAGATGCACATAAACAGGTTATTAAAGTCATCGGCGTTGTATTCATCGCGCAGTTCGTCAATGTCAAAGAGGTCACAACCCCCGTTTTGCGCATCAACAATAGTTACTACATAGCGCCATTGTTTGTCTGGGCAGAGCCTGCCGCCATCGCGTAAATCATCAAAACTAGGAAACTCGATTTCTTCACGTTCAGCACGGCCTTGTCGCCAGTGATCACCCGTCCAAAAGGTATAAGCAGGGTGTGCTTTTGTAGACGGCGTTGAAAAGTAAGTTTTACGCCACTTTTTATGGGTTGCCATGGCACTGGCAAGTTTATTGAGCTCGTTAAACTTACCTATCCAAAAATACTCATCTATATAAACATGGCCGTGGTAACTTTGCGCCGTTTTGCTATTAGTACTTAAGAACCGTAGCTCAGAATCACCGAGTTTTGTGTGTAATATAATTGGGTTACCGGTTAACTCAATTTCAAAGAATTCTTGAGCAATAGCCACAATGTAACTGCGGAAAACCTCAGCTTGCGCACGACTGGCCGATAAGAATATTTGCGGGTCGCCACTTAACACCGCATCTTTAAATGCTTCACCTGCAAAGTAATAGGTTGCGCCAATTTGACGGCTTTTAAGAATGTTTCGAATACGTTGATGCAAGTTTGCATGCATCGTTTTTTGGTATTCAAACAGTGAGTCGTACCAGGTGCCAAAATCTTCTTCGGTTAAATGGCTTACATCATTTTTACGTTTGCGGCCTTTTGGCTTTGAGTTGCTTTTACCGCTTGGTTGATTTGAGTTGGCCTGACTATTTTGAGGTTGCGGATTTTTTGCAGCTTCTTCTTGCGCACGTTGTTTTTTAAGCTTTACATGCTTTTCAATAAGCATGTCGAGTTCTTTTATTTGATTACCTGTCTTATCGCTAATATCAGTTAAACAAACAATGCGCCTTGCAATGGCTTCATCGACTTCTTCTTCACGCAGTAAGTCGCGCCAGCTATATTTATCAGCCCAGTAATAAACAACACGATCATTAGGCAAGTCTAATTCGCTACGAATTTCACTTGGTGTGTAGTGTCGTAAATAAAGCCGCTTTGCTGCTTCGCGTATTTCCGGTGAATAAGCCATTTAGGTGCTAATTACTCATGTAAAAATTGATAACTAGCGACAGTGTATTCATTTATAATAAGCTTATAACTGACTAAAAAACCTACCTTTTCCTAGAATCTCAATCTAGGAATTTCTAAAAATCAAACCGAATGAAACGCCCATTTTTTAGGGCTATGCTGCGCTTAAATATTGGTTTTAAGCAACACGGCAAACAAATGGCAAAGCAATCAGGTTGGGTAATTGCAGCAACAGAGGGTGCAACGGTAGACGGTCGCACCATTTCAAAAGAGTGGATTAATCAAATGGCCGAATCATATTCGGTTGATGAATATACCGCGCTTATTTGGCCTGAGCATTTTCGTTCAAGTTGGGGACCAACTGAGGGTAAAAACTGGGGCACTGTTGACGAAGTTAAAGCCGCTAAAAAAGGTGGTAAGTTACGACTGTTTGTGAAAATTACCGCTAACGACTATCTGCTTGCTGCAAACAAAGACGGCCAAAAGCTGTTTATGTCTATTGAGCCAAATCCCGACTACAAAAGCGAAGGACGCTGTTATTTACAAGGCCTTGCCGTTACCGATTCGCCAGCTAGCTCTGGTACCAGCCGTTTAAAATTCTCAATTGGTGACAATGAAGCTGAACATGAATATAGCCAGCTTGAAGCGCTTGAACATAGCGACTTTGTTTTCACCAGTACAGAACAAAAGGCAGATATTACAGCCGACAAGCAAGAAAAAGCGCTCGGCCTGTTTGCCCAAATAGTTAAGTTATTTTCTACGGATCAGCAATCAGTTGATCAACAAGATGAAATCACCGAGGAAGAACCCATGAAACAAGAACAGTTTGATGCCCTAATGGGTAAGTTTGAAGGATTAGAAACCAAGGTGACAGACCTTGAAACTAAATTCAGCAAACCGCCAAAAGGCGAAGAAAAGCCACCAAAGGCCGAAGAAACCCCGCCTGCTGCAGAGCCAGAAGCTGATAAAGGCGCAGCAGGTGTCACCTCTGAGCAATTCAGTCAGCTTTTAGAAAAGATGGATGGCGTTAGTCAAAAGGTATCGGGCCTAGAAACCAAATTTAACGCGCTTAGCCAAGAGCAAGAAGACCAAGAACCTAACCCATTAGGCGGCGAAACCGTAGACCTGGTTTAACCCAGTTCTTCTTTTTATTAATGCATAACAGAGCGAGATAAAGCATGCACTTAAATCAAACAGCCGCTGGGTTCTTACAAAAATACTCGGTGCAAGTAGCAAAATCATTTGGTGTAGAAGACGCATCACATAAGTTTGCTATTTCTGACCCAATGGAAACAAAGCTTCGTGCCGCGCTTTTAGAGTCGGTCGAGTTCTTACGCATGATCACCACCATGCAGGTGGACCAAATTAAAGGCCAAGTTGTAAAAGTAGGTAACTACGGTATTGCGACAGGTCGTAAAGCAGGTGGCCGCTTTACATCAGAGCAAGGCGTTGATGGTCATACCTATGAATTGGTTGAAACCGATTCATGTTCGGCAACAACATGGGCGCTGTTATCTACTTGGGCCAACGCCGGTAACTTAAATGAGTTTATGAAGCTCATTAACCAAAATGCCACGCTACGTTTTGCACTCGATATGCTGCGCGTTGGCTTTAATGGTGTGTCAGCAGAAGCGACAACAGACCCAGTTGCCAACCCGAATGGTGAAGACGTTAACAAAGGCTGGCATCAAATTGTTAAAGAAAAAGCGCCTGATCAAATCATGACAGACCCTATTTACTTTAATCCTGATGCAAGCGCTGAGCTAAAAGATGGCGAGTACAAAACGCTAGATGCCA
Organism: Pseudoalteromonas sp. CO109Y; assembly: GCF_004208935.1. Taxonomy (NCBI): domain Bacteria; kingdom Pseudomonadati; phylum Pseudomonadota; class Gammaproteobacteria; order Alteromonadales; family Pseudoalteromonadaceae; genus Pseudoalteromonas; species Pseudoalteromonas sp. CO109Y. The sequence continues at coordinate 181,143 of NZ_SGPD01000030.1, forward strand.
TTGTTACTGAGCTTAAAAATACGTTTATTCACCCATCATTACGCAATGACCCGCGTTTAGTCGTGCTAGTAGGTGCAGACCTAACAGCCACAGCACAAACAAAATTGATGAACCAGGCAGACAAGCCAAGCGAAAAAGTCGCTGCCCAGCAGATGGATAAAAACATTGGTGGTATGCGCGCTTATACGCCGCCGTTCTTCCCGGGTAAACGTATTGCCGTAACGATTTTAAGCAACTTGCATATCTATACGCAAAAAGGCACAGCACACCGCAAAGCCAAAGATGAAGAAGACCGCAAGCAGTTTGAAAACTCTTACTGGCGACAAGAAGGCTACGCAATTGAAGAGTTTGAAGTGTACGCCGCAGTTGACGAAGCAGCCATGAACATTGGTCCTGCACCAGCAGCTTAATCGTTAATTAAAACCTGTTGCTAGGCCATTAACCGCCTAGCAACGCATACCAATTAAAAGTAGGTAAATGCCATGAGTGCCATTGCTGATTTTAAAAAACGTCGCCTAGCTGCAAAAGCTGAAGGCGAAAACAAAGCTACAACGGGTAATTCGCAAATTACCATTGCTCAAGATAACACTGCACTTAAATTGCTAGCGAAGTTATTGGGTTGTGACGAGTCAAAAGCGATTGAAACCGCTCAAGAGTATGTTGATCAGAACATCACATTTTTTGAAAAGGGCTTTGATCCTGCCAACGGTGAAGAACAAACCGTGTTTGCAGAAGTAACGCTTGATGATGAAAACAATGTTGAAAGCGTTGAACTAAAGCACGTTGAAACTACAGCAGATGAGCTTAACACAAGCATAGCCAATGTTGACGATGCTGCAGAGTCATTTGCTGAAAGTGCTGAGCAAGCAAGTAGTGCGGCAAGCAACATTGAAAGTGCCGCCGATAAAGCCAGCGATGCAGCCAGCGACCTAGCTTACAGCGCCGATGATATTAACCAAGCAAACAGCGAGTTAAAGGAAACGGTTGACGAGCTAAAAAAGCCGTCGGAGGAGCCAAAATCCTCCAATTCAAAGAGCAAAACGCAGCAAAAAAACAGCTCGAAAAAGTAAGCGTGTCGGGCAGTGGTGAATATGCACCTAGCCTACACCTACAGCTAATTGAATTAGACGAAGACTTAAAACGACTAAAAGGCTTTGTGCGCCGAGCTGACAAAATAGCTCATAAACGCGATGTATTACTGCCTAAGTGGTTACCGATTGTTGAAGACTACTTAACGAAAGAAGGCAAACAAAATGAAGACAACCCGATTTTCTCGTATTGCACTGTATGGCTGTTTGATGTTGGCAACCTCAGTCGCGGCATCGAGCTTGGACAACGCGCCATTGAGCTTAACCAGCCCATGGTTAAAAGCATTCGCCGCCAGTGGCCTGGTTTTATTGCCGACACTGTTTTTGATTGGGCGCAAACGCAAGCAGATAAAGGCCACAGCATTGAGCCTTACTTTGGGCAAGTGTTCAAGCTTGTTGCGGATCATTGGAAATTACCTGAGCAAGTTACGTCTAAATATTACAAATTTGCGGGCCTTGCGTTATTGCGCACGAAAAATGGCGAAGTTACGCCGTCACATGTTGGCGACTTGCAGCGCTTACAGCAAGCCGATGGCTATTTAGCTAAAGCGCAGGAACTGCATAAGCACGCACAAGTTAAAACCGTAAGAAACAAAATAGCGATGAGAATTAGAGCACTTGCTGAGCTTAACGCACAGTAAGCAAACCGTCTCCAAACCCTCCAGTGCATTAGCTGAGTGTTTTAAAAGGCGACTTTTAAATAATCACTGTGACGCTAACTGCACTGACCCTATGCAAAGGTAAATGGCATGACATTCGGATTTGAACATACAGCAGATGACAGCATTGAAATTGATGCTGATAGCGGCTGGCCTGTGCTTAGCACAGAAGAGTTCCGTAATCATCGCCGCATACCTGAATATTATGAAGAAACGGTAATAGCTGATTCGCTCAACCGCAGTGTGTTAGAGATTCAACAGCAAATTAATAATTATATTGCGAAAGGTAACACGGATGTTTCTTTCACCCTGATTGATGGTGTGCCGCAGTTTAGCCAAAGCCAAGAAAGTGTTTACCGTGGCGCCGTTTATGCCCGCTCACATAGTGATCTTATGGGGTACTTTTCGGCAGTTGATCAAAAAGAGACGGGCAATAACAAAGCAGAAGACGTTGAACAGCAAAATCAAATTCTAGCGCAATCAAACCGCAGTATTCGATTATTGCTTGGTCTTGGCCGTGCGGGAGTGCATTCGCTATGAGCCAAACTATTAGTCAGTTACAGCAAGTATGCGAGTTTTTAGTTGCCAGCTTAAATGGTGCAATTCGTAAGAACAATATTGATGCTTGGCAAGAGCGCGGCAAGTTAATCATTTGCAATTCAGATCAAGGCCAAGACGGTTATTTAGTGGCGAGGTGGAAACACACAGCCATTATTGCAATTGAAAAATTCCCACATAAAAAGGTTAACCCTTACAACCTGTTTGCCATGGTATGTGCGTTTTTAATTGATAGCGAGTGGCAGCGCGACGAATTCGGTTTAGATGATCCCGAAATAGACATTGATTTAATTAGTGATGACAACGCCACGGTACTGATTGAATTAGAACTGATGGATGACATTGAGCTTATCCCTGATGACAACGGGCCAGTGCAGTTTAATGGTGGTCGTTACTATGTATCGCTTGCACCAATTAACGTGGCTGAAAATGTCGATGTTGATGTAGTGGGGCGCGCATGAGCATTGTGATCACCCCAAACAAACGCCAAGCACTTAGTGCTAAGCACCAACTACAGCTTTTAGCCTTACCAGCGGGTAAACGAGTGCGTGTATTAAAAACACTCGGTCGTCACGAACGAGCGCTTGCTCGTAAGCGTATTCGCACTCAAACCACGGTAGATGGTGAGAAGTTTACGCCGAGCAAAAGCGGCAAAAAAGGCAAGTTACTTAAACGCATGGGCCGAACACTTGAGCCGTATGTGAAAAGCAGCAACCGCTTAGAGCTAAAGCACAAAGCGGGTTTAACTGGGCGAATTGCTGCCATGCACCAAGAAGGTGGCACCGAGCGAATGACAGCTAGCCGAATGGCACGTATTCACGGTAAGCCGGATTACAAAGCGCCGTGTACTCGCGGCCAAGCCAAAGCGCTGTCAGCTGAAGGGTTCAAAGTACCAAAGAGCAAGGGCAAAGGTTACCGCCGCGCCAGTGTTAAAGAGATTCAAGCGAGTTTAAATCACGGTAAAGCAACCTTGATGCTAAGCATATTACGTGACGAAAAACAGCGTAAAAGCTGGGATATCCCTGTTGATGCTCGACCATTTTTAGGTGACACCACCATAAACGTTCAGCGCGAACTCGCGCAGATATTAAACCAACTCAATAAACGAGGATAAGCCAATGCCACTCGGTAAAGTGCAAGTTAACAATTTGAATTTAGGGCAAGGTGACATTGAAGGTGTCGAACGACACTTCTTGTTTGTTGGCCGTGCCGGTTCAGTAGATGAAGAGAGCCAGCTATTTAGTGTTGGTGCACAAACAGATTTAGGTGATGCGTTTGCTGATAGCCCATTGCGCGACATTCTTATTGCCGCTCAACTTAATGCAGGCCAGAACTGGACAGCGGCGGTTTACCCGCTTGCCGATGGCGAAGATCTACTTGAAGCGATTGACCGCGCAAATGAGGTGCAAAGCTTTGAAATTGTGGTGGTGTGTGACGAGCAGAACACTAGCGCAGGCCTTACCGATATCCATGACCACCTAACATCACTACAAGCCAAATTAGGTCGTTTTGTTTCTAGCTTAGTTGCGTTACCTGGCATTGATGTAGCAACACAAACATGGGCTGCGTATGAAGCCGCAACCATTGCTATTCAAGATGGTATTGCCGCGCATTTAGTGGTGCCAGTGCCACAGCTACACGGCAATAACGTGGGTGTATTAGCTGGCCGATTATGTGACCGCAGCGTAAGCATTGCAGATAGCCCAATGCGTGTGGCAACAGGCAGTGTGTTAGGGCTAGGCGATGCACCGGTTGATACAGACGGCGAGCCATTATCACTTGCCACATTAGAAACACTGGCCAATAACCGCATGAGTGTGCCGCAGTGGTATAGCGACTTTGAAGGTATGTATTGGAGTGATGCACAAACGCTTGATGCAACGGGTGGTGACTATCAATACCTTGAACACTTGCGCCCAGTACACAAAGCCAGCCGACAAGTGCGCGTATTAGCGATTCGTCGTGTTGCTAACCGTTCGCTTAACTCAACACCGAACAGCATTGAGTTAAACAAAGCGTATTTTATGAAGCCGCTACGCGAAATGAGTAAAAGCACGACTATCAATGGGACGGCGTTCCCGGGTGAAATCACACCGCCTATTGAAGGGGATATCACGATTGAATGGACCAGCAATAAAAGCGTGGTGATTTACCTTATTTTGCGCCCATACAACAGCCCGAAAGAAATTACCGTCAACATCATGCTTGATTTAAGCAGCAACTAGGAGCAGTCATCATGCGTTTATCTGGAATGAATTTTAACGTCAACTTAGGTGACATTATGGTGCATGTGGACACGGCCACGTTATCGATCACAGATAACAGCGCTGTATCACAAACGGGCGGTGTGCCCGATGGTGCGGTTGATGGTGATGTATCGGCAAATGGTGAGCTGTCAGTTAATGCAAGTAACTTTGCACTTATCTCAGATGCAGCTAAGAGCGCCGGTTCTTGGCGTGGTATGGAACCGTTCGACATCATGTTTTACGGCAAGACCTCAAAAGACGAAATGAAGGTTGAAGCATTTGGTTGCCGCATCAAGCTCAGTGACATTTTAGACATTGATAAAAAAGGCGGGCAAGCAAGCTTATTTAAAATCCCGTTTGATGTAACGAGCCCTGACTTTGTTCATATCAATGGTGTGCCGTACTTACGCCCAGACGAAATCGAAAACATAGTGCAGTAAAGGTGAGCGTGAATGGATTTTATTGATCACCTAGTTATTGCACAGGAACGCGCTGAACAACGCTTTGTTGATCAGCGATTAAAAGGACTTAACAACAGCCACAAACTCAGTGCAACGGAATGCATTGAGTGTGGTGACCCAATACCAAAAGCACGGCAAAAAGCAGTACCAGGTGTACAGCGCTGTGTTCCGTGCCAAGAGTTGAGCGAGTAGCAATATGAACAATATCAAAGTTAATTACAGCTTCATTTCAGAGCTAGAAGGTGGCGCACAACTAAAAGGCTATGTGCCTGATGCAGCTAATTCTAAGTCGGGTGTAACGATTGCAACGGGCTTTGATATTGGTCAGCGTTCGCGTGAAGACTTAGAGCGTATGTTTTTTATCGCACGGCCTTCATTGATAGATAAGTTATTACCGTATTGCGAGCAACATGGTGAACACGCTCAGATGATGCTGAACCTAATGCCGCTGAAAGTGAGTGAAGATGAAGCCACCCTGATAGATAAGTGCGCAAAGTTTGAGTCGATAACTCTATTAGCTGACAAATACAACAAGCATTCAGTCATCAAATTTGAGCAACTACCAGAGCCCATGCAGACCGTGATTGCATCGGTTGCGTTTCAATATGGTGATTTATCTAAACGCTGTCCTAAGTTTTGGCGCACGGCCATAACACAAAACACGCAAGCCATGATTGATGAACTTGTTGATTTTGGTGATAGATATTCTACACGCCGTTGGCGTGAAGCTAGGTATTTAGAGCAGGGAGTAAATTGATCATGGGTTGGTTTTCAAACTTAGTGGGCGGTAATCCGATTGAAGCGATTGGCAAAGCAGGTGATGCGTTATTTACATCTGATGAAGAGCGCCAACAGCTAAACAATGATTTAGCAGAAATTAAGCAAAAACCTCTGTTAATGCAAGCGCTAGCTAATACTCATGCAGCACAACACCGCTCAACGTTTGTGGCAGGGGCAAGACCTTTTTTACTGTGGGTGTGTGGCTTTGGCTTTTTATTTACTTTCTTAATTAATCCAATTTTGCAGTGGATTTGGCCAGACGCAGGAACGCCAGAGCTACCGACCGATGTAATGATGGAATTAACACTCGCTTTACTTGGCCTAGCAAGCTTAAGGACAATCGAAAAAGTAAAAGGAGTAGCTAAGTAATGGCAGAAATTAAAACCGAAGGTTGGCATGTAAAAAAAGAAGTGAACATTGCGCATGTATTAACGACCTTGATTGTGATTGTTAGTGGCTTCTGGTTTTTTGCTGATTTAGATAAGCGCATCGATACCAATGCACAAGAAATAAAGCATCAAAAAATGATGCGCGCAGAGTCACAAAAGATGTTTGAAAAGCGCCTAGATAGTATGGATGCCAAGCTAGACAAGTTGCTAGAAAAAATGTGAAGGCATAAACAGTTTAAAGACTATTAATTACCCAGTTTGAGGAATAAAGCATGAACCAGATCATTACCCTAACCATTGGCAGTAAAGAATTTAAATTCAATGTAAGCACCAATGATTACAACGGCTATATCAACGACATTATGCCGAATAACAAGGTCGCACCTGCGCACAATCTAGTGATGCGCACAGTCGATGAAAGTAATAAAAAAGAGTTGCGAGAGTTAATTGATAAATCACCAGGTGCAGCACTGCAAATTGCAGGTTTATTGCAACAGGAGTTCGCGCCAGCGCTTGAGATCAGCGTAAAAAAATAGACGCGCTGGTTGAAGCCATTAGCAATAACCCGCTTGAGCAAATGTTGACGTTTCGTCGTCATCTTTTACCGCATGAAGATGACAGCGAACATAACTTAGCAAGGGCAGCATGGCTGATAAAACGCCAGCGTGAAGATTTAGAAGCCATTGTGATTAATGCAGTTAGCAAAGCCTTTGGGGGGTAGTAAATGAGTTTACCGCAGCCACTTATGTTTACAGTGGGGTTGATTGACCAAATCACAAAGCCCATTGCAAAAATAAGCCATAGCTTAAATGGCCTATCAAGTGACTACCAAACGGGCACCATGAAAATGGCGTCAGGTGTGGCAGGCATTGCGGCCAGCGGTTACGCATTACAAAACGCACTTATGCCCGCCATTGAAATGGATCGGGTACTGGGTGAAGTTAAATCTCTCGGTGTGCGTGAGTCTGCATTAAAGCAATTAACGGATACCTCTTATCAATACGCCCTTAAATATGGCAAATCTGCCACTGAGTTCGTGAGCTCAAGCTATGACATTCAAAGTGCGATAGCAGGACTTAATGATGCTGATTTATCAGCGTTTACGATGTCGAGCAACGTACTTGCTGCGGCGACTAAATCAGATGCAGCCACCATCACTAATTACATGGGCACCATGTACGGTATTTTTAAAAACCAAGCCGAAAACATGGGTAAAAGTGCATGGGTTGAACAAATAACAGGAATGACGGCGCAATCAGTACAAGCGTTTAAAACGACAGGTAGTGAAATGTCGGCGGCGTTTACTTCTCTTGGCGCTGATGCAAATAGTGCAGGCATTGCTGTGAATGAACAAATGGCAATTCTTGGTACATTACAAGCGACGATGTCGGGAAGTGAAGCGGGGACTAAATATTCTGCGTTTTTAGCGGGGGTAGGTAAAGCACAATCTGCTTTAGGACTGACCTTTACTGACAGCCAAGGGCGCATGTTGCCTATGGTTGATATTTTAACAGAAATTCGTAGCAAATATGGTGATGTGATTGATGTTGCCGAAGGTGATCAACTTGCCAAAGCCTTTGGTTCAAAGAACGCTGTATCAACCATCAAGTTATTACTGACAGACATTAATGGCCTGAATGACTCGATTAATTCACTCGGCCAAGTAAACGGCATGCAAAAAGCCGAAGAAATGGCAATGGCTATGACTGACCAAAGCGAACGGTTAGCACAAAGCTGGTATGTGATTCGTGCGGCATGGGGCGCAGCCATCTTACCCGCCTTTAATGATTTTGTGGGGCTTATAGCGGATATGGGCACCAATGTTGTGTGGTTTACTGAGCAGTTCCCAACTCTAACGCGTTGGATTGGCTATGCAGCGGTTGCAGTATTGGGGCTTGTTGCGGCAGGCGGTTTGTTCACGGTGATCATGGGCGCGAGCAAAATGGCTATGGTCGCATGGGGTGTTGCGGCAATGACATGGACAGGGATCACCACAGCATTAAGCGCGGGCTTAAGCACCTTACGCAGTGTGATGTTTGCTTTAAATATTGTGATGTATGCAAACCCGATTGGCTTAATTGTAGCGGCTATCGCTGCGGCCGTTGTTGCAGTAGGGGCGTTGATTTATTACTGGGACGACTTAAAAGCTAGCTTTGCGGATATTAGCTGGATCAACGTTTTACTAACTGGTCTTGAATACGCATGGAAAGCGGTTGAAGTGCTATTTGCACCACTATTGTGGGCGCTTGAAGAGTTAGCCGACCTAGCAGGAATTGAACTTGATACCAGCTTTGAGGGTATGAAAAAAATGATAGGCGTTGAAGCCATAGCCCCCCTTGAAGGAAAAACCGTAAAAGGCGGAATAACCCAACAGATCAGTAACGCCAACCAACAAAAATCAACCTCTGTTGGCACTGTGAATGTGTACCCAGCAAAAGGTGATAGCAGTTACATGAACTTTGTGGAGATGCATTCATGAGCCTTTATCGTGATCTGCACATTGAAAGTGGTGAAGTGGTGTTAGATGCAGGCCACAACCCGCGTTATTTAGCTGACCGTGATGTGATAGCACAAGATATTGTGCATGCCATTTTAGATACAGGCCTTGCCAATTTACTGGTAAGTGACAGAGGAACGAGTGTGACGAACGACACTAAGACCCGTATCAAGTTATTGGTTGAAGATGATGAGCGGATCATGCCTGGCACGGTACAAGTGACCGAAAACGAAATTAAAAAAGGGCAATGGTGGGTGTATGCAAAAACCATTGAGTTTGGTGATATTTCATCGTTGATCATAGGGGCGTAGTGATGGCTGATGAAACAGCGAACATTGACTTTAAGCGCATTGTAGAAAATGCGGGTATTCCAACCACTGAAGAGGGCTGGAAAGCCTTATTCAAAGAAGACGTTGAAGCAGAGGGCAGCATTATTGCAAATGACTCGCCGTTCTCACCGTTCTGGCGTGTGATCACCGCAATTATTGCAAAGCCGGCTAACTGGATAGTTAACAAAGTACTGATTGAAAATATACTACCAAACCTATTTTTGAAAACTGCTACTGACAGCGCATTTATAGAAGCGAAGGCATGGGAACATGACCTAACACGCAAAAATGAAGAACGTGCACAAGGTAAAGTGCGTTTCTATCGTGCTGCTCAAGCTGGTCCAAGCTTACTTATAAGCGCTGGAACAGTGATACAGACAGATGCAATCAACGGCACGGTGTATCGCGTGCTAACAATTGACGATGTAATTCTGCCTGAAAACCAAGGCAGTATTTTAGTGCCGGTTATCGCTGAGTTCGCAGGTGCGGCGTATAACTTAGGTGCAGGCTATTACCACATATTACCCGAGTCGGTCACCGGAATTAGCAACGCACTTAATGATGATCAGTGGCTTGATATTTTGGGCGCTGACGCCGAAACAAACGAAGAATTAAAACTAAGAACCCGCAACGCATTTACAGCTGCGGCACCTTGGCATATTGATGCGGTATACCGCGCTATATTGACAGAACGAAGCGGTCTGGACACTGACAATATTTATTTTGAGCACGATGCGCCACGCGGCCCTGGTACTGCAAATGCGTTTATTTTGTTAGATACAGGTGAGCCAAGCCAAGTACTTATTGATGACTTAAACGACTATGTTATGGCAAAAGGTTACCACGGCCATGGTGATGACTTACTGGTGTTGCCGATGCCAGGTGTTGATGTGGCTGTTGCAGTCACGATTTATCCGCATACCTATTTACTTGATAGCGAAGTAACAACATTACTCAACGATGTTGAAAACTTTATCCGTAGTGCATTTAGAGAAAACACTGATTACTCAGTCACACGAACAAAACCACAAAGCAGATTTAGCTTTAGTCGTTTAGGCCAAGAACTGCATAGGGAGTTTGAGGGAATCGACTCATTGAGTTGGGGGCAAGGTGATATTACCAGTGAAAATGACGTTCCGCGCTTGGCATCATTAACAGTAACAGATGGTAATGCGTCATGAACATAGATTGGGAAGCCCTCACCAAAATGCCGTACTGGCTAGCGCGGCCAGCAAGTGAGCTCGATAAGTTACGCAAAGGCGCGGTGCGATTTTGGCAGCGTGTAAGTGAAATGCTTACATGGCCTGCAAAGCAGCTAGACCCAATGACCGCAGAACTAGCCCTTGTGCATTTACTTGCATGGGAGCGAGATATTACGCAAATCCCAAATGAAACAGAGCAAACCTACCGAATCCGCGTTAAGTACGCGCTGCAATTTGCTAAAGGGGCAGGAACGCAAAGCGGCTGGTATTTCATGTTTGAGAAATTAGGCACACCGTGGATCACCATCGATGAGCGTGTGAGTGAAGTCGATTGGGACGTAGTGAGCTTGCAATTGTTGGATTCAGATTTAGCAGAGCGAAACCACCTAATTGACAATATTTGCAGGCAATACGGTCGAACGACTCGCCGCTATGAATACAGCACTATTGCAAGCATGCCGCTTGTCGCACCCCCTAATGACTTTTCACATGAAAACTTAACGGGGTTTGCAAAGTTAAGTGACGACATGAGTCCTAAATTAGGGCTAGCGGTAATGGACAACGAATCACATTTTATTATTGCAACAAATAAGCAGCTTATTAGCTAAAAGAGGAATTAACATGGCTTCAATTATTACAATCGCAGGTGAAAAACTTTTTGCTGCTAAAGCACAAGCTAATGAGCAGTTAGATATAGATACGTTTATTTTTGCAAATGTACCCGGACAAGATGCAACAGCACCGATTAGCCGGGAAGAGGGTTTACCAAGCAACTATATAGTTCATCAACAAATCGTTCAGCAAGTTGGCCGGATTAATGACAACGTAGTGGTGTATTCGACGGTTCTTGATAGTGTGACAGGCCCGTTTGAATTTAACTGGGTAGGTTTGTATTCATCAGTGAACAACACTTTAGTTGCTATCAATCATATTCCGACTACACCAAAAACCGTGACGGCTGACGGTGTTGCGGGTAATACCTTAAACCGTAACTTTGGTATTGAGTACTCAGGTATTGCTGATCTTACAGGTATTGATGTTGCACCGGAAACTTGGCAGTTAGATTTTACTTCTAGGTTAAGCGGAGTAGATAAGCTAATTCAGAATTTAGCTTCAGATATTAATGGTAAGAATTGGTTCATTGGTGATGGTTTTAAAGTTGTGGAAAGATCAACTTTAAATTCATTCAAAGTACTTGCTGGCACAGGTTATGTGAACGGGCTAAGAGTAGAATTACTGGAAGATCATATTATTGCAGTCGAAGACTACCCTAAGGGAGTTTATCTAGAAGCGTGGTTTGATGGTGATGCAAGTAGTGTGTGGCAACCTAGATTTAATATAAATATTTCAAATAACCTTGATGAATTCACCGATGAGCACGATAAAAAACACTACATAACAAAAATTGCTGAAATTAATCAATATAACAATGTTCAAGATTTAAGAAAAAAACCTACAAGTACAGAAGCAATTAAAAACGAAATAGATAGCCATATTAATGATGGCAAACATAACGCAAATTCAATCGGCTATAGAATTGGTGATTCATTAGATGATCTACAACGCGCAGCAATGGTTTATGAAAAAACGATTAATATTAAGATACCAACAGATTTTAGCGACTTGAATGAAGCCCTCAATAGTTTGAGCGGTGTTTCAACATCAGGAAAAACTGAGATTGTTATCAAAATAGAAAGTGGTCATAGGCTGACTAAAGGGATCAGTCAACATGGCAGAGATTTTTCTGATGTCAGAATAGTATCTGATGATGAAATTGTGTATCTAGATAATGATTTTGTTGGTGCAGATACTAGTAATGTACCTTCAGGGATTCTTGGTGAGACGCCTAGGGCACCATTAATCTTTGGATATAGAACTAAATTACCAACATTAGACTGCATCATTGATATGGAAAATAATCACGGTACTGGTATTCAAATGGCTGAAGCCGAGTGTGTTGTTAGCCAAGGTAAAGGGATTATTAATGCGGGCTTTAGAGGAATTCAAGTTCATGGGCGAGCAAACATTTATGGCGCAAACTTTAGTGGTTCATCTGGTATAGGTTTAAGAATGCAACAAGCTTCTAGTTGTAACGCCAGAAGTGCAATATTTGATAATTGTTGTAAAACACTTGAGCAAACTAATTCATCAATTTATGCATCACGTGGGTGTATTCTAGAGTTTAGAGGTGGTTCAGCAAAAAACTCGGGTGGTTTTGGTTTAATAGCAAGAAGATCACTTGTTAATGCAGATGATGCTGATGTAAGTGGCGCTGCAAAAGGTGGCATATTTGCAGAATCACAGGGAGCAAATGTTTCATTCTCAAATGGGAACGCACTGAATTGCGGATCATCTTCAGCTATTTATGCAGCAGCAGGTGGAGTAATTTGCGCTTACGCGGCTAAATTGTCGAGGCCAAGCGCACCACAGGCAACAATAAACCTTAATGGTGGTCAAATTTGGGTGAATGCAGGAACAGCAATAGATGGTGTGACAGGTGAAGAGATAATAATTCAGTCCTCTAATGCTAAATACTTAAACGCATTTTTTGAACGAGGCTGCATCATTTTCAATGATGGAGTAGGAACATTTGAAATTGGTGAAAATGAACTTGGCAAATTTGAGAAAAAATCAAATGGACAATTAAAAATTTGGACAACAAATGTAATCAATTTAGATTTAGGGCCAGAGCAGTGGAGTGGGCAATTACAACTTCCTGATTTGCCACATCCATTTTTAAATATAAATAATGTTGAAATATCGGTTGTTGGTAGAACCCAAGTTGATGCTGGAGGTTATAGAGTTGCGGTTTCTAGCTGGCATCGCCTGGTACCCAATACAAATGAATTTAAGGTGAAAAATGAAGGTGTAGAATTAAGCGGTGACGGGCAAAATATGGCAATTAAGTGCATTGAAATGAGAATGTCTGTCGAAGGTACTTGGAGATAGATAAATGCTAACTCTTAACTCGCTATCAATCGATCTAAAATCACTTCGCATCACGGCAAGCCAAGAGCTTGCCAGCGAAGATGCAAGCGGGCAAACCTCAAACACGGACAGCGCTGAGACGGGCATGAAAGCGAAAATGCTGACAGTGTCAGGACTAATCCCTTTTAAAAACGCACAAACACTCACTGATTTATACAACATGGCAGAAGCGACAGAAGCTGGCGCCCGTGTAATTTACAGAATTAATAATATTACTGCTGAAGCAATTGGTATTAAGCAAGTACGCTTTAGTAGCAAGATTGAAGCAGTCGAGCAAGAAACAACACGCCAATGGATGGTCACCTTTACCCTTGCTGAGTATCGTTCTGTACCGCAAAAAGTAGAGGAACGAACCGCTGAACCTACCGCGTTAGAGCAGGGCGGTGCTAGCAATATTCGATACGCTAATTTACAACAGCACTTAAAAGAAAACTTAGCTACCTTGAGGACTGTATAATGGCGGGTCCAAATGCCAGGTTTATTTCACGCGCGTATGTAAACGATCAGAAGGTGGAATTAAAAGACCACTGGATAGTGCTAAATGACTCAGCACCTGGTACGTGCCAGATAAATGTAAGGCAACCAGCAACAAAGCTCGATACTGTAAAAGTCGATCTTGGTTGGGGTGACATGGTCGATCGTGTCTTTAATGGCTATGTTGAGCGTGTTTTACCCAGCGTAAATGGCTGGTTCACGCTATTTTGTCGCGAATGGTCATCAGCGCTCATGTTTAATTTAAGTGTGATGTTACGCCATGCCACAATGCGCCAAGTATTAAATGAAATAAGCAATCAAACGGGTATCGAGTTTGTGATACCCGATAAACCATATTCGGAGTCAGCCGCACCGTGCTTTTATAGCGATGGATCAGGGTTGTCTATGCTCGATAACATTGGCCGAATTTATAAAATTAGTGACTTTATTTGGTATCAGCAGGGTAATGGCAAAGTATTTGTTGGCAGTTATGCCGATTCGTTTTGGTCAGATAAGCCCGTCACAATTGCCACATCTTTAATGACAGAGCATCAAGCGGGTAAGTCGGCCATGATGCCAGCTGCACCCATGGTTCGCCCGCATGTAATGGCGAATAATGAGCGCCTGAGTAAAGTTGAATTCAAAGAAACAAACATGACGCTAAGTTGGTAACTATGGAAAAAGTAATTCATCGTATCGTGCGCCGGCTATTTCCAGAACTAACTAATCAGTTACATTTACCACGTTGGGGAAAGGTCGTTGCATTGCCGGAACTACCGACTGAAGAAGGGGAAAGAGGGAGTGACCCGTTTTACCCACGTTATGCGGTTGATGTTCAATTATTAGATGAGAACGGAACTGAAACCAAATCAAAAGTTTTACAGGCCGTGCCGCTACCTTTACCAGGCGCAGGAGATAAAGCAGGCCGATTAGAACCACCTGCACCAGATAGCATAGTCGAATTAGGCTTTGCTTATGGCCGTGCTGATAAACCATTTATTAGAACCGTTTTACCTTTTGGTTGGGACTTACCCGCAATCAAAGAAGGTGAAGTGAGAACACAGGTTCGTGAGGGTGTGTATCATCATATTGATGAGCAAGGAAACTTTGAGAATAAAACTGATAAGTCATTAAAAGACATTATTGGTGAACTAGCGAAGCTTGAGTGCAAGGCTCGGCAAGTAATTGCCACAGAAGAGCAAACACATAAAAGCCCCAAAACATGGATAGGCAGTGAAAGTGAGAATGTACTTAAATTATTGTCAGAATTAATGGCAACAGTTCGAGCATTGGCAAATACATGTGCAACACATACACATAAGGGGGTTGCCACTGGCACTGGCAAGACAGAAGCACCAGAACAGGCTGGTGAATTTAGTGGTCAAGCATCCGAAGCCGAAGAACAAAAGGGGAGGCTAGACCCAATAACCAAATAGCACCACAGCCCAATAACCAAGCCCAGTTACCCGCTGGGCTTTTTAGTGCCTGCAATACACTGCAGTAAAGTTATCATCATCTATGTTGGCCACAAGCATTCTGGTCACGTAATTCAGCACCACGCAAAAACTTTCTCACGAAATCCGGACTCTTCCTTACCCTCCTGCGAGCTTTTTGGTGCAGTTTTTTTTCAGTTTTTGAGTACTACAGTTCATACCGCCAGCCAGCGCAGTATATATAGTTCTTAGCGGATCAAAGATCTGAAAAGATCGAAATTAATTTCAGTGTTTTGCAGTTTTGAGTTGTTTAAAACGTCATTTATATGACGTTAAACGACTAAATAACAACAAGTTATCTGTTTTTCGTCAGGTTTGAAAATGGATCCTATAAAAGCATAAGAAATTAAAATCTATTAAAATCATATACTTAATAGATTTTAAAACTGAAATTTTCTAACAAAGAATTTGAGTGATTTTTTAGCTAAATACAAAGAGACAAAATAGAAGGTGTGTATGTATGTGTGTATAAAAAATATATTTTAAAAAATTAGATTGTTTATTTTCAAATGTTTATAAGGTTTTTTGTATAGTCGTGCCAATAAATTGTTGGTTGCTGTTGTTCTGGATATGCCATGCATTAAACCTTGCTAAGCGTTGGGCCGCTTTGACTTATTTTTTGAATTAACAGAATTATGGCATAGAGCCTAGCTAGTTTATAGAGCTAAACGGTTTGATGCTGTTCAGCGTACGTTTTGTATACACAGTTAGTATAAAAAATGGCCTAACGGTTTAGTTTTATGCTTATATAGGGTCTAGTCGTTAGTTTTTACCCAAATTTGTATTTTAGTGGCTCGGTATTTGCTAACGAAAACTATCTTTAACAATGAAGGAACAAAAAAATGACTTTATCAGCTTTATTACTATCTACTTTAGCATTCGACGCAGCACCAGCTCCTAGCTTTGATACTACAAAACTTCAAGGTACTGGTGGAATTATTATTCTAAACCCTAAAAAGAAAAATCAAGAATTACAGGGAACTGGTGGGATAATCATTCTTAACCCGAAGAAAAAAGAAAATTAATATAAAGTAAAGAAAACCAGCCAAGAGCTGGTTTTTTTTATACTATAAGATTATGATTATGAACATCTTTAGTAGGATGATTCATGCAATATTTAGTCGAATTATACAATGAGTTGCTTGTAGCAACAGCTGTTCATAAAGTGTTTTCAGTGCAAGTTATCATTGCAATAAGTTATGCAGTTGCTTTAGTCCTATCATTTTATAGAGCACTACGAAATAGAGAGCTCTTCAGTGATTTCTTATCAATAGCCGTGGTTGTTTTTAAATATCAACTTACATCTCTACTGATGGAAAAAGTACTGATCTACGTGCAAGAAACCGGTGAAAGTGGAATTGCTCAAAATGTTTATCTGAGTGTGGCTGGGATAAACCTCTTAAGTTTATATATCCTATACAAATTGCATCAGCGATTCAGCTATAAGTATGGAGAGCTGTTTTTAAGTGTATTTAAGCTTACGATCGTAGTGACAATCGCACATTTAATTGTGTGGGTTAAATTTGTTGTCTTAAACATTCAAGAAGAACACGCCTACATACACTACATGTATAGCTTTATAGTGCTCTACATTAGTATTGTACTTGCTGTTGTGATGTTGTTTCCGGGTCTTTTGAAAACCAAATTAAAACTATTACTTAGTCCAAGCTGGCCGTTTAGAACAAAAAATTAACATTAATTATTAGATGATTTTCAGTCTCATACTAGTATTTATAATGCTTTTTCCTGATATATTACGGACCAAGTTTGGGTGTATAGTAACATTTAGTTTACCGAGGGATCGTAATGCTTGAACTAATTTACATAGCCATTGCCGTTTTAGCCATCTTGCTGATTGCAAGTACATGGTTGATTGCGCGCAAAAATATCTTTGAAGATCAAATCAGGTCTAAGTCTGTTGAGGTGGTTTGGTGCACGTTACAAGCCGAGCATGAAACAGATATCAGCAAAGCAATTAAACTATTTAATAAAGCTGAACAACTAAAGAACGAAATTGCGACCTTAATGGGCAATTCACCGCACGCTGCACATTTTAAATTAGCAGAACCGACTGGGCTTGATAGCGATAAAATAAAGGAGTTATCGCTTGGGGAGCTGCAGCGATACTACGATAAGCAAAACAATATATCTGACATTTACGAAAAAATGTACAAAGGTAAGAATTAGTAAAAAGCCAGGTTATTTAACCTGGCTTTTTATTTTGAGCTCTTTTGCTATTTGTTTTAACTGAATATCTGCAAGTTGGCTAAGTGCTTCTTGCGTTTGGTTTTCACCCTTAATTAACCCCGCCATTGATAGCTTTTTTATACTCTTGATAATACCGTTACTCACTGCTTCTAATACCGGCCCATCGAGTGTAGCTGTGGTTTGGCTATTACCATTAAGTAGTGAATCAAAGCTAACCTCAGAAGCTTTAGCCACTTCATCAATTAACTCATAAGGAACAGTTGCAAGCTCAATACTTTGCTCACAAAAGCCACGTTGTAATGATAAATGTTGCTCTAATTCTAAATTATTTTGCACCTGGCAAAGTGTACATAAGCGCATAAAAATATCACTTACATGCTGTTGCTCAGTGCTAAGCGTTTGATTGAACATAGCATGTCCTTGCACTGCTTTTTTATTTATATTAAACGACTTTTTAAAAAATCTCATGCATAAAGTGATAGTTAGCAATCTTTTAATTCATATACAATGCTATTTGATGATACAAGCCAATTCCTAGTAATACATTGAAAGGAAAGGTAATACCTAAAGAACATAACATGGCTAAGCCTATATCAGCATCAGGAATCGCTGCTTTAATAGCCGCTGGAGCAGCAATATAAGAGGCACTAGCAACTAGGCTTGCTAATATTACTACCGAGCCCAGTTCGAGTTGCAGGGCAGTACCAACACAGACGCCGATAGCACCCAATAGGTTAGGTGTTATAAGTGCAAATAATGCTAAACGCCAATGATGCCATGGAATAGGGCGCAGTGTTTGTGCGGCCATTAAACCCATTTCGAGCAAGAATAACGCTAATACAACTTTAAAGCTGTTTGTTAACAGGCTAGTTACTTGGCTGCCTTGTTGTGTGCCGTACATCATGCCAATAATTACACCACCTACAAGCAGAATCACGCTTTTGTTAGTCAGTGTTTCATGCCATAGCGCTTTGAGTGATAGGTTTTGCCCAGACCCATTTCCAAGACGGCGGAATAGTAATAAACCAACGATGATTGCAGGTAACTCAAGCATTACTAAGTAAAGCGTGACTTCAGCGCCCACATTAAGTGAGTTCGATTCGGCATATGCTAAAGCAACGGCGAATGTACCTGCACTTACAGAACCATAGTGGGCGGCAATACTTGCGCTATTAGCAACGGAGAGGTTTAGCAGTTTGTTTAAAACTGGGTAAAGCATTAAAGGTATTAAGCCGCCAAGCAGTAACACAGCGCCCATTTCGGGTAAGAGTTGCCAATGTAAATTGCCATGTAGCACCATGCCGCCTTTTAAGCCAATGGTGAGCATCAACAATAGGCTAAGGGTTTCATAGGTTGCTTGCGGAATTTTTAGGTCAGAGCGAAGTAATCCGGCTGTGAGTCCTAAAACAAAAAACATTACAACAATATCAGGCACTTTGTTCTCCTCTTGGTTAAAAGCGCCGCTATTCTAGATAAAAATTCACATAGTAAATAATTAAATAAGTGATAGTATCTTATAGATAATCATCTATAGGTTGGGTTTTATGGACTTAAGACATATTTCTTTTCGCTTACTAGAAGTGTTTATGTGTGTGGTAAAAACGCGCTCTATCAGTGAAACAGCAAGGCAGTTACACTTAACGCAACCAACGGTTTCGCAACAAATTAAACGCTTACAAGAAACAGTTAATGAGCCATTAGTGATGGTTAATCAGCAGCGTATACATGTTACAGAAGCGGGTTTTGCATTGTTTCAAACATGTCAGCAGGTGTTTGGTCATTTTGATGATTATCAAGATTACTTAGCTGAGCTTAGAGGTGGTGAGCGCGGGCGCTGTAAAATAGCCATGGTTAACACCGCACAATATATTTTGCCTAAGTTACTCGGACCGTATAGTAATTTACATCCTCATGTTGAGCTGCCACTTGAAATAGGTAATCGTGCTGAAGTACTTGCTCGATTTGAACGAGGCGAAGATGATATTTATGTATTTAGTCACCCCCCTTCATTAGAGCACGCAAAAGCAGGGCGGTTTTTGCAAAATCCTCTTGTATTTATTGCGGCAAATAACCATAAGCTTGCGAGTAAAAGCCATGTAACTTTACATGACTTAGTGAGTGAACGTTTTTTACTTCGCGAGCCAGGTTCAGCTACGCGAATGCTATTTGAAAGCGAGCTACAAAGTAGAGGTTTTGTCCTAAGCAACACAGTACAAATGGCGAGTAACGAGGCTATTCGTGTTGCTGTTGGCTCAGGAATGGGGCTGGGGGTGGTTTCGCGCCATGTACTGCCACCTCACGATACGAGTTTTTGCATGCTAAATGTTGAAGATGTGAATTTGGCCAGCCATTGGTATTTTGTGGTGCGCACCGATCGCCATTTATCACATGCGGCGCGCAACTTTTTAAAATTTGCCCAACTGAACTTAGAGCAATGCTTAGATAAACAGTGGGTGACCAATGAGCTAAGCCAACTAAATGAGAGCTTAAATTAAACTAACAAGTAGTTGCGTTAAAATGCCATGGTCACAACCTGATTACGGCCATTTAATTTTGCTTTGTATAAGCCTTTGTCGGCCTCAGCCAGTAATTCGTTAACATTATTGGTGCCCGACTTATGGGTGATGATACCGATACTGATAGACAGGTTTATTTCATGGTCATTGTGCACAAAGCTATCATTATGAATGGCTAAACGAATTCGCTCTGATAAGATTTCTCCTTGAGCTTGGCTAGTATTGGGTAGTATCACTGCAAACTCTTCACCGCCAATCCTAGCCACTAAATCGTGCTCACGTAGCTGGCTTTTAATCTTTTTAGCAACCCACTTAATTGCTTCATCACCCGTTTCATGGCCATGCTGATCATTAACTCTCTTGAAGAAATCGATATCTATCATCAAAGCGCAAAGTTTTGTTAGGTTGTTGTTTGCTTGTTCTAAATAATTGTTACTAACGCTAATAAACGCTCGACGATTCAATAAACCGGTTAGCGAATCACGATTAGCAAGGTCACTCAGTACCTGCTCATGCTCTAAGAACATCATTAATGGCCAGATCATGGCGGTTAGTGTGGTAATAACAATATGGCTTATGAGAATAACTGCTAATATTTGTTTCAAGTCTGTTTGCAACAAACCTAGGTAATCACTAAGTAGTAGTGAAAACTGGGTTACCATAATCAAAGCGTGAATGACGAAACACAACTTGAGTAATACTAAATGCATGATGCGTTTAACATGCAACTTCCTTAGCGCGAAAGCTGCATAGCTAAAACATGCTGCAATTATGGCTGTTGTGATTAACTGGCTAAATGGTGAATCATAAGCAAGGAGTAATATTACTGCAGCTGCAACTAACACATATGCACATTTATTTTGACATTTTTTGTCTGATTGACTGTAAGCATGAATACCTAGTATGGCTGCTAAGGGAGCTGAAATTATCAGTAAATCAGCTAGATAATGTGTAATTAGAGGAAGGTCGATAAAAATACGCAGAGAAGCTGCTATTTGTGCGCCTACAAATATGAGACACGAGCTACCCCAATATAAATAACTTGATTGTTGCCTTAAAAAATACAAAGACAATAAGAACGACCCAATAATCACATTCAATAAAATTGAGATGCTGATTATGGTGGGTAAATGCATCATGACTTTCCCTGAAGAATCACTCGACTAAAATCTATTTAATTATTATGTATTAGTTGGGTATTAGCAACCCGTACATTGTAACTATAATTTCAGGCTTTCTAATGCCGGCTTCAATGTTGGATAGTGGAAGCGGTAATTGTGACTAAGTAGTTTATTCGGAAGCACAAATTGACCATGAAGCAGAAGATCAGACATTTCTCCCATCATCAATTTTAAAACCCAGCTAGGCATACGTAGCATGGCAGGTCGCGAAATCACACTCGCGAGTGTTTGACTAAATTCATTATTATCAACAGGGTTTGGCGCAGTGGCATTGACAGGCCCGTGTATCTCTTGATGTGAAAGCACAAAAAGGATGAGTTGGATCATGTCGTCAATATGGATCCACGACATTCCTTGTTGACCATGGCCTACTGGTCCACCCAAGCCAAATTTAAAAGCAGGCAGCATTTTACCTAAAGCACCACCTTGCTTAGCTAATACGATACCTGTACGAAGTAGGCATACTCGAGTTTGGTCAGATTGTGCTTTCGTCGCTGCATGCTCCCAATCACGGCAAAGAACATGGCTAAATTCAGGATAAATATCATTAAAGCTTTCATCAATTGGCTGGTTTTCTTGGCGGCCATAAAAGCCAATCGCACTGCCAGAAATAAAGGTATGAGGCGGCGATTCACAGCGGCTAATTGCTTTAGATATCTGTAAAGTAAGATTAATCCGGCTATTCAGTAAAGTTCTTTTTTGCGACTCGCTCCAGCGCTTGTTGACGATTGGCTCACCAGCCAGATTAATGACAGCGTCAACCTCTTCAAAGTTGACTTCATCGAGTGACTTAACAGTGTGTACTTGATGAGTCAGTATGACCGCGGCTTGAATAGGGTTGCGTGTTAGCACAGTAACCTTGTGGTGATTCAATAAAAAAGGGCACAAATGTCTACCAATGAGGCCTGTTCCACCTGTTAATAAAATATGCATAGTGCTGCCTTAATTAATATCTGTGTGTATTTTTTATACATAGTGATGGTGATTTTTGCAAATATATACGGATAAAGCAGTAATTTAGATTAGTCTTCTTGATTGTGGTTGTTGTAAATATGATAGCTATTTTTTAACTCATGTTTAGCGTGATACATTGCTTGGTCAGCTAACCTCAGCAATTCTTGGTGATCAAGGCTGTGATCTGGAGCAAGGGCTACCCCAATACTTAATGAAATATTTAATGTGAGCTGTTCAAATACAAATGGGTTATCAAAACGTGCCAATAGATGCGTGATCATGGCATTAATGTGTCTATATTTAGCGATATTATGTGTAATTATGACGAATTCATCTCCCCCATAACGATACACATCATCATCGGCTCTAACTGATGACGTAATCCGTTTTGCGGTTTCAATAAGAACTTGGTCACCAATTAAATGGTCGTATTCATCATTGAGTTGTTTAAATTTATTTATATCTATAAATATAACAGCCAGTTTATTGTCTTCAGAGCAAGTAGTAATGGCTTGCTTCAATGCTGGCTTTAACTCTGTGCGATTTAAAACGCCTGTTAGATGATCATGACTAGCTTGAAAATTTAACTTACTCGTTCGCTCATAAACGATGTCACTCATGCGTGCAAAGCGTTTTAACACATAGCCAATTTCATCATGGCTACTAATCGTCAACGTTTTTGGTTTTTCGCCTTTTTCTAGTTGATCAGTGTTTTGAATTAATAACTTAAGAGGTTTAAAAAGCTTTGCATTGATATAAAAAGCGCAAAAAACTAACAAGATTAGCATTAATGGTATTTGCAAAGTTACGAATCGAGTTATAAATAGTCTGTTTTTTTGGTAGTCAGCATTTTGCTGTTCTAACTTGGCAAGCTCAGTATTTTGAAACAGTAAAATATGCTCGCGGATCTGGTCCATATACTGTTTACCCTCATTCGTTAACACAATCGCTTTAGCTTCTTCGAGGGCATATGGTGTGCCTTGCATTACAAGTGTGACAGTTAACGCTAACTCTGCTAATTTTTTGTCGACCAGCTCATCAATTTCAGTAAGAGTGTCTTGTTGTTCGGGGTTATTTAGCGTTAGCTTATTGATAGTCAAAAAATGTTGTTTAACTTGTTCAAGTGCTGTGTAGTAGGGTTCTAAATAGTTGAGGTCTTGAGTTAATAAATAACCACGTTGTCCAGTTTCTGCGTTCGTTATTTGATTGTAGAGCTTTTCAGATTCATCGATAACATCATGAGTATGGATCACAGCCTCAAGCTTAGCCTGACCTTGCTTATCTAATACATAAATAATGAAGGTATTGGCTACCACCACTAAAAAAATAGAGGAAAGTAGAAGGATAAATTTAGCTCTCAGCGACATTAAAATAGTAGTAGCCTAAAATTATTAGCTCTTAGTTGAAAAGTATTGACCAATCATCGAACTTTGCCAATTTATCAACAAAAAACGGCTGTTTTAATGCTATTTCATGGTGTTTTTAATGAAATTTGGTTCTTTAGCCTGTTTTAAGTGTACGCTCAGTAATTTATTGATATGCTAACTTGAACTAGATGCAGTTTTAAGTGACAAGGAGTGACTGTGAACTTTCTGCGCCAATTCCACGATATAGTATCTAATCAAGAAATTGATTTTTCAGACAAAGTAATCAAGTTACTAGAATTTGGTTTAGAGGTATTTGATCTCGAATTTGCGATTGTGAGTCAAGTTGATGACAATCTCTATACGGTTATTCATGTGGTGGCGCCTGATAATGCAATCCCGGTTGGTACGCAATTCGATATGGAAGGTACCTATTGTGCTCACACCTTAGAAGCTAATAAAGCGCTTTCATTTCACCATGCCTCAAATAGTCGGATTGCACAGCACCCTTGTTATGTAAATTTTCAACTCGAATCTTACATTGGCGCGCCTATTTTTGTTGGCAAAAAGGTGTTCGGCACAGTTAACTTCTCAGCGCCGAATGTATCAAAACCTTTTAGTGAAGAGTCTCACGATTATGTAGAGTTATTTGCTCAGTGGTTAGGCAACGAAATAGCACGCAATGCTTCTTCAGAACGGTTAATAAAAAAGAACTATATGCTGGCGCAAGTTGAAGAAGTTGCTCGAATAGGTTCTTGGGAGTTCGACTTGCTAGAAAATAAGTTGTACTGGAGCAAGCAAACTAAAGCAATCCATGAAGTGCCCGTTGATTATTCTCCAAACCTTGAAACGGCTATTGAGTTTTATAAAGAAGGTGAAAGTCGTGATGCAATACAACAAGTAGTCCAAGAAGCAATCGAGCATGGTAAAGATTGGAATATTGAAATTCAGCTCATCACAGCGAAAGGTAATCCTGTATGGGTTTCAACGTATGGCGAAGCAGAATTTGAAAACGGGGAGTGCGTTCGTTTAATAGGTACTTTTCAAGATGTAACGAAAGAGGTGTTACTTCGTGAAGAGCTTAAAAAGCAAAAAGCGGATGCAGAGCGTACACTTGAAGACAGAAGTATCTTGCTGGCTAAGATTAGCCATGAACTACGCACGCCGCTAAATGGCATTACAGGCATGCTAACGACTTTACTTTATGAAAAGTCAGGGCAAAAGCGAGAAGAAAAACTCAAAGTTGCCCTTCGCAGCGCAGATATCTTATTAAATATAATCAATGAAGTGCTCGATTTTTCTAAAAT
This sequence comes from Pseudoalteromonas sp. CO109Y, assembly GCF_004208935.1. Lineage (NCBI taxonomy): Bacteria > Pseudomonadati > Pseudomonadota > Gammaproteobacteria > Alteromonadales > Pseudoalteromonadaceae > Pseudoalteromonas > Pseudoalteromonas sp. CO109Y. The sequence continues at coordinate 205,837 of NZ_SGPD01000030.1, forward strand.
AAATCATGGTGAACTGAAATTAGAGCCTAGTCACTTTTTATTAAAAACAATTTTTGTTGATTTAGCGTCTTTGTACTTACCTTTATACCAAGAAAAAAATCTTAATTTTGACGTCGATATTGATATAAGTGAAGAGTGTTGGACTTACTGTGATAACACCCGACTCACTCAAATTGCGTCTAACTTACTGAGTAATGCTTTAAAGTTTACCGAGCAAGGCACTATTAAGTTATACGTATCTGCTAGGGTTCAAAATGACGATGTCATTTTGAATTTAAAAGTTTCAGATACGGGCATAGGCATGACAGAAACCTTTATGAAGTCATTGTTTTCACCATTTACCCAAGAGCTAAATAAGGACCGAAAAAAGGGGGGCACGGGTCTTGGCCTTGCAATAGTGAAGGAGCTTATAGATTATATGGGTGGCACAATAAAGGTCAGTAGCGAATTCCAAAAAGGCAGTTGTTTTGATATTCAACTACCTCTAAAACTAGGACAGCCACAATCACATGATACGCTGCATGCCTCTGATATCGACTTTTCAGCCTTGCCTTTATCGATTCTGGTTGTTGATGACAACCAAATTAACCGATTTGTTTTGAAAGCGCATCTTGAGAAATTAGGCTTAACGGCCGATTATGCCTGCGATGGTATTGATGCGATAAATAAGTGCAAGCAAAACAAATACAATCTGATTTTTATGGATTGCGTAATGCCAGAAATGGATGGCATTGAAGCAACACGTATTTTAAGAGATAAGCAAATTTGCCCAACTGATACAACTTATATTATTGCTTTAACAGCAAATACTTCTGCAGATGATAAAGCAGCTTGCAAACAAGCTGGAATGGATTTATTTGTTTCAAAGCCTGTAAAAAATACGGCTATTGAGCAAGCAATTGTGTCAGCTAAAGAACATTTTTTAATGTAAGAAATAGTAGTTTGTGAATACTCGGCTTAGAAAAATCATTGCTGGCTAAATGAGTAGTTATTTTAGGCAATTTTCAAATTTAACCTATACTTTTAACGGGTTTAATATGTTGGAAATACTAAATGGGCTACTCAGATAACCGCCGAGACTTTTTAAAAACATTAGGTGTTGGTGCTGTGGCTTCAACACTTGCCTTTAAAGCTCCCTATGTATTCGCTAAGAATACTCCCACAATTAGGGTAATGGGCACACATGTTACTTTGCAAGAAGAGCTCAGACAAAAAGCCATGCTTGAGCTGGGTATTAATATTGAATTTACCCCAATGGGCAGTGCCGCAGTGCTGCAAAAAGCTGCGGCTGATCCAAGCAGCTTTGACTTGTACGAGCAATGGTCAGATTCAATTAATATTCTTTGGCAAGCAGGTGCTATTCAACCTATCGAAACAGAGCGGTTAACCTATTGGCATGAAATCAATCCACTTTCCAAAACAGGTAAAATCGTGCCAGATGCCAAGTTAGGTGCTGGCGATTCACCGAACAAACTTCTTTATGTGCAAGCAGATGGTTCGCTTGCAACTACACCAACTAATTCGATTAGTTTCTTGCCTTACGTGCATAATGTCGACTCGTTTGGTTATAACACTCAGTTCATAGAAAAGGGTATTCCTTACCAAACTGAGTCTTGGTCTTGGTTACTCGATGAAAAGAATAAAGGCAAAGTCGCCCTTGTTAATGCACCAACAATTGGTATTTTTGATGCAGCCTTAGCTGCCGAGGCGCAGGGGCTGATGACATTTAAAGATATGGGCAATATGAGCATTAGCGAAATTGACCAGCTATTTGCAATTTTACTGCAAAAGAAAAGGCAAGGTCATTTTGCCGGTTTTTGGACTTCGGTACCGCAGTCTGTCGATTTTATGAAAATGAAACGCGTTACGATTCAAAGTATGTTTTCGCCCGGTGTTAGTGCCTGCAAAGGGCAAGGTATCCCCGTTGTTTATGCTTCACCGAAAGAAGGTTATCGCGCTTGGCATGGAGTAATGTGCTTATCTGCTAATGCACAAGGTCATGTTAAAGATGCTGCTTATGAATACATGAATTGGTGGCTTTCAGGCTATCCAGGCGCGTTTATCGCTAGACAAGGGTATTACATTTCTAATCCTGAGCGGAGTCAGCCTCTCATGTCAAAAGCAGAATGGCAATATTGGTATGAAGGCCAAGAAGCATCCATGGATTTACGTGGAACAGACGGCAAAATATCTGTGCAAGCGGGTCAAGTACGTGATGGAGGTAGCTATATCAAGCGTTTTTCCAATATAGCGGTCTGGAATACGGTAATGCCGAATTATGATTACAGTTTAGATAAATGGTATGAGTTGTTGAACTCATAAGGAGCTACATTGCTAACCATTTTTTCTAGGTCTTTAGCAGCTAAGGTGTTATTGGCATTAACCCTCGTTTTACTTGTAATGGGGGCGAGTTACTTTGTCTTGAACAAGCGATTGCAAAGAATTGAAACATCTTTTAACGATATAAGCCGCATTAGTAATTATGCCGTGGGTATACTTCGTATAAATAAAGATATTGTTGAAATGCAGCGGGATATTTCAGTTTATGGATTCTCAGGTAGTAAAACCGTATTTAGTAAAATAATAGAGAACTTTGAAAGTATAAAAGCACGTTTAGAAAGTGTTGATCTGAAAAGTGATGAACTTGAAAGCCAAGTTTATTTAAATTCAATGTCTCAGCTGATTTCACGGTACGGCGAAAATCTAAACGTGCTTGCCAAGCGTTATGAAATCAAAACAGAGCTCACTGACGTTGAGCTACCGCAAATCTATTTAGCTGCCATTAATGAATTAAACAACCTCAAATTAACTGCGACTAGCAATGACGAGAAGCTGGCTATCACTGAACATCTCAATGTATGGCATGAATTACATCGTGATGCGTCTTTGTTTCTGGCCAAAAAGGATTATTCGAAAAGAGCATCGGTTAATAAGGCGCTGGCTATTTTATCAAATCAGACACAAACCAACACTGAGCTAAGTAATAACCGTGAACATGCTAAAACATATAAGCAGGCATTTTCGAAAGGTGTGCAGGCTAACCGAAATTATTTAAGCTTGGTTAATGTTGTTATGGCTGGCGATGCTATTGAGTTCAGTACCCTTGCAGATAAACTAAGAGAGAAATCTTTAGCAAAATTACAAAAGATTAAAAGTGAAGCGCAAGAAACAGTAATAAAATCAGATCAAACTCTGCGTTTTCTTGCTGTTGGCGTGGTTATCTACATTATAGCGCTTGCCATCTTTTTCCACCTGCATATATCGCGCGCAATCACACGTTTAACTACAAGTTTCCAATACTTCTTAGCGGGTGATTTATCAGCTCCTATTTATGACTTAAAGCGTAACGATGAAATTGGTGTGCTTGCGACTGCGGCAGATAGATTTCGGGTGCTCAGTCAAGATTTAACTCAGGCGAAGAAAACAGCCGAGCATACAACTAAAGTGAAATCAGAGTTCCTAGCAAATATGAGCCATGAAATTAGAACCCCTATGAATGGCATTTTAGGAATGGCGCGGCAGTTGAGCCGTACTAGTTTGTCGCATGAACAAATGAAGATGCTTAATATTATACAATCTTCAGGGGCAGGTTTATTGGTAATCATCAACGACATTTTAGATATAAGTAAGATTGAAGCCTCTAAAATTGAGTTAGAGTCTGTGCCTATACATCTAAATTCGCTACTAGATGAGCTTCAACATTTATTTAAAGAGCAAGCCCAAAGTAAGCATATCAAGTTGAATATTTCTGTTGCTGAAGAATATCAACATTGTGTTTTCTTTGCTGATGAAGCCCGCCTAAAACAAGTGTTGATAAATCTGTTAGGGAATGCAATTAAATTCACCGAGAAAGGCAGTGTGACGCTTAGCGTAAAAATTAATGAGCTAGGCGGCGATGATCTGAGCATCAAATTTGGCGTGATTGATACAGGAATAGGTATCGCAAAAGAAAATCTCGGTAAGCTATTTGAAGCGTTTTCTCAAGCTGATACCTCAATTACGCGGCGCTTCGGTGGTACAGGTCTCGGCCTTGCTATCTCAAGTAAGTTACTAAATTTGATGGATGCCCCTTTAAAAGTTGAGAGTGAAGTTAGGCAGGGGTCTCACTTTTATTTTGAGCTAAAAACAACACAGGTTATTGAGCAATCTGAGTTTGAAGTCGTAAATAGGCAAGAATCTGAAGAGGAACAAGCAGACTTTTCATCATTACATGTGCTTGTAGTAGAAGATAATGACATTAATCAGGTTGTTATCGAAGCGATGTTAAATGAGTTTGGTATAAGCTCAATAAAAATAGCAGGGGATGGCGAGCAAGCTATTGCGCTATGTAAGGAACATAGTGGGGAAAATAATCTGCAAAACAGCTTTGATATTATATTTATGGATATGCAGATGCCTGTACTTGATGGCCCGCAAGCAACAATACGTATAAGAGAAATGCCAGAGTATAGAGCTATCCCTATTATTGCCTTAACAGCCAATGTACTTGAAGCTGATAAGCAGCGATGTTTTGCCGCAGGAATGAATGATTTTGTTGCCAAGCCGATTGACTACCAATGTGTTAAAACGGCTTTACTAAAGTGGTCTAATACCAATCCGCAATAATACTTAGTCATTTTGAGGGATTAAACCTGTCGCTACCCGCGTTAAAAATTTCTGATTTAGAACAACTAAATAACGAAATTTTTGCCTTGTTATCAACGAGGTTTTCTTGCCTCAAAATAGACCACTTAATTAAGCGAATTGGTATAAAGTGAAGTGAGCGCTACAAGTGACTGCTAAAAATTGATTTTAAGTCGCTGAAATAAAAAAGAGTTACCTCTTCGGTGTTAAACACACTGAGGTAACTCTCTTATAGCTAATTGATTAGGTTTAAATGAATTAAACCAGTTTAGCTAGGATGTCATTAAATGTTGAGCTTGGACGCATTGCTTTGAATGCTAACTCATCATTTGGTTGGAAGTAACCGCCAACACTCATTGCTGGACCTTGTGCATCGTTTAATTCAGTAACGATTTGGTCTTTTTGAGACTCAAGATCAGCAGCGATTTGTGTGAACTGCGCTTTTAATTCCGCATCATCATTTTGTGCAGCAAGTTCTTGCGCCCAGAATAATGAAAGGAAGAAGTGCGAACCACGGTTATCAATCTCTTTCACTTTACGTGAAGGTGATTTGTTTTCAGCTAGGAAAGTACCTGTTGCTTTATCAAGTGTATCAGCAAGTACTTGTGCTTTCTTATTACCTGTATTAACCGCTAGGTGCTCTAAAGAAGCCGCTAGTGCTAAGAACTCACCTAATGAATCCCAACGTAAGTGGTTTTCTTTTTCGAACTGTTGAACGTGCTTAGGAGCTGAACCACCTGCACCTGTTTCGAATAAGCCACCACCATTCATAAGTGGTACGATTGAAAGCATTTTAGCACTTGTACCAAGCTCAAGAATTGGGAATAAGTCAGTTAAGTAGTCACGTAAAACGTTACCAGTTACTGAAATAGTGTCTTTACCTTCTTTGATGCGCTCTAATGAGAACTTAGTCGCTTCAATTGGTGCTAAGATGTGGATCTCAAGACCATCAGTATCATGTTGTGGTAAATACGCGTTTACTTTTTTGATTAGCTCAGCATCGTGTGCACGGTTTTCGTCTAACCAGAAAACTGCTGGCGTGTTAGTTGCGCGAGCGCGATTAACAGCAAGTTTAACCCAATCTTGGATTGGTGCGTCTTTCACCTGACACATACGCCAGATATCACCTTGCTCAACAGCATGCTCAAGTAAAGTCGTACCAGCTGTGTCAACTACACGGATTGTACCCGCAGCTGCTACTTCAAACGTTTTGTCGTGTGAACCGTACTCTTCAGCTTTTTGAGCCATAAGACCAACGTTAGGTACGCTACCCATAGTTGTTGGATCGAATGCACCATTTTCTTTACAGAAATCGATAGTTGCTTGGTAAACACCTGAGTAACAACGATCTGGAATTACAAAGCTAGTGTCTTGTAATTTACCTTCGCTATTCCACATTTGACCGCTAGAACGGATTGCAGCAGGCATTGATGCATCGATGATCACATCACTTGGTACGTGAAGATTAGTGATACCACGGTCAGAATCAACCATTGCAATAGCAGGGTTGTTGTCGTATACCGCTTGGATATCAGCTTCGATTTCAGCTTTTTTAGCTGCATCTAGGCTTTCGATTTTTGAGAATACATCACCAAAGCCGTTGTTTACGTCAACATCTAGTTCTTTAAAAAGATCAGCGTGTTTCGTGAATACGTCTTTGAAGAACACTTTTACAGCGTGACCGAAGATGATTGGGTCAGACACTTTCATCATAGTTGCTTTCATATGTAATGAGAACAACACGCCTTTGTCTTTTGCTGCTTGGATTTCTTTTGCAAGGAAAGCTTGAAGCTTAGCAGCACTCATGCGAGACGCGTCAATTACTTCACCCGCTAGTAATGGTGTGCTTGCTTTAAGTACTGTAATGTCACCATTTTCAGCAACATGCTCGATACGCACATCAGTTGCTTCTGCAACAGTGACTGATTGCTCAGAACCGAAGAAGTCGCCTTCTTCCATGCTAGCAACGTATGACTGAGAATCTTTGCTCCATGCACCCATTGAGTGTGGATTGTTACGTGCGTACTCTTTTACTGAACCAGGAGCACGGCGGTCTGAGTTACCTTCACGAAGTACCGGGTTTACAGCAGAACCTTTGATTTTGTCGTAAGTTGCTTTAACTTTCTTTTCTTCATCAGTTTTTGGCTCTGATGGGTAGTCAGGTAGTGCGTAACCTTTTTCTTGTAACTCTTTGATTACTGCACGTAGCTGAGGGATAGAAGCACTGATATTAGGTAACTTGATAATGTTAGCTTCAGGTGTTTTAGCCATTTCACCTAATTCTGCAAGTGCATCATCAATACGTTGATCTTCAGTTAAGTACTCAGGGAAGTTTGCAATTACACGGCCCGCTAAAGAAATATCGCGAGTTTCAACTTCAACACCCGCAGCGTTTGTATACGCTTGGATGATTGGTAACAATGAATACGTCGCAAGAGCTGGCGCTTCATCTGTTTTAGTATAGATAATTTTTGATGTCATCATCATTCCTAGATAGTTGGCGTAATGTTTGGTAATGACTGCTAGCAGTAACCCTTAATTAGCCATATTCAACAATGCAATAGATAGCCTTGAATTACCAAGCTTAAGTGCCTTGATAAAACAACAGCAAGCAGTCTGTTAGCTGTTGCAACTCAATACATAGTATTAAAATAACCACAGCTGACAGACTGTAAAATTCTTATAGCTCAAATAAGCAAATTATGAAATTAGCCAAAAGCCTTACGTCAAAATGACGAAAAAGCTAAATTTAAGCAACAAGAGTGTAACAAGCTTGGCTCTAAAGGGCTAATAACAATTAAACAATTGGGGTGAAGAAATGGAATTTCAAGGGAAGTGAGAGATATATTTAAATGAGAAGAGTAAGCGAGGATCTTAACAAGGTCGCTCGCTTGATACTCGAATAGGTTTTACCTAAGAGATTTCATCGTTAGGCGCAATATTCGTTGCGTGTAACCCTTTTGGACCTTGTTGCAATTCGAATGTTACATCTTGACCAGCTTTAAGTGTTTTATAACCGTCCATTACAATCGTTGAGTAATGAGCGAATATATCAGTCTCGCTGCCGTCTTCTACGATGAAGCCAAAACCTTTGGCATTGTTGAACCATTTGACTTTTCCACAAGCCATACTTCTACATCCTTCTATAAGTTGACTAATTTAGTTATTCTAAACCGTGTAATTTGCTAGACTGACTAATGATTAATCAATCTATATTTGACTGTAGTTTATTTAGCCAGTCAGTCAAGTGTTTTAGACTATTTTTTAACAATTTATTTATTTTTTTATTCAAGTTTGCTTGAGTTCTAAAGACAAGACTATATTTAATTATGAGTGGCATGAAAGATTCTGGTGTTATTGAAACAGTTCGCGACAGTGAAAAGCAAAAATTGCAACCACCGCGAAAATATAAAGTCATTTTAAATAATGATGATTACACGCCTATGGACTTTGTGATAGAAGTACTAATGACGTTTTTTAATATGGATAGCGATAGAGCAACAGATGTGATGCTTCAAGTTCATCATAACGGTAAAGCAATTTGCGGTGTTTACAGCGCCGATGTAGCTCATACCAAAGCTGAACAAGTTAATCGTTACGCACGAGACAACGAGCATCCACTGCTATGTAGTTGTGAGCAGGAATAAATACCAAGGTAGGGTGAACCAATTAGCCCGTCACAACGGTATATAAATATTATCTCAGTAAGGGGTTGCCAATGCTAAACAAAGACTTAGAACTAACCTTGAATGCGGCGTTTCGCGAAGCGAGAACACGCCGTCATGAATTTATGACTGTCGAGCATCTTTTACTTGCACTGCTCGATAACCCTTCTGCTGGAGAAGCGCTAAACGCCTGCGGCGTTGATATGGGCGCATTAAAAGTCGAATTATCAGATTTTATTGATGAAACAACGCCGGTTATTCCTGATCTTGAAGAAGACAGAGAAACGCAACCGACGTTAGGTTTTCAGCGTGTATTGCAGCGCGCTGTATTTCACGTGCAATCATCGGGCAAAAACGAAGTAACTGGCGTTAATGTGCTAGTGGCAATTTTTTCTGAGCAAGAAAGCCAAGCTGTTTATTTACTTAAAAAATCAGATGTTAATCGTTTAGATATTGTTAACTTTATTTCGCATGGCATTTCTAAAACAGATGATGATATCGGCGGTGAAGATCACGATGACATTCATGAAGAAGTGCAAGAAGTGCAAGGTGAAGAGCCGACTAAGCTTGAAAACTTTACGACTAACCTGAATCAGCAAGCGATTGATGGCAATATTGACCCATTAGTGGGTCGCGACAACGAAGTTGAACGCACTGTACAAGTGTTATGTCGTCGTAAGAAAAATAACCCGCTCTTGGTTGGTGAAGCAGGGGTGGGTAAAACAGCCATTGCTGAAGGCTTAGCTTATCGTATTGTAAATAAAGAAGTGCCTGAAGTGATTGCCGATGCTGTTGTTTACTCACTCGATATGGGCGCATTATTAGCGGGTACCAAATACCGTGGCGACTTCGAAAAACGTTTCAAATCGCTGCTTAAAGAGTTACAAGCTAAACCAGGTTCAATTTTATTTATTGATGAAATTCATACCATCATTGGTGCCGGTGCAGCATCGGGTGGCGTAATGGATGCATCGAACCTAATTAAACCGCTACTTTCGAGTGGTAAGCTGCGCTGCATGGGCTCAACGACTTATAACGAGTTCAAGAATATCTTTGAAAAAGACCGTGCGTTAGTACGTCGTTTCCAAAAAATTGATGTGCTTGAGCCAAGTGTGGCTGATACCACGAAAATTCTTAACGGTTTAAAAGAGCGTTACGAAGAGCATCATGGTATTCGTTATACACAAAAGGCATTGAAAGCGGCAGCAGAACTTAGTGCTAAATACATTAATGAACGTCATTTACCAGACAAGGCTATTGATGTTATTGATGAAGCAGGTGCTAATCAGCGTTTACAGCCTGTTTCTAAGCGTAAGAAAACAATTGGCGTGGCTGATATCGAGCTAATTATATCTAAGATGGCGCGTATTCCTCAGCAAAGCGTTTCATCTAGCGATAAAGAGACGCTTAAAAACCTTGACCGTAACCTGAAAATGCTAGTGTTTGGTCAAGACCAATCAATCGATGCGTTGACTTCAGCAATTCGTTTATCGCGCTCTGGTCTTGCTAACGAAGACAAACCAGTGGGTTCGTTCTTATTTGCAGGCCCAACAGGGGTTGGTAAAACAGAAGTCACTAAGCAGCTTGCTAAGTGTATGGGTGTTGAATTTATTCGCTTTGATATGTCTGAATACGTTGAACGTCATGCGGTCAGTCGTCTAATTGGTGCACCTCCTGGCTATGTTGGTTTTGAGCAAGGTGGTTTGTTAACTGAAGCGGTAATTAAAAACCCGCATGCAGTTGTACTACTGGACGAAATTGAAAAAGCACATTCAGATATTTACAACATTCTACTGCAAGTAATGGATCACGGTACACTTACTGATAACAACGGCCGTAAAGCCGATTTCAGAAATGTTGTATTGGTGATGACGACGAATGCGGGTGTTCAAGAGACTGTACGTAAGTCGATTGGTTTTACCGAACAAGACCATTCTCATGATGCGATGAGTGAAATCAACAAAGTGTTTTCACCTGAGTTTAGAAACCGCTTAGATAATATCATTTGGTTTAATCACCTTGAGAAAGAGATTATCTTGCAAGTGGTTGATAAGTTCATTGTTGAGTTACAAGCGCAACTTGATAAGAAGTCGGTTAACCTTGAACTTACATCCAAAGCAAGAGAGTGGTTGGCAGATAAAGGCTATGATAAAGCGATGGGTGCACGCCCAATGGCGCGTGTTATTCAAGATGAGCTTAAAAAGCCGCTGGCAAATGCAATCTTGTTTGGTGAGCTAGCCGATGGTGGTTCGGTTAAAGTATCTGTGAAAGATAAGAAAATCCACTTTGACTTTGAAACTAGCCTAGAAACAGCTTAAGTTGTTTTTAGCTAAAAACAAAAAGCCCAGCAATTGCTGGGCTTTTTGTTTATTAAATGGAATTAAAACTAAATTAGTTTTAACACCATTTAACAAACGCTTTTAGCTCTTTGTAATAAACACGCCTGCTCATTCAAAGCAGCAAAAAGCTAAATCTCTCGTTAACGCACTAACTTAGCGAGCACGGAATACGATGCGACCTTTCGATAAATCGTAAGGAGTCATTTCTACGGTTACTTTGTCGCCAGTTAAGATGCGGATGTAGTTTTTGCGCATTTTACCAGAGATATGAGCCACAACAACGTGACCATTTTCTAGCTCAACTCGGAACATTGTATTTGGTAAAGTATCAAGGACCGTACCTTGCATTTCGATTACGTCTTCTTTCGCCATGTTTAGCGTAACACCTCTTTAATAGTTAAACGCTGCAGATTTTGCCGAAAATACAGCAATAAGTAAAGCTACAGGGCTCAATTTTGTAAATTAAATCGCCAACCACTCGTCGCCAATGTGCTTTTGTGCAGGCAAAAATTGGGTTTTATATTTCATTTTAGTGCATTCGTCGATTTGGTAACCTAAATAGACAAATTGTTTTGCTTGTAGTTTTGCAAATTTAATTTGCTCCATGATCATGATGCTACCAATACTGTATTGCTCATAATCGGGATCAAAAAAGGTATAAATCGCTGATAGGGCATTGGTCATGCAATCGGTTACCGCAACAGCAACTAATTTATCGCCATCTCTTAACTCTATGAACGTAACGGGTAGCCACTGGCAAAACAAAAAGCTTTCGTACTGACTTTGTTCAGGCGGAAACATTGAACCATCTTGATGCCTTTGCGTGATGTATTTGCAATATAACGGGTAATATTCTGCGCGTTCGTATTCACTATAACTGACTGTGAAAACCTTATTTGCTTTATTTAATTTGCGCTTTTGTGATTTTGAAGGGGTAAATTGTTGGGCCAAAACGCGCACTGAATTACATGCATTACAAATAGGGCAATGTGGACGATAGATTTGGTCGCCACTGCGTCTAAAACCCAATGCTAATAACTGTTCAAATTTATCAGGGCAGTAACAACTTGGGTCAAGTATAACAAGTAGTTGCTCCTGACGGTCGGGTAAATAACTGCAATCAAATTGCTGGCTTAAACCAAGCCTAGCGGGTAAGTGCTCAGTCATAAATATTAATCAACTCTTGTGGATGCCACATATCTTTTTTAGGCACATAACTGTGCGCTAATTTAAGTCTAGTTAAAAATTCTCTACGTGGGATAACTTTTGCACCTAAAGTGATTAAATAAGGGTTTTCTAGTTGGCAATCAATAAAATGGGCTTGGTGCTTCTTAAGCCAATTAACTAATGCCCACATCGCCAGCTTTGAGCCATTACTGACTTGATGAAACATTGATTCCCCACAAAATATGCCATTTTGCATAATGCCATAGAGACCAGCTACGAGTTCATCTTGGTGCCATATTTCAAGGCTGTGTGCTAGACCCTGGTGGTGCGCTTCAATGTAGGCATGCATCATTTGCTCAGTGATCCAAGTACCTTCTGCATCGATACGTTGCTCACGACAGGCATTGATAACGTGGGAAAATGCATGATTTATGGTGACACGTACAGGAAAACGCTTTAAATGCTTTTTTAAGCTGCGACTAACATGAAATTCATTAAGCTCAATAACACCACGCATGCTAGGTGACCACCACATAATAGGCTCATAGTCACTAAACCAAGGGAAAATACCGGTGTTATAGGCATTTTTAATGCGCTCAACTGATAAATCCCCGCCAATTGCTAACAGGCCATCGGGCTCATCAAGGGAGAGTTCTGGGTCTGGAAAATCAACAGTCTCGGGCGAGAGTTGGTATAGTTGCTTGATCATATCAGCGTATCGTTGTTATTTGCTCTGATTTTAACAAAAATTTAGCTATAAAAAAGGGGCTGTTTTACAACAGCCCCTAGTATTTAGTGCTTTAGATCAACTATTTTATAGGTTATCTAAGAAGCGTTCTGCATCAAGTGCAGCCATACAACCCGTACCTGCTGATGTGATTGCTTGGCGATAAATGTGATCAGATACATCACCTGCAGCAAATACACCTGGTACGCTTGTTTGTGTTGCGTTACCGTTCAACCCAGACTGAACGACTAAATAGCCGTCTTTCATTTCTAGCTGACCTTCAAACATGTCAGTGTTTGGCTTATGGCCAATTGCAATGAATACACCGGCAAGATCTAAGTTTTCTGTTTCTTCAGAATCAGTTGCTTTGATACGGATGCCAGTAACGCCCATTTCATCACCAAGCACTTCATCTAATGTACGGTTGTAATGTAAAACAACGTTACCGTTTTCAGCTTTCTCTTTTAAACGATCAGCTAAGATTTTTTCACTACGGAAGCTGTCACGACGGTGGATAACGTGAACTTCATCAGCGATATTTGATAAGTAAAGTGCTTCTTCAACAGCAGTGTTACCACCGCCCACAACCGCTACTTTTTGACCACGGTAAAAGAAACCATCACAGGTTGCACAAGCAGAAACACCACGACCTTGGAAGTTAGTCTCTGATTCTAAACCTAAGTATTTAGCCGACGCGCCTGTTGCGATAATTAATGCATCACACGTATATGTGCCTGAGTCACCAGTTAAAGTGAAAGGGCGCTTTGAAACATCAACTTTATTAATGTGATCAAAAACAATTTCAGTTTCGAAACGTTCAGCATGCTCTTTCATACGGTCCATTAATGCAGGACCTGTTAAACCGTGTGCATCGCCAGGCCAGTTTTCAACTTCAGTGGTTGTCGTTAATTGACCACCTTGCTGAATACCAGTGATAAGAACAGGGTTAAGGTTGGCACGTGCTGCGTATACCGCTGCCGTGTAACCAGCTGGGCCAGAACCTAAGATTAATAGTTTACAGTGTTTTGCGTCACTCATGGTTTTTCCTAAAAACGTTTCAATACGATGTCTATGCGCCCGATTCTAAGAAAAACAAGGCGGATGTAAACAAAAGCCCTGATTATTTTTTTAGTCAAATCGCTAAGCTGTCAAATAATCCTTACTTATTATAATTTAAATAACTCTTTTTGCTCATAAAATAGGCTAATTACAAATTGTTCTGTGATCAAAGTACGGTAATTCATGACCAAGCAATATTTTTTTGGTATGTTTTAGCTAATTTTGATATTAGCTCTTGGTATGAGCTAACTAAACGAACAGGCAATTATGGTATTTTGGCAGGAAAAGCCCGCTTTTGGGCTGACTACAGAAGACGTACAAGTCTTAACCAATGCAAAAGAGTATCGCACTGAACTATTGCGCTTAATTGGTGCAGCGAAAAAAAGAATTTATATTACTGCTTTATATTTGCAAGACGATGAAGCTGGGCGAGAAATATTAACAGCGTTACATGAGGCATCACTTGCTAACCCCGAGTTAGAAGTAAAAGTGCTCGTTGATTTTCACCGTGCTCAACGTGGTTTAATTGGTGCGGCTAAGTCTGATGGCAATGCCAGCATGTATTGTGATTTTCAAGAGCAGTATCAATCAAATGTTAAAGTTCATGGTGTTCCAGTAAAAGCCAAAGAGCTTTTCGGGGTACTGCATTTAAAAGGCTTTGTGATTGACGACACATTATTATACAGCGGCGCAAGCTTAAATAATGTATATCTTCAGCAAGACGAACGTTACCGTTTAGACCGCTACTTTTTAGTTCGCCAAGCTGGTTTGTGTAATTCGGTCATCGAATTTATAGAAACACATCTTTTAAGCTCAGCAGCAGTGCCACGTATTGATATGCGTCCACTGGTAAAGTTTAATGATATTAAAGTTGCGCAAAAACAATTGATGCGTGAACTTAAATCGGCAAGTTACGAAAGTGCTGCAGAAGCTAGTGCCGGTGAGTTGGGTGTGCGTTTATTTTTAGGTTTAGGGCGTAGAAGTAATAAGCTGAATCGTTTAATTAAGTCGTTATTCGATACCACAGAGCAAGAACTCGTTCTTTATACCCCTTACTTTAACTTTCCTGCGCCATTAATGCGTTCATTACGCCGTTTATTGAAGCAAGGCAAGCAAGTAACTATTGTGGTAGGGGATAAAACCGCAAACGATTTTTATCTGCCGCCAACTGAGCCGTTCAGTAAAATTGGTGCATTACCTTATTTATATGAAACCATTTTATATAAGTTTTTAAAGTCACAAAAACGCCACATCAGTAATGGTAATTTGAATGTATACCTTTGGAAGCATGAAAGTAATTCTTTTCACTTAAAAGGGATTTGCTCTGATAAGCGCTTACATTTATTAAGTGGGCATAATTTGAATCCACGCGCATGGGGCTTAGATATCGAAAACGGTATTTTAATTGACGACCCTAAGCAGCATATTCTTGAGCAAATAGAAAATGAAAAACACGCTATTTTACAGCACTGTCGTCGTTTAACAGGTCCACAGGATTTAGAGACGATGGATGACTATCCTGCACCGGTTAAAAAGCTATTGGGGCAGGCTAAACGTGTAAAAGTTGATTTTATTATCAAACGTTTTATTTAATCGAAAATTAAAAAAGCAGCGAAAGCTGCTTTTTTGTATCTGGATATTAGCAATCTGCTTTATTTTTGCTGAGCATCTAAAGACTGGCCGTTCACCTCTTTAGAGTCGTCGCTCATCAAGTATAAATATGTTGGCATTAAATCTTCAGGTGTTGCTAACTTATCTCTATCTTCACCAGGGTATGCTGATGCACGCATCGATGTGCGGGTAGCACCTGGGTTAATACAGTTCACGCGAATATTGGTTTTACCCACTTCACAAGCCCAAGTTTGCATCATACCTTCAACAGCAAATTTTGAGATTGCATACGCACCCCAGTGTTCACGGCCTTGGCGACCAACACCTGACGAAGTAAAAATAACAGATGCGCTTTCAGATTTGCGAAGCAGAGGGAACATGAATTTAGTGATCATAGCTTGTGCAGTTACATTCACTTTCATGATGTTTTCAAAGGTAGAAACACAGAAATGTTCAAGTGGGCCCAATGAACCTAAAATACCAGCGTTATTGAGTAAACCATCTAACTTACCGAACTGCATTTCGATGGTTGCAGCTAAGTCACGGTAGTTTTGTTTTGTGGCACCTTTTAGATCCATTGGCACAATAGCCGGTTGTGGATAGCCTGCATTTACGATTTCATCATAAACACATTCAAGTTTATTGGTTGTTTTTCCAAGTAAAATAACAGTGGCACCATGCTTAGCATAAGTTAATGCGGCAACACGACCAATGCCGTCACCAGCACCTGTTATTAAAATTACTTTGTCTTTTAGCGCATTCTCTGCGGCTTTATAAGTATGCATAAACGTACCATCGATTAGATTTTTCATCATTTTACCATAGCAAAAAGCCAAGTTATCGAATTTATTGCAAATTAAGGTGGCGAAAATTGAAACTTTACGTTAACTTTAACTGGTCTAATGTCTCATTAATAACCTAATTACATTAAATTAACTTAGAATGAAGGTAGTAGAATAACTACTTTTAACCCTGAACACACAATAACAATAAGATTTGCGCGGAGCGAAATTATGAAAAAACTGCTACTCTCACTAGCCATTGCGTCAGCCATTACTGGCTGTGGTGGAGGAGAAACATTAGAAGATGTAAAAAATGATAATCCTCCTGTTCTCCCAACCGCGACAGTAAAATTTGACCCAGCGAATAGTGTAATCTCAGTACCGAATGATTTACTGATGAGTGGTACCCTTGATGGTACTTTAAACATGCCGGGTGAATTAGACGACAACAATGTCAGTGTTGAACGTGCAGCTTATGCTGATCCTCAGCTTGCACTTGGTGCCCTTGATGGCTGGTCAACACAAACTCCGTTTAAAATCGATTTAACTTTTCCTGCGGGTATTTCTCTTGATATGACTTCTGCTGCTTCACCAGGAGCTGTGCGTATTTTTGAAGTTGTAATGGGGGCAAGCCAAACAGATGAAACTTGCTCGCAAGTTCCAGCGGGTATTGCTTGTAAATTAGTGTCTGAATTAACCTTTGGCGTTGACTTCATTACCCAAGGCTCTGGTGATGCGGTTGCTGTTATCCCACTTAAGCCATTTAAAGCGGGCAGCACTTACATTAATGTTCTGACAACATCATTAATGGACTCAGAAGGGCGTTCAATTGAGCCATCTTCAACTTATGCACTAGTGAGCGAAGAGACAACACTTATCACTGATTCGCAAAAGTCACTTCAAGCGGTTATCAATAGCTACGAAGATGCAGTGACATCGGGTGGTGCCATCACAAAAGATGAAATTATCTATTCTGCTGCCATGACAATGCAATCAGCAGGTCAAGTACTTGGTACCGTAAAACAGCTTCTTGCTGCAAGTTTAACGCAAGATGCACTACCTACGCCGATGGTGCAAATTCCTGAGCAACCTGTTATTACGGTTGAGCAAGTATTCGCATCACAAGGTATTACTGGTTTATCACCTGTTTTTGGCGGTGTACAATATCAAAAAGGTAGCGTGATGTTACCTATGTATTTAGCCACGCCTACAGGCACAACGGTCGATGACTTATCAGCGACTTATTGGCAAGGTTTATGTGATAGTGGTGTTGCTGTGTTAGGTTATGCGGCAGCAGCCGGTGACTCATTCCCAACAGACCCAATTAGTGAAACTGATGGCCTTTGTATGGCGTTAAGTGATGGTAAGTTACGCGACTTAGGTTTAGACCAAACTAAACACTTAACTAAGTACAACACGATTCCAAAAACACAAAGCATTGCGAACGTGCCAGTACAAATTACTAAACCAATTTTACCTGTGATCAATGCAATACGTGGTCAGTTAGGTATGGATGAGTTAGCAATGCCTGAAGGTGGTTGGCCTGTCGTTATCCTTCAGCACGGTATTACTTCTAAAAAAGAAGATATGCTAGCTATTACCGCACAGCTAACAATGCAAGGCTTTGCAACAGCTGCAATCGATCACCCTATGCATGGTGAGCGTGGTGTAGATGTAGACGGCGACGGTACTGACGACTTTAATGCCTCTACAGGTTCTGTATTAAGCTATATGAACTTACAGTCATTATTAGTAGCGCGTGATAGCTTACGTCAATCAGTTGCTGATTTACTTGGCTTACGCTTAGGTCTTAACTTTACCGGTGCTGCTGATTTAAATGCCCAAGATGTATCATTCTTAGGTCATTCATTAGGCTCGGTAGTTGCTCCAGCATTTGTTGCTGTGACTAATGCTCCGCTAGCTGATCAAGTTGATCCAATGTTCAACGTTAAAAGCGTAGCACTTGCCAGTGGTGGCGGTGGTATCGCCAGCTTCTTAATTGAGTCAAATACATTTGGCCCATTTGTACAAGGCTCTGTATTACTTGCAGCTGGTACAGCTGAATCTGCGGAGTTTGGTGCTTATGCTCAAAATGAAGCGCTATCGAACTGTGGTTCACTTGCGTCTAACCAAACTGCTTTCGTTACATGTGCTTATAAAGAGTACGTAAGTTCGTTAACAATGGCGGGCGAAACAGCAAAATTAGCTAACATTCAAAGTGTGATTACTCAGTTTGCTTTTGCTGCGCAAACAGCACTTGATAGTGGTGACCCTTCTAACTACGCAGCATCTGTTGCAGCACTTGGCACGCCAGTATACATGAGCGTTGTAGTGGGTGATGGTGAAAATAACAATGCTGATATGGTTATTCCACCTATGGTAGCGAGTAACCCAATTGCTGGTAGTTTACCTCTTGCTAACCTAATGGGTTTATCAACGGTAGCTGAAACACAAGGTCCAACAGCTGATGCAATGAGTTATGTGGTTAAATTCACTAAAGGCCATCACAGCTCAGTGTTAACACCTGTTGCAACGGCAGATTCAGGTGCAACAGCTGAAGAAAGTGCTGCGGCAACTGCAGAAATGCAATTGCAAATCGCGACTTTCCTAGCAAGCCGTGGTCAGTATCTTCAGGTTACTAATACAGAAGTCGTTACTGAATAATCGAAACCTTACTAATTAAGTAATAACCAATTAAGCAAAAAGCCACATCATGTGGCTTTTTTTTGCTTTAAAGCGTGGTAAATTGTGCCGATGCATTAATAAATGGAGAGTTTGATTGGAATTTTTATATGAATACGGGTTATTTTTTGCAAAGACCCTGACATTTGTCATCGCAATTGCTGTGATTGTTGCCATTATCATGGGCGCTGCAGTGAAACCCAAAGCGAAGAAAGGGGAGATAACAATTGATGATTTGAGTGAGCAACTTGATGATCTAAAACAAAGCTTTATCGAAAATACCCTTTCAAAAAAAGAGCTAAAGGCTCACCAAAAACAGCAAAAAGCTGAGGCTAAAAAACAGCAAAACGACGAGCCTAAATCACGTTTATATGTAATTGACTTTAATGGCAGTGTTGATGCCCACGAAGTAGAAAGCCTACGAGAAGAAATTACCGCTATTTTAACCATTGCCGACAAAGAAAAAGATCGCGTGCTGGTACGCCTTGAAAGTGGTGGTGGTGTGGTGCACGGCTATGGCCTTGCTGCCTCTCAACTACAACGCTTACGTAATGCTGGCATTCATTTAACTGTTGCTATTGATAAAGTAGCAGCAAGTGGTGGCTATATGATGGCCTGTGTGGCCAATGAGATTGTTGCAGCACCTTTTGCAATTGTTGGCTCGATTGGTGTTATTGCGCAAATTCCTAACTTTAATAAAATCTTGAAAAAGAATGATGTTGATTTTGAGCAAATCACCGCAGGTGAATACAAGCGTACGCTAACTATCTTTGGTGAAAATACCGATAAAGGTCGTGAAAAATTCAAAGAAGAGATAGAACAAACCCATGGTTTATTCAAAACTTTTGTGAGTGAGCAGCGTCCATCTCTGGATATTGATACTGTTGCAACCGGTGAGCATTGGTTTGCTACCCAAGCATTCGATAAAGGCTTAGTTGATAAGATTGACACAAGTGATGATATCTTATTGAGCCAAGCGAAAGAACGTCAAATTTATAAAGTTAAATACCGTATTAAGAAGAATTTAAGCGATAAGCTTGCTGTTGGTTTAAGTTCAGGAGTAAGTAAAGCGGGTGTTAGTTTAATGTCACGTCTTAAAGGCTTAAATCCATAACCAAGCACTATCAATAAAAAACCCGCTAACTTAGCGGGTTTTTTATGGGCTGCAGATAAGTAATTACTTAATTGACTTATGATAGTCCTCTAAATCTTTAGCGGCATTTGGGTCGTTAAATACGTCCTCATCAAATTCACCTTCAGATTTTGCAACCACACAGGTAACCATACAGTCACCGGTTACGTTGACAGCGGTACGTGTCATATCGAGTAAACGGTCAACACCAATGATGATAGCAATACCTTCTACAGGTAAGCCTACTTGGTTTAACACCATGGCTAACATAATAAGACCAACACCGGGTACGCCCGCAGTACCCACAGAAGCAAGTGTTGCGGTTAAAATTACCATTAAGTAATCAGAAATTGTTAAATCAACTGAAAATACCTGTGCGATGAACACGGTAGCAACACCTTGCATAATTGCAGTGCCGTCCATGTTAATGGTTGCGCCTAAAGGCACAGTAAACGAAGCAACTGAGTTGTGTGCACCTAACTTCTTGCTCGCAGTTTCAAGGGTAATAGGCATAGTTGCACTTGAGCTAGATGTACTAAACGCAAATAGGCATGCGTTTTTCATCTTCTTTAAAAACGTCACTGGATTTAAACCAGTTAATACTTTTAATAAGATACTATAGTTTATAAAGCCATGAATTAAGAGCGCGAAGACCACCACGCCAAAGTATAAGGCAAGGCTTGTGATGAGTTTAAAGTCTATAGTTGTGAATAACTTAGCCATTAAAAAGAATACACCGTAAGGAGCGATATTCATCAGTAGGGTAACAAGTTTTAAAATAACGGTGTTTAAGTCTTCGAACACGGTTGCAACACGTTTACCTGCTTTACCGCTTAAAGCCATCGCCACACCAAATAACAAAGCAAATACAATAACTTGCAGCATATTGCCATTTGCCATTGCATCAATTGGGTTGGTAGGGAACATTCCAATAATGACTTGTGCAAGGGTAGGTGCTTCTTTAGCACTGTAGGTCGCATCTGATGGTAGGTTAATACCTTCACCAGGATTAACTAATAGCGCTAGTGTTATAGCAACGGTGATCGCTATTGCTGTTGTTACTAGATAGAGTAAGATTGATTTTCCACCTAATCGACCTAGTTTTTTAGGGTCGCTTAAGCTACAAGTACCACAGACTAATGATACAAAAACCAGTGGCACCACAAGCATCTTTAAGCTTGCAATGAAAATTTGACCACCAACATGGAAAATACCATCAACAAAAAATGCTTTAATTGGTAAAGAGAATAACCCTAGTGGAATAAGGAAATCGTCTTCACCCGCTAAAATGGCTTGAAAGATAAAACCAACGATTACACCCAGTACCATACCTACCATGATACGAGATGTAAGGCTTAAAGATCGTACTTTTGACATACACCCAGTCTATTTTTTTATAAATTTTGCCATAGACTACCAGCATGAAGATTTTTATACAGAAAAATTCGATAAATAGTTAAATAATTTCGTTGCCTTTAAAGGAAAAAAATTATGATCTTCGTTTAATTTTTAGGTTAATATTAGGTAAACAATCAAATAAGTAAAAAATAGCTAACTAGGGAGAGGTCGATGCCTTTATTGCGATGGCTAAGTGTTTTAGTTTTCATCTCATTGTTAGCCGCCTGTGGCGGTGGAGGATCATTAGATAGTGATTCATCCGATGGAGATGATGACACAACCGTAGAAACAAACTATGTTGTGTCTGTTCAAGGCTACAACCAATCTACTACAGATGAAGCGAGTGCAGTTACAGCTGACACACCGTTAACCATCTCGGCAACATTGACTAATAATGACGAAGCCGTTGTAGGTGCAGTTATTAATTTCAGTCTAGATGGTGACATAGGTCTATTAGACCCAGTTTCTGGAACAGATTTAACTGATTCTGATGGTGTTGCATCAATTACGTTAACTGCGGGTGATACTGCGGGGGCAGGTATTGTTACTGCTACATATGTAATTGATAGTGAGACATATACTGATACGTTTGGTTTTACATCAGATGGCTCTGAAACAGATGACTCGAGTGTTAGCGGTAGTGTTACGCTAAGCCTTAACATCGTAGATAGCTCAGGTCAGCCATTCTCTCTAGATAACCCAGTAAGTAAAGATAACAAAGGTACGGTTACTGCGACTTTACTTGATGAAGACACGCCACTCGATGGGCAACTTATTTCATTTACTACTAACTACACAGGTAAAATTACACCAGTACTAGGCACAGCCCTTACCGATGAAAATGGTGAGGCATTTGTAACGCTTAGCAGTGGTGACTCAAAAGGTGCAGGTCAAGTCGTTGCAACTTACACAGATGAAAGTGGTAACAGTATCACAAAAATCGCAGGCTTTATTTCAAATGGTGATGATGCCCCGGTTGAAAGTGCTGAAGCTGAGCTTGATATTAAACTACTTCAAGGCTGTGCGACTGATTGGGATGCCAATCGCAGTACAACATCTCTTGAAACTACTTACTTAACGTCAGGGTGTACGGTTGTAAATCAATTCTCATCTGATGAACTTATCGATGTAATGGTAAAAGTGACAGATACAAGCTCGGGCGACGGTATCGACGGTATTATCGCTGAGCTTTCAACAGATCTTGGTGGTTTATTACCAGAATCTGGAAAGGCGCTTACTGACAACTTTGGTTTTGCCATTTTAAAATTACAGCCTGGCGCAAACAGTGGTGCGGGCGAGGTTACTGTAACTGCTAAGTCTGTAACTTCTTCAAAAGCATTTGAAATTGCGACAGCTGAGTTGAGCGTTGAAATTTCAAATGGTCTATATAACAAGCTAGATGACTCAGGCAATGTTATTGATGATGAATTTGTGCCGCTTGCTGCAGGTGCGACAACTGTTATTACGGTAACAATTTACGATGCAGCTGGTGATTTATATGTTTCTCCTCTTGATGTTGAGTTCACTTCAGGGTGTGTTGAGTCAGATTTATCTGTAATGGATGAAACCGCGACGAGTATTAGCGGCATTGCTACAGCAACATACAGAAGCAACGGCTGTAACACTTCACAGGGCGATACAGTAACAGCGACTGTACTAACAGGTGGAACACCAAAAGTGGTATCAGTGAACGTGCCTGTATCAGCTGCTGAAGTAAGCTCAATCGAGTTTGTAGAAGCGACAGAAAATGTGCTTGCTCTAAAAGGGACGGGTGGTGTTTCACGTCAAGAAACAAGTCAACTTACTTTTAAACTTACCGATGCAATTGGTAATGTTGCAAAACAAAAACGTTTAGATTTCCGCTTAAGCTCTACCAATGGTGGAATTTCACTCTCTGAAGTGACAGATGCAAGTGGTTATTCTCATGCCAGCGTGTCAACCGACTCAGAAGGTTTAGCTCGAATTCAGATAAATTCTGGTTTTGTTCCACAAGCAGTGCGTGTACAAGCCTGTTATATTCCTGATGACCAAATCCCAGCAGATCAAAATGATAATGTTACTTGTTGGAAAGAGCTTTATGACGAATGTCTTCTAGATGAAGCAGACCGTGATAGCAGTGTCTCATGTCCTTCTGGTGAGCTTTCGTTGGTTTCATTAGATGAGCAAGTAACAAGCGTATCAGATCTTGTTTCAATCAGCTCAGGCTTACCTGATGGTAATAGCTTTACCGCAGGCCCGGAAATCATCAACATTGAAGCATTAAATTACATTGGTGATACCACAGATATTTCGGTTTATGTTGCAGATCACTTTAATAACCCAGTACCAGATGGGACTTCGGTTTATTTAACGACAGAAGGTGGCGCTGTAGGGACATTAGATGGTGAGGAGTTTAACCCTCAACTTGAATGTAACACGGTTGATGGTGCGTGCGTTGCACAGTGGCGCTCACAAAATCCGATTCCATTTAGCGAAGATAAATGGGGCAATAAAATCAATAGCACTAACCCAAAAACAAGTGCAATTAACTGCGACCTATATTTTGGTGTGGCAGCACCTTGTATGGCGGGTATTTTAAATGCTGCGTTTGATGATGATGGTGTACCTCTCGGTGGTCGCGCAACAGTACTTGTGACTGCAAAAGGTCAAGAGTCATTTATCGACATCAATGGTAATGGACTTTATGACAAAAATGAGTATTACAGTGGTTATGACTTACCTGAAGCGTTTGTCGATCATAATGAAAATGGCGTTTATGACGGTCTAGCTGCAATTTATGACCCAGTTACAGCAGCGGTCACTAAAGCTGCTGAAAACTGTCAAGAAGGTGATGCAAGCGACCCATGTAGTGCAACGAATACTAATGCAGGTCATACAGAAGAAAACTTCGATATTGACTTAAATGAGATGCATACACTTGCTGATGGTAAATACAATGGTCTTGAGTGTTCTGAAGATGCGACAACACCTGATGAAGACGCAACATTTGAGACTTTATGTACCAAAGAGCTTATTGATGTTCGTGACTCATTTGAGATTATTATGTCAGGAAGCTTTGCATACAGTCGTTTTGTAGTAACAAAAGATGAGCTACGTAATCGCTTTGCTGAAGCACTTGCTGAAACAACAGAAGACGATCCAACTGTATTTACAGATAATGCAATGCAACTTGCTGTTGATATTGAGAACTGTAGTACAATTTATCGACAAGCAGATACGCAGTCAGGTGCTATTATTGCTCGTTTAGAAGCCACAGCGAATACTGACTACTGTGATTTAGGCTCAATTAACATTACTACCGCTGATTCAGGTAACCAGTTGTCAGCGCTGAGTTTTGAGCTTTATTTCTCTGATATTTACAACAACCCAATGCCTTCAGGCACCGCGGTTGCAATTAGTGCAGATAATGGTGATTACAGTGGTACATCTGGTTTTGATATAGGTAATACAAGTCAAACAACAGCGACTGGGGTTGCCCTTACGATTAGCCGTGAAGCTGATCCAAATGATAAAACAGATGGTTTCTTAACTGTTGAATTCACAACAGGAAAAGACAATGTATCGACTGCTACAATAGCAATAAGTGACGATGGCTAATTAATTAGTTATTTGTTTAAATTTAAAAAAATGCCAACCAGAAGGTTGGCATTTTTGTTGCTGTTCTATATATTCCCCTTGAAATTACCGCAAAACACCACATTGACTAAATTAGCAACAAAAATTGTTTAATTATTCACTCAATGAAGAAAAGTTTCTATTAAAAGCTTGTAACAATTGGTGTTTGTAGATATACCTATAAATATTCGTGCTCCAATGTTAAAAAATCATACTTATTTGTTTAATGTGATGGATATACATTTATAAGGGCAAAAAACTTTTAAAATACTCGGTCAGAAATAGGCAGCTATGGGCAAATCACTTGTAATTGTAGAGTCTCCAGCAAAGGCAAAAACAATTAATAAATACTTAGGTAACGATTTCATCGTAAAGTCCAGCGTTGGACATGTGCGTGATCTACCAACTTCAGGTTCAGGCAAAACGAAGACTGCAGCGACGAAAACGCCTGCTGAAGTTCGAAAAATGTCACCAGAAGAAAAAGCTGCCTATAAAAAGCAACGCGATTATAAAAATCTTGTTGCTCGCATGGGTATTGATCCTGAAAAAGGCTGGGAACCACATTACGAAGTCTTACCGGGCAAAGAAAAAGTTGTTCAAGAATTAAAAAAACTTGCAGAAAACGCCGATAAAATCTATCTCGCAACCGATTTGGATAGAGAAGGGGAAGCGATTGCATGGCACCTCGAACAGATTATCGGTGGTGAACCTGAAAAATATAAGCGAGTTGTTTTTAACGAAATCACTAAAAATGCGATTCA
Source organism: Pseudoalteromonas sp. CO109Y (assembly GCF_004208935.1). Classification (NCBI taxonomy): domain Bacteria; kingdom Pseudomonadati; phylum Pseudomonadota; class Gammaproteobacteria; order Alteromonadales; family Pseudoalteromonadaceae; genus Pseudoalteromonas; species Pseudoalteromonas sp. CO109Y. The sequence continues at coordinate 231,398 of NZ_SGPD01000030.1, forward strand.
GCAAGCATTCGAAACACCAGGTGAATTAAACACTGACATGGTTTACGCGCAACAAGCGCGTCGTTTCCTTGACCGTGTAGTGGGCTTTATGGTGTCTCCATTGCTATGGGCTAAAGTGGCCCGTGGTTTATCAGCTGGTCGTGTGCAATCTGTCGCAGTGCGTTTACTTGTTGAACGAGAACGCGAAATCAAAGCATTTATTCCTGAAGAGTTCTGGGATATCCACGCCGATGTTAAAAATACAGAAGCAGCTTTACGCCTAGAAGTGACCAAACACGCTGACAAGCCTTTTAAGCCAGTTAATGAAGAGCAGGCGATGTCTGCCGTTAGTCAACTTGAAAAAGCTGACTACAAGGTCATTAGCGTTGAAGAAAAGCCTAGTAAGAGTAAACCAAGCGCACCATTTATTACTTCAACCATGCAACAGGCAGCAAGTACACGCCTAGGTTATGGTGTTAAGAAGACCATGATGCTGGCTCAACGCTTATATGAAGCAGGTCACATTACTTATATGCGTACCGATTCAACTAACTTATCGAAAGATGCGGTTGAAATGTGTCGTGATTACGTGACAGAGCAGTTTGGTGAGAAGTATTTACCGAAAGCACCGATTAGTTATAGCTCAAAAGGTAATGCTCAAGAGGCGCACGAAGCGATTCGTCCTTCTAGTGTTACTGTGTTGTCTGGTCATTTAGACGGTGTTGAAGCGGACGCTAAAAAACTCTACGAATTAATTTGGCGTCAGTTTGTTGCCTGCCAAATGGTTCCAGCAGAATACGATTTAACAACTTTAACAGTTGGCGCTGGTGATTATCAGTTAAAAGCAAAAGGCCGCGTGCTTCGTTTTGATGGTTGGACTAAAGTTCAGCCAGCTGTTCGTAAAAAGAACGAAGAAGATCAATCACTGCCTGCGGTTAAAGAAGGTGATGTACTGACCCTTGTTGAGTTAGATCCTAAACAACATTTTACAAAGCCACCTGCACGTTTTAGTGAAGCAAGCTTAGTTAAAGAATTAGAAAAACGTGGTATTGGTCGTCCTTCTACGTATGCATCAATTATTTCAACGATTCAAGACCGTGGTTACGTACGTGTTGAAAACCGCCGTTTCTTCGCCGAAAAAATGGGTGAGATTGTTACAGACCGTTTAGTTGAAAACTTCGAAGATCTGATGAACTTTGATTTTACCGCTAAGATGGAAGGTCGTCTGGATGATATCGCAGAAGGTGAGCGTGTTTGGACACAAGTTCTCGATAAATTCTATGCGGACTTTTCAACTCAGCTTGAAATTGCCTCTGGCGACGAAGAGCACGGTGGTATGCGTCAAAACCAAATGGTCGAGACTGATATCGATTGTCCGACTTGTGGTCGTAAGATGGGTATTCGTACCGCATCAACCGGTGTGTTCTTAGGTTGTACAGGTTATAACCTGCCACCAAAAGAACGTTGTACTACAACAATGAATTTAGTGCCAGGCGATGAAGCCATTGCGGCAGATGTGGAAGACGTTGAAACAGAGTCACTAATGCAAATGAAGCGTTGCCCAATCTGTGAAACGGCAATGGATTCATACTTAATCGATGAAACGCGTAAATTGCATGTGTGTGGTAATAACCCAGCATGTAAGGGTTATATCGTTGAACAAGGTACCTTTAAAATTAAAGGTTACGACGGCCCAATTATCGAATGTGATAAATGTGGCTCTGATATGCAGTTAAAATCGGGTCGTTTTGGTAAGTACTTCGGTTGTAGTAATGAAGAGTGTAAAAATACACGTAAGTTACTTAAAAACGGTGAAGCCGCGCCACCAAAAGAAGATCCAGTTCATTTACCTGAACTTGAGTGCGAAAAATCAGAAGCTTACTTTGTACTGCGTGATGGTGCATCGGGTATTTTCTTAGCTGCAAATACCTTCCCTAAATCACGTGAAACACGTGCGCCAAAAGTGGAAGAATTAAAACGTTTTAGAGACCGTATTTCTGAAAAGTTTTATTACCTTGCTGACGCACCTGCAAAAGACCCTGATGGTAATCCTTCAGTCGTTCGATACAGCCGTAAAAATAAAGAGCAGTATGTAATGAGTGAAGTAGATGGTAAAGCCACAGGCTGGACTGCTCATTACCAAAATGGCAAGTGGGTAGAAGAGAGTAAAAAGAAAGCGCCAGCTAAGAAAAAAGCGGCGGCTAAAAAGTAAGTTTACATCTATGTAGATTATAAAAAGGGGTTGCAGTTGCAACCCCTTTTTTATGCTTGTATGGCATCGCTAATGTCGTTTTTTACCAATCTTTGCTTTTAGGCTGTTGTTATTCTGTCATCAACATCAAGACAGGAGATTCAAAATGCAAACACGTTTATCACAACAGCAGGTTTATTCACTCAACCCAGGACTTGTTAAACATTTAACTGGGCTCAGCGGACTGCCAGAAGATACAAACATAACCGCGAAGCTCGCTGATTTAGTAAGACTAAGAGTGTCGCAAATTAATGGCTGTGGGTTTTGTCAGCATATGCACTCAGCAGAGCTGAGAAGCCAAGGTGAGTGTCAACAGCGACTCGATGTACTAGCAGCGTGGCGTGAAGTCCCTGTGTTCTCAGAACAAGAAACTGCAGCACTCGCTTGGGCGGAAGCCTTAACAAATATCATTGATAAACATGTTGAAGACGATGTTTACAACCAAGTGTCTGCTATTTTTAACGAAAAAGACATCGTGGTATTAACGACGGTAGTACTTGAGATAAACAGCTGGAACCGCATAGTTAAAGCGTTTCACTTTATCCCTGATTTAACAGAATAAGGAATGGTTATGAAATTTACACTCGTATCTAAAGTTAATGCGTTGGTGAATATCTTATCAGCATGCGCCTTTTTCTTTGGTAGTGCCTTATTTTTACCAGCATTTATAAAGTACGCCACAGTGGGGTGGTGTTATTCATGGTAGGCTCGTTATTATTTTTATTAAGTGCATTAGCTGATTATTGCAGTCATTAAAAACAAAAAACCGGAGCGCACATCATTGTGTCATTCCGGTTTTTCTATATTCTAAGCAGGCGTAAAATTAGATTTGTACGTCTTTTACTTTTTTATAGCCTTCAGCTTCAAGCTCATCGTTTAAACATTTTAATACGTATGGCTTTAATTCTTCGTTGCTGATGTCATCATCTTTCGCCCAGTTTAAACACATTTCAGTGTATTCTTTGATCATTTCAGCTGATGCTTCAGGTGCTTCGTTAGCGATTGCATTCGTTGCTGACACGCTTAAAACAGGTGCCAAAATTAGTGCTAGCAATGCTTTTTTCATTTAATTATTCCTAATCAACAAAAGTACTTATTACCGGCTCAATTGCACAGTAATGGTGCGCAATGTGAATGTCACTTTGCTTGAGTGAATTTATAAACTAAATTTCAAAAAAAGATAACGAAATATTTTTATCGTAAAGATAAGCAAAAAATAACCACTCTTTTTGCCTCTAATACTGGTAATCGTAAGGTCAAAACACGTATTATCGCGCTAATTTTAAAAGAAAAGTGAACTAAGTTATGTCTGAACAAGGGACTCATTCAAAAATAAAGAAAGTACCAACTAAACTAGAACAAGTTGTAGAGAGTTTTATTTTTCGCTCGCGTTGGTTATTAGCGCCATTCTTTATTGGCTTATTAGTCGCTGTGGTATTACTGCTGCTAAAGTTCTTTAAATATTTATACAGCATGGCCTTAAATACGTTCACTGCGTCAAACCAAGAGCTTTTGGTAGGTATTTTGACTTTAGTTGACACTGCGCTACTAGCAGGGCTTTTGCTTATCATCATTTTCAGTGGCTACGAAAATTTTGTGTCAAAGTTAAATATAGACAACCATGAAGACAGACCTGTGTGGATGGGTAAAGTTGGTTTCTCGGGTCTGAAGATGAAACTGATAAGCGCTATTGTCGCTATATCGGCTGTGGAGCTTTTAAAAGTCTTTATTAGCTCGAACAACCATTCAACAGATGAGCTACTCTGGAAGGTGTTAATACATGTCACGTTTGTGGTGTCGGGGGTGTTGTTTGCGCTCACAGATTACATTAATAGTAAAACCATGAACCACTAACACCACGATTAGGAATAAAAAAGCCCTGCAATTGCAGGGCTTGGTTTTTTAACAACTGATTATTAATTCAGGGTTGCGTAAAAGCAACCGAACCCGGGCAGAGTGACTGTATTATTGTTTAATTCAGCTGTGTGATGAGATATCTCAGTATGCTGCGAAGACACAGTATCAGAGATTGTCAGTTCACTACTTTGTGCGCCTAAGTTGAATGCACAAAGCATTTTAGTGTCGTTAAGCGTTCTATAAAAAGCAAGCACTGGCTCTTGCGTTTCGATAAATTCAATATCGCCTTCTAACAATACGTTCTTATCTTTACGCCATGCCATAAATTCACGATAAGCATTCAAAATTGAATCTTTATCATGATCTTGCGTATTTACGGCGACTGATTTGTGCGCATCGCCCACAGGTAGCCAAGGTTTTACTGTTGAGAAACCTGCTTGCTCAGCATCTGCTGCATCCCATGGCATTGGTGTACGACAACCGTCACGGCCTTTAAAGTTTGGCCAGAATGTAATGCCATATGGGTCTTGTAAGTCTTCAAATGCGACTTCTGCCTCACCTAAACCAAGCTCTTCACCTTGGTACATACATACACTACCACGTAATGAAGCAAGTAGGGCTGTTAGCATCTTACATTGCTGAGGCTCAATTTTTTCACCTTGACTCCAGCGGCTAGCAACACGTTCTACGTCGTGGTTGCTAAATGCCCAACATGGCCAACCTTCAGTCATGCGCTGCTCTAAAGTGCTTACTGTGGTACGAATATATTCCGCGCTATAGTCGTTAGTCAGTAGCTCAAAGCTATAACCCATATGAAGTTTGTCACCACCTGATGTGTACTCTGCCATGGTTGCCAGTGAATCTTCAGATGAGATTTCGCCTAATGCAACTGTACCAGGATACTTGTTTAGTAGGGCACGAATGTCCTGCATAAAACTAAGGTTCTCAGGTTGCGTATTATTGTAGTAGTGATACTGGAACGCATAAGGGTTGTCTTCGCTAAAGCCACGGCCTTGACGTTTCTCTGGTGGCTTAGCTGGATTATCACGTAATTGAGCATCGTGATAGCAAAAGTTAATTGCATCTAAACGGAAACCATCAACGCCTTTCTTCAGCCAAAACTCAACATTATCTAATACTGCTTTGCGCACTTCAGGGTTATGGAAGTTTAAATCTGGCTGCTCAGCAAAGAAATTGTGTAAGTAATATTGACCACGGCGTGGTTCCCATTGCCACGCAGGGCCACCAAAAATTGATAACCAGTTATTTGGTTGTGTGCCGTCCGGTTTAGCATCTGCCCACACGTACCAATCTGATTTGTCGTTGGTTTTATCTTCACGGCTATCAAGGAACCATTGATGTTGATCTGAGGTATGGCTCAATACCTGATCAATAATGATCTTAATATCACGTTGATGAGCTTGTGCAATGAGTTCATCAAAATCGTCAAGGTTACCAAATAATGGGTCGATATCACGATAGTCACTGATGTCATAACCAAAGTCTTTCATTGGTGATTTAAAGAAAGGCGAAACCCAAATAGCATCAACACCTAGGCTTTTAATATAATCAATACGATCAATGATACCTTTGATATCACCAATGCCATCGCCATTGGTGTCTTGGAAACTGCGCGGGTAAACTTGATAAATAACCGCACCTTTATACCACTGCTTTTGAGCCATGTTTTTCTCCATCGTGACACTCAGTGTATGTAAACTGTTAGGCAACCGTTAATGCAATATGTTGCCGGAATGTCAAAAGCATACGTGAAGGGTGAGATACTGTAAAAACTCTGCATACGTATGCACGCCAAATTCATCTTTGTTCTCAGTAAAATTTATTAACTTGATTTAAAAGTAAACAACTCGAATTTCTATCAATAAAATTTACCAATTAGGTTTGTTGGGTTTTAATTATGATCGCGAACGCCAGCTTGGTGCATAATATAGCTGGCTTACACCATAATGGTGCGGGGGTTGTATTGGTAAGACCAATTATCATTGGTATAGACGAGTACCTTTAATAATTGCGTTAAGTCACCATCTAACCGAGATAAATGGCTTAGTACCTATTTTTGTAACCAAATTTGGGTCGAAAATATAGCGAAAATGTTTCAATACTATTAAATCACACAATAAAATTGATAAATCATTTATATTCAAATGGTTACAATTCTATTTTGTAAAAATGTTGTTAATGTTCGTGGTGGTGGACTACGCTGAATACGTATGCATAAATTTGTTAAGAAAATAATCAGAGCGTTAATATTCAATTCGACAACAAAATCAGTCAGCGAATTACAGCTATTATGTTAATGAATAACTGCAACACGTTGGCATTACAATTTGGGTAATGGGAAAACATCATGTCTATGTTCAAACCAAGTATATTAACTCTGGCTTTAACAGCCGCAGGTTTAAATAGCTTTGTAGCGTATGCTGCAGAAGAAGACCAAAAAGCAAAAAACGATAACGTTGAAGTTATCGAAGTAAAAGGTTTTCGTGGCAGTGTTGTAGAATCTATTAATACTAAACGCTTCACTCCTGAAGTTGTTGAGTCAATCTCAGCAGAAGATATCGGTAAATTACCTGATTCATCAATCGCAGAATCAATCGCACGCCTTCCTGGTTTAACAGCACAACGTCTAGACGGTCGAGCTAGCCGTGTAAGTGTTCGTGGTTTCAGTGAAAACGAAAGTGCAACAACATTCAACGGTCGTGAGCAAGTTTCAATCGGCGACAACCGTGGCGTTGAATTTGACCTTTACCCATCAGAAATTATGAGTGGCGTAACGGTATATAAAACTCCAAGCGCAGGCATTGATGCTGAAGGTATCGCTGGCGTTATCGACATGCAAACTGTTAAACCTTTAAGTAAAGGTGAGCAAGTTATCATGTTCAACGGCCAATACGAGCAAACGGGTTTTGACAAATTAAACCCAGACGGTGACGATAAAGGTTTCCGTGGTACGGTTTCTTACATTGACCAATTTGCAGATGACACAATCGGTGTTGCATTTGCTTACAACACGATGAGCTCTCCAAACCAAGAAAAACGTTGGAACTCTTGGGGTTACCCTGAATTTACAGGTGAAGATGGTAATACGTACTCAATTTTAGGTGGTGCTAAGCCATTCGTACGTTCATCGACTCTTGAACGTGATACAGCAATGCTTGTTATTGAAGCTGCGCCGACTGATCGCCTAAACATGACATTTGATGCTTTATATGTAGATTTCTCTGATGAGAAAATCTTACGTGGTATCGAAGTGCCATTTGCATGGGGCCAAGGTTCAATTGACCCAAGTTCAGCTGTTGTTGACGCAGATTCTGGTTTCATCACAAGCGCAGTAACAGAAGGCCAACGTGTTGTTGTTCGTAATGACTACGAAGAGCGTAACGCAGAACTAACTCAGTTTGGTTTTAATGCAAAATACGACATCAGCGATGATTGGTCAGTAGAATTTGACGTAAGCCGCTCTGAAGTTGAGCGTCAAATCTGGAGTATCGAAAGCTACTCAGGTACAGGTCGTGGTGATGCAAATGGTGTTGCTGATACGATTGGTTATGAGTTTGACGGTGGTAACACTGGCGCACAATTCAGCCATAACCTTGATTACAGCGATTATGACTTAATTCAACTTGGTGGCCCATTATCTTGGGGTGCAAGTGCTGCACTTAACGATAAGTACGGTCTAACTGATACTGCTTATCAAAATACTGCGCAAGATGGTTTCATCAATGCGCCAGAAATCAATGATGAACTAAGCACATTGAAACTTGCTGCAAGCAAAGTACTTGATAACGCTTACATCAGCCGTGTGTCATTCGGTATGTCATACCGTGACCGTGAAAAGAGCAAGTTGTCTGAAGGTTACTTCATGACACTAAAAGACTTCTCTTTATCAAACCCGGGTATGCTATCTATCCCAGAACAATACCGTTTAGGGTCAGCTAGCCTTGATTTCATTGGTATGGGCAACATGGTTGCTTATGATACCAACGGTCTGGTGAATGATGGTTACTATAGCCTTCTTCAAGAAAGCTTAACTGATTCAAAACACAAGACACAGTCTTGGACAGTTCAAGAGGAAGTAACAGCGTTCTTCGCACAAGCTGACATTAATGCAGAGCTGGGCTCTATCCCTGTAACAGGTAACGTTGGTGTGCGTTATGTGAAAACTGAACAGTCTTCACAAGGCTTTGCTGCTAATACTGTGGATGGTTTAGTTGTTGTATCACCAACAGATGTAAGCCATGACTACAGCCACTTCTTGCCAAGCATCAACTTATCATTTGCAATTGATGAAGAGCAAACTGTACGTTTTGGTGCGGCAAAAACGATTTCTCGTGCTCGCTTAGACGAAATGAACTCATCAGTTAACGCTTCTTACAATCAGCAACCAGATGAAAACGGTAACTACTGGAGCGTATCAGGTGGTAACCCAGAGCTTGAGCCAAAAGAAGCAACTGGTTTTGATTTAAGCTATGAAAACTACTTCCATGAAGAAGGTTACTTCGCTGCAGCTGTATTCTATAAAGATATCACTCAGTGGATTTTCGACGGTACTTATGAAATCGACATGAGCGGTGTAGCTGACCCGTCTACTGGTGAAATCCCTGAAACTTCAACAGGTACAGGCTCTGGTAAAGTAAACGGTGGTTCTGGTGACCTATGGGGTTACGAGCTTTCATTAACACTACCATTCACTATGTTCAGCGAATCACTTGATGGTTTTGGTTTAATCGCAAGCCATACAGGTGTTGAGCAAGACTTAACTGACCAACATGGCAACGATTATGAGCTACCTGGTCTATCTGACCAAATTGATAGCCTAACAGTTTACTTTGAGCGTAACGGTTTCCAAGCGCGTACTAGCATGCGTAAGCGTAGCGACTTTAAAGGTGACGTATACGGTTTAGGTTTTGCGACTACACAAGTTGACATTAAAGGCGAAACAATTTGGGATGCTCAAATTGGTTATGACTTTAGCGAAGGCGGTGTAGAGAGCCTTGACGGTTTATCTGTAACATTCCAAGTACAGAACATCACTGAAGAGCCGTTCACATCACTACAAGGTGATAACTCACTTCAAGTACGTGACTACCAAGACTACGGTCGTACATTCCTGTTAGGCTTCAGCTACAAGCTGTAATTAGCTAAAACAGCGATGGAAAATTGCCCTTGTGATTTGTTTTACAAGGGCTTTTTTATATCAGTGAGCTACACTCAATGAATTGAAATTGGCGTTAGGTGTACTATGGAAACAAAAAAAATAACCAAGGTCGTGATTGCCGGTGGTGGTACTGCTGGTTGGATAACCGCTGCATTACTTAATAAAGTGCTGGGCAAAGTAATTGATATCACGCTGATAGAGTCAGCAGAGATCGGCACTGTTGGTGTAGGCGAAGCAAGCATCCCACCTATTTTGCATCTAAATGGTGCGCTAGGCATTTCTGAAAAAGAATTTATTAAGGCTACTGGTGCCACGATTAAGCTCGGTATTGAGTTTGAAAATTGGCGCAGCAAAGGCCACAGCTACATGCATGCCTTTGGTGAGATAGGTAAAGATTTTCCGTTTTGTGAGTTTTATCATTTTTGGCTAAAAGCAAATCAAGCTAATAATGCGCCTGATTTTTGGGATTTTTCACTTAATTATCAAGCTGCAAAAGCTCATAAATTTGCTCACCTCAAGCACATTCCTAACACTCAGTTGGCGGGCTTACATTATGCCTACCATTTTGATGCCACTCGATATGGCGAATTCTTAAAGGAATTAGCGCAATCACGGGGCGTAAAACGCATTGAAGGCAAAATTGAATCGGTTAACCAATGCCATGAAAGCGGGTATATTCGCTCTTTGCTACTTAAAAGTGGCGAGCAAATAGACGGCGACTTATTTATTGATTGCACCGGTTTACGTGCTTTATTGATAGAACAAACTCTTAATACCGGCTTTGAAGATTGGTCACATTGGTTACCATGTGATAGTGCGATTGCGGTGCAAAGTGAATCAGCTTCTGATGCAATTCCTTATACACGTTCAATTGCAAGAGACTCGGGTTGGCAGTGGCAAATTCCTTTACAGCATCGTGTAGGCAACGGCCTTGTGTATTCTTCACGTTTCTTATCAGATGAAGCGGCAAAGCAACAGCTCTTAGAAAACCTACCTGCTAAACCACTGACAGAGCCCCGCGTTATTAAGTTTAAAACAGGTCGTCGCTTAAAACAGTGGCATAAAAATGTAGTATCAGTTGGCTTATCAAGCGGGTTTTTAGAGCCATTAGAATCGACCAGTATTCATTTAATTCAAAGTGCAGCCATTCGTTTAATTAAGTTTTTTCCTCATCAAGGTATTAAACAAGGCCTTGTGGATGAATTTAATCAACAAAGTAAAACAGAATTTGAGCGAATTCGTGACTTTATTATTCTTCATTACAAAATTACAGAGCGTGATGACAGTGCGTTTTGGCGTTTTTGTAAAGGCATGGATATTCCAAGCAGTCTTAAAAAGAAAATTGAGCTATTTAAAACCAGCGGAAAGCTCGTAAGAGAAGACGATGAGCTATTTGCCGAAGTTGCGTGGCAGCAAGTGATGATAGGCCAAGGGCTAATTGCAGAGGATCACCATCCATTAACTGATGCGTTATCAGATAAGCAATTAAATGAGTTATTTAGCAATTTAAAAACCTTGATTAACAGCACTGTCGAGCAGCTGCCGAGCCACAGTCAATTCTTAGAAAAAGTACAAAATTAATTATGAGAAAAACACAATCATTTTTAGCGCTAACGACTGCATTTACACTTTTTAACTCAACAGCAAGTTTTGCTATTACTGTGTCACCAGAAAACTGGTGGGTAGGGATGCAAAATGACTCATTACAAGTCATGCTTTACGATAACAATATTGCTAACAAAACGTGGCAAATGATGCCCTATAAAGGTGTTGAGTTTAAAGGGGTGACAACAACGAATAACCCTAATTACGCGTTTTTAGATTTAACCATTAGCGATAATGCAAAGGCGGGTACACTGACTTTTAAAGCTAAAGATGGCACAGAATTTACTTACCCATTAAATACCCGTGATAAGCAAAGTGCCAATCGTCATGGCTTTACAAATAAAGACACACTTTATTTAATCAATCCTGATCGCTTTGTAAATGGTGACCCAAACAATGACACCGTTGCTGGTATGAAGGAGGCTGTAAACCCAAGTTTTAAAGGAGGTCGACATGGTGGTGATATTCAAGGTGTTATTAATAGCCTAGATTATCTTGAGGACCTCGGTGTGACTCAACTTTGGTTAACACCAGTGCTTGAAAATGACATGCCAAGTTATTCTTATCATGGTTATGCTATTACTGACTTTTACAAAGTTGATCCGCGTATGGGCAGTAATTCGCTTTATAAAACCTTATCTGCAGAAGCGAAAGAGCATGGTATCGGCTTAGTGATGGACATGGTACTTAATCACTTTGGTTCATCACATCAGTGGATGGCTGATATGCCTACTGCTGATTGGGTTAACTTTGATGGGAAGTTTGAAAACGGTAAAAATGCAACCAGTCACGCCAGACAAACAATCCAAGACCCTCACGCAAGCCAATACGACAAACGTCAATTTAACGATGGTTGGTTTGTTGAGTCTATGCCTGATTTAAATCAGCGCCAGCCGTTACTATCAACGTATTTGATTCAAAATGCCATTTGGTGGATTGAATACGCCAACTTAAGCGGCATTCGTGTTGATACCTATTCATACTCAGATAAAGCATTTTTAGCCGATTGGACTAAAGCGATTATGACCGAGTATCCAAACTTTAATATTGTTGGTGAAGAGTGGACAACTAACCCTGCAATTGCATCTTATTGGCAGCGCGGCAAAGTCAATCAAGATGGTTATACCTCTGAGTTACCAAGTGTGATGGACTTTTCATTACAAGAGGCGTTGATCCAAGCACTTAACGAAGAGGAAAGCTGGAATACAGGTTGGGTAAAAGTATATCAATCGCTGGCGAATGACTTTTTGTATGCTGATACAGATAACATTTTGGTGTTTGCTGATAACCATGACATGAGCCGTGTTTACACTGAGCTGGGTCAAGACCTCGCAAAAACTAAATTAGCCATGACGCTGCTGTTAACAACTCGCGGTATTCCACAAATTTATTACGGCACTGAGCTGCTGCTCGATAACACGCCAAGCAATGACCACGGTGATATTCGCATTGACTTTCCAGGTGGGTTTAAAGGTCAAAAAGCGAATGCCTTCACAGGTAAGGGGCTTTCAGCTGATCAGCAAGAGATGTTAGCTAGCATGAAAAAACTGCTTAAGCTTCGTCAAGAAAAACCAGCGTTAAGCGAAGGTCGTTTAATGCATTTTTCACCCAAGCAAGGCGTTTACAGCTATGTGAGGGAGCACAATGGCCAAACTGTATTGGTTGTTCTTAACAAAAACCAACAAGCCATTGATTGGGATTTAAGCTACATGCAAGAAGTGCTGAAAGGCAAAAATAAAGGGCGTGATTTAATCAGCGAAAAACGCGTTGATCTTGCGGCGCCAATCCGCTTAAAAGCTATGCAAGCACGCTTAATCGAGCTTGAATAATTGCAACTAATAGGCTGAATACGTATGCATTTACTGTCCGTATGCAGCCCTTAACATTAGTATGAACTGATATTTACAGAAAAATGAAGTAATGATGACAACATACAAACTAACTGCGTTAGTAGTGGCTTCGGTTTTAGGTTTAACTGCCTGTGGTAACGATGCGCCAGTACAGCAGAACACGCAACAGCAGCAATCAGAATCTAGCCAAGCAGCTATCTCTAAGCCTGTGGTTTACCAAGTATTCACTCGATTATTTGGTAACACTAACACCACCAATAAACCGTGGGGCACATTAGAAGAAAATGGGGTAGGTAAATTCGCTGATTTTAATGATGCAGCATTACAAGGCATTAAAGAGCTAGGAACAACGCATGTTTGGTACACTGGTGTACCGCGTCATGCTTTAGTAACTGACTATACCGAATACGGTTTGTCACAAGATGACCCTGATGTTGTAAAAGGCCGTGCAGGCTCACCTTATGCGGTGAAAGATTACTACGATGTTAACCCTGATTTAGCAATTAACCCTGAGCGCCGCTTAGAAGAGTTTGTGGAGCTAATTAATCGTACTCATAAGCACGGTATGAAAGTTGTTATTGATATTGTGCCAAATCACGTAGCGCGTAATTACCAGTCAGTCGCCAAGCCTGAAGGCGTAAAGGATTTTGGTGCTGAAGATGACACGACGAAAACCTATGCTCGCGATAATAACTTTTACTATGTAACAGGGCAGTCATTTCAAGTTCCTACCAGCGATAGCTACCAAGTGTTAGGTGGTAACCCGCATCCTCTTGCTGATAATCAGTTTGCGGAAACCCCAGCAAAATGGACGGGTAATGGGGCCCGTGCCGCTAAACCTGACATTAATGATTGGTACGAAACAGTTAAAATCAATTACGGTGTGAAACCAGACGGCAGCTACGACTTCCCAACACTACCGGATGATTACGCTGATAAAGATTACCGTGCGCACTACGCATTTTGGCAGGATAAAGACTTACCAAATAGCTGGTATAAATTTCGCGATATTGCGCTTTATTGGTTAGATAAAGGTGTCGATGGCTTCCGTTATGATATGGCCGAGATGGTGCCTGTTGAGTTTTGGAGCTTTTTGAACTCATCAATCAAGATGCAAAAAAGCGATGCCTTTATTCTGGCTGAGGTATATAACCCAACACTTTATCGCCCTTATATCCAGCAAGGTAAGATGGATTACCTTTACGACAAAGTCGGTTTTTACGACACGGTTAAAGCTGTGATGCAAGGCAAGCAATCAGCGGATACTATTTTCGATATCCAAAGCCAAGTGGCGGATATTGAAGAGCATATGCTGCACTTTTTAGAAAACCATGATGAGCAACGTATTGCTAGCCCAGATTTCGCTGGTAGTAGTGAAAAAGGTAAGCCAGCGATGGTGGTATCTACATTGATGTCGCGCTCGCCAACCTTACTTTATTTTGGTCAAGCTGTCGGTGAAGATGGCTCTGAGGACGGTGGTTTTGGTGACCCAACGCGTACAAGTATCTTCGACTACATGGGTGTACCTGCACATCAAGCGTGGATGAACAATGGTAAATTCGATGGTGGTGCGCTTACAAAACAGCAAGCTGATCTTCGCGCTTACTACAGCAAGTTAATGTCATTAAACACACTTCCTGCAATTGTTGGCGGTGACATGCAAGCGGTTGAATTGACTGGCTCAGAGCAAGTAATTGCCTTTACGCGTAAGCTAGGTCAACAGCTGGTGCTTGTAATAAGTAACTTTTCAGAAAATCCACAGAATGTTGAGCTTACTCTTAACCAAGCGTTATTACCTAAACTTAACCACAGTGGTTTAACGTTAACTGATAACCTAGAAAATCATGCCGACATTGTGATTTCTGAGGCAGCATCGAAGGCGCCAATTCAATTACAACTGAACGGCTTAAGCAGTGCAGTATTTACCTTAAAGGCTGACTATGAATAATAACAAACCAACGCTAAGCTTTTGGCAAATATGGAATATGTGTTTTGGATTCCTTGGAATCCAATTTGGCTTTGCATTACAGAACGGTAATGTAAGCCGTATTTTTCAAACCTTAGGTGCCAATGTTGATGATATTCCAATTCTTTGGGTTGCAGCACCATTAACAGGCCTTATTGTTCAGCCGATCATCGGTTATTGGAGTGATAAAACATGGAATAAGTTAGGTCGTCGTCGTCCGTTCTTTTTCTATGGCGCTATTTTAACGACGTTATCGTTATTCATTATGCCTAACTCACCAAGCCTGTGGATTGCGGCGGGTATGTTATGGATCATGGATGCGTCAATTAACGTAACTATGGAGCCATTCCGTGCTCTTGTCAGTGATAACTTACCGAAAAAGCAACGTGCAACTGGTTATGCAATGCAAAGCTTCTTCATTGGTGTTGGTGCGGTTGTCGCGTCTGCATTACCTTGGATGATGACTAACTGGTTCGATATTGCTAATACTGCACCTGCAGGGCAAATTCCAGATTCTGTAAAATTTTCGTTTTACTTTGGCGCAGTAGTATTAATTATTGCTGTGTTTTGGACTGTCTTTACTACTAAAGAATATTCACCAGAAGAACTTGAAAGCTTTCATGAACAAGAGCAAAGCGATGACTCGGGCGATGTTCAAAGTGATGTAAACTTTAACAAAGGCGCTGCAATCTTTACGGTTCTTGGTCTAGTAGTACTTGGTATCGTTACCGGTCTTTCTCTTGAGAAAGAGCTTTATTTACTTGCTGGTGGTTTGATTAGCTTTGGTGTTATTCAATTTATTGCCGGGGCTTTAAAGGCTAAAAACGCAACCAGTGGTGGCTTTTATCAAGTTGTGAATGATGTATTCACTATGCCAGAAACGATGAAACAATTGGCTTGGGTACAATTTTTTAGCTGGTTCTCATTATTTGCAATGTGGATTTACACCACTTCGGCAGTAACTAGCTTTCACTACGGCAGCAGTGATACAAGCTCTCTTGCTTATAATAACGGTGCGGATTGGGTTGGTGTATTATTTGCCGCTTACAATGGTTTTGCTGCCATTGCAGCACTGTGTATTCCAGTTATCGTTAAAAAAGTAGGGCTAAAAATGGCTCACGCAATCAACCTAGTGCTCGGTGCATTGGGTCTGGTCAGCTTCATTATTATCAAAGATCCAAGTTTACTGATCTGGCCAATGATTGGAGTAGGTTTTGCTTGGGCGTCAATTCTATCTTTACCATACGCAATGTTAAGTACCTCAGTACCAAGTAAAAAAATGGGTGTGTACATGGGTATCTTTAACTTCTTTATTGTTATTCCGCAGCTTTTAGCGGCAAGCGTATTAGGCCTAATTTTACGTCACTTTTTTGATAATCAACCGATTTATGCGTTAGTGCTAGGTGCAGTGTCATTCGTACTAGCAGCGGTCGCTGTACTGCGCGTTAAGCAACAATAATAAGGACACACCATGAAAAAATTTAATCTCATTACAGCAAGCTTGTTAGCGTTAGGTTTAACAGCTTGTAGTTCAGAACAATCAGCTAATACAGCAGTTGAGCAGGTGTCTGCACCAGGAGCACCGGGTGTTGAGCCTTTTTGGGCATACTCAGGTAAAACAGGTATTGGTACCTCTTACGAGCAATACCAAGACGGCCACTATAGCGACGCAGCTGCTACCGGCAAAGTATCAAAAGTTTGGTTTTCAATCGCGAAAGGCATGATCACAGAAACCATGTTTGGTTTAATTCACCAAGCACAAATCAAAGATATGCAGTTTGTTGTAGTCGGTAAAGACTTTACCGTTACAGAGAACGATGATCTGGATGTTAGCATTGATTATTTATACAAAGACGACGCGGGTCGCCCATTATCGCTTGCTTACAAAGTCGTTAGTAAAGATAAACAAGGTCGTTTCACTTTAGAAAAGCATATTTTTACAGATCCAAACGGCCAAACATTGTTTGTTCGTAGCGTATTTAATACAGACCTTGAAGGTGTAAAAGCCTACGTTAATGTAAACCCTTACATTGATAACAACGGCTTAGATGATTTTGCAAAAGTGACTGATAAGGGTCTAGTTGCTTGGCAAGATGATAGCTTTTTATCTTTACAAGCCGCTAAACCATTTAAGCAAGCAAGCGTTGGCTTTACGGGTGTAAGTGATGGCTTAAAAGAGTTAAAAACATCGCAATCACTCTCAACGACTTACCAAAATACTGGTGATAAGTCGGGTAATGTAAGCTTACTTGCAGAGCTTGGCGAAGTATCTAAAAACACCACCTTTGATTTAGCTTTAAGCTTTGGTAACTCTGAAGCTGCAAGCTTAAAAGAAGGCCAAGCAAGTTTAAACCAAGGCTACCAAAAAGTACTTGCTGCATATAACGGTGAAGGTGCTGCAATTGGTTGGCAAGACTACTTAGCAAGCCTTGAACCTTTGAGCACATTAACTAACAGCACCGCAGATAATGGTAAGCTGCTTTATACCAGCGCCATGGTGTTGAAAGCGCAAGAAGATAAAACTCATGCCGGTGCTTTAATTGCGTCACTGTCTAACCCTTGGGGTGAAACAGTATCAGCTAAAACAGGGTCTACCGGTTATAAAGCGGTTTGGGTACGTGATTTCTATCAAGTAGCAATGGCATTTATGGCCATGGGTGATACACGTACTGCTAAAACGGCGTTTGAATATCTAGAAAAAGTACAAGTAACAGATAACACGCCAGGCAATGGTGGTGACACGGGTTGGTTCTTACAAAAGACGCATGTTGATGGTGAGCTTGAGTGGGTAGGTGTTCAGCTTGACCAAACAGCAATGCCAATTATGTTAGCGTGGAAACTACATCAAGCTGGCGTACTTAGCGATCAAGAGCTGACAGATTGGTATGGCAAAATGTTAAAACCAGCTGCTGATTTCTTAGTTGATGGTGGTCTTGCGAAAATTCTTTGGAATGACACACAAATTACACCGCCTGCTACGCAACAAGAGCGTTGGGAAGAACAAAATGGTTTTTCACCATCAACAACGGCTGCGGTTGTTGCAGGCCTTGTGACAGCTGCTGATATTGCTAAAAAAGCAGGTGACACTAAAAATGCAGAGCGTTACTTAGCAACGGCTAAAACCTACAATAGTGAAATTGAAAGCACCATGTTTACGACTCAAGGTAACCTTAAGTCTGAAAACAGCGATGGTGAATATTTCATTCGTATTGGTCAAGACAAAGATCCAAACTCATCAACCACACTTAACGCCAATAATGGCCGTGAAGGCTTTGATAAAAAGCAAATCCTTGATGGTGGTTTCTTAGAGCTTGTACGTTATGGTGTTCGTGATGCACTTGCGCCAAGCATTGTAAAAACATTACCAGAATACGATGACGAAACCTTAGTCGATAATCTGCAAGTGCGTTACACCTTTAATTTTGCTGATGGCTCAGGTTCATTCCCTGGTTACCGTCGCTATGGTAACGATGGTTACGGTGAAGATGAAGTGACAGGTAACAACTATGCCGAAGGTGGTAACAACACCCCTGGTCAACGTGGTCGTGTATGGCCGTTTTTCACAGGTGAACGTGGTCACTATGAAATCGCTGCTGCAAACGCAACTAATAGCCTTGATGCGATGAAGCAACAAGTGATTAAAGACACCTATGTAAAAGGTATGGAAGCATTTGCCAATGAAGGCATGATGTTACCTGAACAAGTTTGGGATGGCGTAGGCAACAATAAAGCAGGCTATCAGCTAGGTGAGGGTACAAACTCAGCCACACCACTGGCTTGGACTCACGCTGAATACATTAAGTTACTCCGTTCAGTGAGCGATAAACATGTATGGGACCATTACCCAGTTGTTGAAGACGCATTGAAGTAAAAACGTAATTAACATGCCCAATATTTATTGGGCATGTTGCTTTTGGCAAAAGGAAAAATAATGTTAAAAAACTAGCTTTATGTGCTCTATTAGCAGTAAGTACGCAAAGTAAAGCGGATGATTACTTGCTTTACTTTATGGGTGGCCAATCAAATATGGAAGGATTTGGCTTTAATAAAGATTTACCTGCGCAGTATAAAAAACCAGTTGAAAATACCTTACTCTTTTTTGGTAACCCTGTTGCTGATGATGCATTAAATGGTGGTAAAGGTGTTTGGACTAATTTAATGCCTGGTTTTGGAACAGGCGCAAGATCGACAGATCATTCAATTATTTTATCTGAAAGGTTTGGTCCTGAATTGAGTTTTGGTAAACGCTTATCTGAGCTCACAGATAAGAAAATAGCCATTATTAAATATGCGCGTGGTGGTTCATCTATTGCGCTTGGGGCATCTGGTTTTGGTACATGGGGGCAGAACTATGCTGACAACAGCAAGATCAACCAATGGGATAACTTTCAAACTACCGTAAGAGCTGTGTTAGCTAACAACGATATAGATGGTGATGGTGAAGCTGATACTTTAGTCCCAGCAGGGATCATTTGGATGCAGGGTGAGGCCGATGCCTATCATGAACAAGCATCTAAGGTTTATTTAGCTAATTTAACAAGCCTGATGAATGATATGAAGATGACTTTTGGCAATAAAGAGTTACCAATCATACTTGGCAGAATCGAAGACTCTGGTAAAACACCTCAAACACGCATGATGCCATATATAGAGAGTGTATGGGATGCTCAGAAAAAGTATGTTCAATCAAATGCCAATGCTCATTTAGTCGCCTTTGATGAGCCTGTCGAATTCATTGAAGATAAATGGCACTATAAAAGTAATTACTATATAAAACTAGGTAACCTTTTTGCAGAAAAAGCAGCCGAAACATTAGCTAAGTAAGCTTCTTTTAAATAACTACTTAAATAATTAAACCGCCGAATTAACCTCGGCGGTTTTTTGTTTTGCACTTTTTTACAATTTAATTGTGATTTCCTTATATGGGTACGATAAGATAGCTTATCTTTAGTTTAGTAAACAAAAGCCATTACTATTTGGTGTAATTTGTAGCTGAACAATTAATTCAGGGAAGGTGAAAATATGTTCAAGGCTTTATCTACTTTGTTGAGTGTTGGTTTATTGTGTTCTTGTGCAATAAATACAAACGTGGGTGAGTATGTGCTTGGTGATGTTGAAACTTCAGTCCGGGGTCACAATGTTGAAGTATTTACAGAACGCCAATTAGTGAGCCACAGAGCAACATTTCTTGGCCAGGTTTCGAGCTATTATTGCCAATTAGAAAGTGATATGCATTTACCACAAGCGGGTCCGTTTGATGATATTGATGGATCTAGAAGTCAACTCCAAGATACTCTTAAAAGTAAAGTACAGCAAAGGGGTGGCAATGCGATTGTATATGGACAGTGTTATATCAGTGCACATGCAGATACTGATTGCCAAAAAGCGCTGAGTTGTGAAGGGTTTGCGTACCAAGTTGAGTATTAAGTCGTTACTTAAGGTCTTGAGCGTGGCTAATTATCCTAACGTTATCCTAGGTTTGATGTTACTTTTTCATGTTTCTATTACCAGTAGTGCTGAACTTAAACCTTTCACTACAGATGGTTGCAGCTCTTTTCCTGATGGCACCTTAGAACATAAAAACTTATGGTTGGCTTGCTGTAAAGCTCATGACCTTGCATATTGGCAAGGCGGTACTTTCAAGCAACGTGAGCAAGCTGACGTTGATTTAAAAAAGTGTGTTGCAAAAGTAGGTGAGCAAGAAATTGCGCTATTGATGCTTGCTGGGGTCAGAGTGGGTGGCACACCTTTTTTACCTACCAGCTTTCGCTGGGGTTATGGCTGGCCATACCCCAAGCTTTATGGCGAACTAACAGAGCAAGAGCGTTTACAAGTCGAAAGCCGTTTAGCTGAGCTTAAGACTGAGCAAATTAAATAACCTATCGTTTATCTAACTTCTTTACAGTTTTTTGATGCATCGTTGATAGCAGTTGCTTCAGCGCTTTTGGCAAAACGCGATGACATATATAGCCCTAATTGGTGGTCTGGCATTTTAATGCGTGTAACGCCATCAAAGTGGTGAGGCTCGATATCTTTTGCAATCACACTAGGTAGGGCTGTGATACCAGCTCTGTTCTTAGCTACGAAATCAACGGCTTGTTGCCATGTACTAACTTGATGTTCATGGCTTATCGATTCATTTTTATCAATGCCTAAATATTTAAGCATTAAGGTACGTGCCCCAGTTCCGCGTTTATAGACGATACCATTCAAGTTAGCCTGCCTGCGTAAATTCTCGATACTCAAATCTGAGTCAGCACTTTGGCTTATCAGCTCATATCCAACTTGGTAAATTGTTGCTGAGCGAACCGCAAATAGATCTCTCTGTGGTAATAATAAAAGTGGCATGGCTATATCTACTTCATTGTTTTGCAGCATTTTAATAAGCCGTGCTTGCGGCACAGTGATAACATCATAATCGGTATCTAGGTGATTGATCACACAGCTATAAGCCGATTTTAATTCACCGTAAAAGTGTTTACGTGAGTACTTTAAAGATTCGCCATTTTCGCTCGATACACCAATTGTTATTTTTGCAAAACAAGGGTGAGAGCAAAACAGGACAAGCAGAATAAGAGGGGCAGTAATAAAGCCTTTTAAGTCCATTTAATAAATCGATAGGGTGAAACTTGAGCGAAATTTATCAGTTTAAACAGAACTGGACAAGGTAGGGGGCTTACAGTGCAAATACATAAAAATCTAAGTGTTTTATTGAGGTATTAATTAATTTACCTAATAAACAAAGGGATGGAGCTGTAAGTTGGTTGCTTACAGCTCGATTTACCTGATTATAATCCTGCTTTTTTAGCGCGAGCAGTGTGTAGCTTTTTGTAGCTTTCGATTAAACGAAGGTGCCTGTCTAAGCCCTCAAGTTTCATGCTGGTTTCTGTTAAACCATAGAACATTACATCGCCGTTGATTGAGCCAACGACTGCATCCATCGTTTCTTGACCAAACATACGGGTGAAGCTGTGAATGTAATCTTCAATCTCAAGGTCATCGCTGAGTGCAACTTCTAACGTTGCATGCATTGCTTGGTAGAATAGGCCGCGTTCAACAATGGTATTGTCGTTATACTGTAAGAATGCTTCAACAAGCTCCATTGCTGCTTCTAAATCACCAAGTGCTAAGTAAATAAGTAGCTTCAGCTCTAGAATCGTTAACTGACCCCATACTGTGTTTTCATCAAACTCAATACCGATTAATGTGATGATGTCAATGTAGTTATCTAGTTCACTTTCTTCTAGGCGCTCAACTAAATCAGCAAGTTGATCTTCTGATAAACGATGTAGGTTTAAGATATCTTCGCGGAAATTAAGTGCTTTATTGGTATTGTCCCAAATCAAGTCTTCCACAGGATACACTTCTGAGTAATCAGGCACTAAAATACGACATGCGGTACCAAGATCTGAGAACTCAGCAATGTAAGCTTCTTTACCTAAGCTTTCTAAAATACCGAATAAGCTCGCTGTCTCTTCCTCATTGCTACCAGAGAAATCCCACTCGACAAACTCATAATCGTGCTTAGCGCTGAAGAAGCGCCATGAGATCACGCCCGTTGAATCAATGAAGTGCTCTACAAAGTTTTCCGGTTCAGAAACTGCCATACTATTGAACGTTGGCTTAGGTACATCGTTTAAGCCTTCGAAGCTTCTGCCTTGTAATAACTCAGTTAAGCTGCGCTCTAAAGCAACTTCAAAGCTTGGGTGCGCACCAAAAGAAGCAAATACACCGCCTGTTTTAGGGTTCATGAGTGTTACGCACATCACTGGGAACTGACCACCTAGCGAGGCATCTTTTACTACGACAGGGAAACCTTGTTCTTCAAGACCATTAATACCCGCAACAATACCTGGGTATTTGTTTAAAACGTCCTCTGGTACGTCTGGTAAAACAATTTCTTGCTCAATGATTTGGCGCTTAACTGCACGCTCAAAAATTTCAGATAAACACTGTACTTTTGCTTCGGCAAAGTTGTTACCAGCACTCATACCATTACTTAAGAATAAGTTTTCAATTAGGTTTGACGGGAAGTAAACTGTTTCACCGTCAGACTGGCGAACATAAGGAATAGAGCAAATACCACGTTCTTTATTACCAGAGTTAGTATCGATTAAGTGTGAGCCACATAGCTCACCATCTGGATTATAAATTTCACGGGTATAGTCATCTAATATGCCCTCAGGTAGAGAGTCATCATCAGTCAGAGCAAACCACTTTTCATTTGGGTAATGAACAAACTCGCTATTGGCAATGTCTTCGCCTAAGAACTGATCGTTATAGAAGAAGTTACAGTTTAAGCGCTCAATAAACTCGCCCAAAGCTGAGCATAGCGCGCTTTCTTTGGTTGCACCTTTACCATTGGTAAAACACATAGGTGAGGCTGCATCACGAATATGAAGTGACCATACATTTGGCACAATATTACGCCAAGAAGATATTTCGATTTTCATCCCTAACTCTTCAAGGATGGCCGTCATATTTGCGATGGTTTCTTCAAGGGGTAAGTCTTTTCCTAAAATAAAGGTATTACTGTCATCACCTGGTTTTGCCATCAACATTGCTTGCGCGTCTGCTTCGATGCTTTCAACAGTATCGATTTTAAATTCTGGGCCAGTTTGAATAACACGTTTTACTGTACAACGCTCAACAGAACGTAAAATACCCGTGCGGTCTTTCTCAGAAAGGCTTTCTGGTAACTCAACCTGAATTTGAAAAATTTGGTTATAGCGGTCTTCTGGATCAACGATATTGTTTTGCGCAACACGGATACCATCTGTCGGGATATCGCGTGAATTACAATACACTTTAATAAAGTAAGCCGCACACAATGCAGAAGATGCTAAGAAGTAATCGAATGGACTTGGTGCAGTGCCATCACCCTTATAGCGAATAGGTTGGTCTGCAATGACAGAGAAATCATCAAACTTGGCTTCAAGTCTGAGGTTGTCGAGAAAATTAACTTTAATTTCCATTAAAAAATTCCACCTTTGTGCGCGTTGTTATCTAAGCTTTGTATGCCAGATAAGCGTTTTCAACATAATAGGCGTAATTATCTGCTTTTTCGAAGTAATAGTCTTGGGTAAATCGAAAAAAAACTAATTTTAATGCAATAAGTTTTTGATTGGGTCGGGAGTAGGCGATAACAAGGCTGTTATCGCTAAAAATTAAACACTCGAACCGCGAATAATTAAACGCGGTGGTAAAAGGGTATTCTCTACATCTTCACCACGAATGAGTTTGAGCAGGTTATCGACCAACATTTGCCCGGCGAGGGTGGTGTCTTGCTGAACAGTGGTAAGTGGAGGGTTTACAAAGCTAGCAACAGCAATGTTATCAAAGCCAACAACGTGTACATCATCAGGAACCTTGATTTTCGCTTCTTTCAAGGCACGAATAGCACCAATAGCAATAAGGTCACTGGCGGCAAACAATGAGTTAAAGCGAATGTTATTTGCTATGAGGGAACGAGTCGCGTGATAGCCTGACTCTTCAGTTGAAATCGCATTTGCCATTTTACGTTCGTTTAAAGCCACGCCTTTGGCTAAGAAAGCATCTTTAAAACCTTGGTAGCGAGCAAAAAATTCAGGGCTATGATCAGAAGCATCACCAATAAATGCACAATCGGTTCTACCGGTTGCAAGTAAATGCTCAGCTGCTAATTTACCACCGCCGTAGTTATCGCAGCTGACCGTTAAGTCTGGGCGGTTGTCTACGCTGGCACCCCAGCAGACAAACTTAGTATGTTGGTCTATTAAGGTTTTAAATTTAGGTTGATAATCGAGGTAATCACCATAACCAAGCAGTATTAAGCCATCTGCACGGTGGCTGTCTTCGTAATCGGCTTGCCAATCAGAGCTGCTCGACTGAAACGATACCAGTAAGTCGTAGCCTTCTTTTGCACAAGCTCTTGTAATACTGCCCAGCATCGCCAAAAAGAAAGGGTTTATTTGTGATTCATCCGAAGTGGGATCTTCAAATAATAACAGGGCGAGGGTACTACTTTGTTGAGTTCTTAAATTACTGGCATTTTTATCAACTTTATAGTTGAGCTGTTTTGCTACCTCATGAACACGTCGACGCGTTTCTTCGTTGACCAAAGGGCTATTTCGCAGCGCGCGAGACACGGTTGACTGCGACACACCCGCATAATGTGCAATGTCAAAAGATGTCGCCTTACCTTTCATATGGTTACCAAATAACAGAAGTAGTAATTGCCATTTTCGGCTATTTAATATTTTTTTCAAGCTATTTGTGACAAGTGGCGTGTGTGTGGCTGTTCTGTACACAGCTAGGCATTTTTTATGCGTATATAAATGCTTTTTCGATACTTAATACGCAGGTTTTATCAATAAATACGTATGCATGCACAAATAATGAAAATTTTTATTGATCCCAATCTGACACCGGTGTCATAATATCACTGTTTTATCATTTTGTTGTCAAAACGTATTTGGCTGCCCATTCATTTGGGCAGCATTTTTTTAATACAAAAGATAGCTTCTTTGAGGCAATGACCCAAAGTTTAGCAGACACAGTGGCTTTGCCATTGAAAACTAGAAAAATAAGCGGCAACTAGCTTAGACAAATAGAGAAAACATCATGAACACACAGACAACTACAGAATTCGCTCCTATTCTTGTTGCCGATATCGGCGGCACTAACGCTCGTTTCGCTTTAATCACTGACTTTAATGCACAAACTAACCAGTTTGTTATCGAGCACAATTTAACTTTTCCAAGTGCAGATTTTGGCTCTTTAGAAAGTGCGATTAACCAGTACTTCAGCCAGATTTCGTTTCCTAAGCCAAGCCGCGCATGTTTAGCAGTAGCTGGCCCGATTAAAGCAGGCCAAGTTCACTTAACAAACCTTGGCTGGCACTTTAACGTTGCAGATTTAAAAGCAGAGTTTTCATTTGAGCAACTTGAAGTAATCAACGACTTTGCAGCATTTGCTTATGCGGCGCCTTATTTAGATGATTCGCAAAATATGGCTGTTAAAGCAGGCCAGGCTGATGAAAATGCGAATATCGCAGTTATGGGGCCAGGTACAGGTTTCGGTGCTGCGTGTTTAGTTCGCACATCACAGGGTAGCGCTGTACTTAGCTGCGAAGCAGGGCACATTACCCTTGCGGCAGTGACAGAGTTAGACCGCCAGTTAATCACTGAGCTTAAAAAGCAGTTAAATCATGTATCTGTTGAAACAGTATTCTCGGGCCCAGGTATCGCGCATTTATACCGTGCTATGGCAGCGGTAAAAGGTGTTGAAGCAAAGAATCTAGATGCTGCACAAATTAGCGAGCTTGCAACCACTGGTCAGTGTGAAGTCTGTGATGCAACACTTAATCAATTTTGTGATTGGATTGGCAGCGTAGCAGGGGACTTAGCCCTGACATTTGGCGCATTAGGTGGCGTATTTATTGGTGGTGGTATTTTACCTCGCATGCAACAACGTCTATTATCTAGTCGATTTGTTGAGCGTTTTGCAGACAAAGGCATTATGTCGCAATATACTTCACAGATCCCCGTTACGCTTGTAACACAAGACAACATTCCATTCATTGGTGCTGCTGCGTGTATACATGTTAAAAGTAACGCGTAATTAGCAGTTGGATGTAGAGCGGATGAAGAAAGTAACCATCAACAGTGTCGCCAGCTATGCCGGTGTATCGAAAAAAACAGTGTCTCGCGTGCTCAACAATGAGCCTAACGTGAGTGATGCAACGCGCGAAAAAGTACTCAAAGTATTTAAAGAGCTTGATTACACACCAAACCCAATCGCTCGTGGTTTGGCACAAAACCGTAGTTTTATTATTGGTTGCTTGTACGACAATCCGAGTAAAAGCTATATTACCCGTGTGCAAACCGGTGCTTTAGCGGCGTGTCATGAGCTTAACTACAATTTATTGATCCACCCATGTGAATTACGCGGCGAAGAATTAATTAGTAATATTGAGCAATTAATTCAAACCTCTCGTTTAGACGGCATTGTACTTACCCCACCATTTTCAGATTTCCCTGAACTTGTAAGCTTTTTAAAGTCGAAAAAGATCCCGTATGCTCGCGTCGCATCTGCGGTACTTGAAGACGACTCTATTTCGGTAAGAAGTAACGACGAGCAGGGTGCTTTTGAAATAACAGAGCATCTTATTAAGCTGGGTCATAAAGAAATCGCCTTCATTAAAGGTCACCCTGATCACAGTGCGACAGAGCAGCGTTTTAAAGGTTATCGAAGAGCGCTTGCGTCAAATGGTATTGAGTTTGATGAACGCTTAGTTGAAGAAGGTAACTTCAGTTATCACTCTGGTGTTGATAGTGCCCGTACAATTTTAGATTTAAACCCTCGCCCAACAGCGGTATTTGCTTCAAATGACTACATGGCAGCAGCAGTATTAAAGCTTGCTACACAAATGCAGTTAAGAGTGCCAGATGATATTTCTATTGCTGGGTTTGATAACGCACCAATTGCACGTCATATCTGGCCAGGGTTAACGACCATTGCACAACCGGTTGAAGAAATGACGCAGCAAGCAGTTAAGCAATTGATCACTCATATTGGGGATCCACAAGAGTCGCCTTATCAAGTAACCCTTGAAGCAAAACTCATTACTCGAGAGTCGACAGCAGCAATTAAATAAATTTCATCTTGTTTTTTCACAGTAGCCCGAGAATGAGTGACGCGTTCTCGGGCTTTTTTATTTTCAATCTAAAAATTGCATTTTTATGATCTAAGTTGCTGTTTTTAAATAAAGCTCAGAACAAAACCTTTCTTATGCATACACCTTTGATAGTGGTGCTTTACATGAATTCTACTCATATTCTATTAAAATAAAATTGTTCATTATTTGGTCATTTAAAAAAATTAAACTAAATTTAACAGATAAGGTTGACACCGGTGTCACAGTCATGAGTTAATACAGTGACACCGGTGTCAGGTTGGTTGTGAGAGACAGCCTGTCAGCGTACCTTTGAACGGGTAAATCAAAGTTGCTCAGTACAATTATTTTCGTGGAGTCTGTAATTGTTACTGAGCCTTTATCCTCTAACTATAGAGATGAGTCGAATTTATATGTTGCATCCTCGTATCCAAGAAGTCACCGAACGCGTTATCGAACGCAGTAAAGAGACCCGCCAAGCTTATTTAGAGCGAATCGCGCACGCAAAAAAACAAACAAGAGTTCGTGCTGGTTTAGGCTGTGGTAATATTGCACACGTTATGGCTGCTTGTAGCAGCGATGACAAAGCTCGCTTAAAATCAGACGAGCAACCAAATCTAGCTATCATCAACGCTTATAACGACATGCTTTCTGCGCATGTTCCTTACAAAGACTATCCAGAAATCATCAAAAGCCTTGCCACTAAGTTTGATGCTACAGCACAGGTTGCTGGTGGTGTACCTGCTATGTGTGACGGTGTTACACAAGGCCGTGATGGCATGGAGCTTTCATTGTTCTCGCGTGACGTGATTGCAATGTCTACTGCGGTATCTTTATCGCATGACGTGTTCGACGGTGTTTTTTGTTTAGGTGTGTGTGACAAGATTGTCCCAGGACTTTTAATTGGTGCCTTATCATTTGGTCATTTACCAACGTATTTCTTACCAGCCGGTCCAATGCAATCGGGTATCCCGAATAAAGAAAAAGCCCGTGTTCGTCAAAAATTTGCACAAGGCTTAGTAAGCCGCGAAGAGCTTTTAGAAGCAGAAAGCGCATCGTATCACAGTGCCGGCACTTGTACTTTCTACGGTACGGCAAACTCGAATCAAATGTTAATGGAAATCATGGGCCTACATTTACCAGGTAGCTCTTTCATTAACCCTTACACAGAACTACGTGATGGTTTAACAGGTCACGCTGTAGAAACTATGTTAAAGCAGTTAATCGAAACAAAAGATGCTAACTGCCTTGCAGACGTAGTAAGTGAAAAAACAATTATTAATGGTTTAGTTGGCTTGTTATCAACAGGCGGCTCAACAAACCACGCAATCCACCTAGTAGCTATCGCGAAAGCAGCGGGTGTAATCCTTACTTGGAAAGACATGGCTGACTTATCAGAAGTTGTGCCACTTCTTACACGTATTTACCCGAACGGCTCAGCAGATGTGAACCACTTCCAAGCTGCCGGCGGTATGGGCTTCTTAATGAAGCAACTACTAAGCAAAGGTTACTTACATAACGACGTGAAAACGATTGTGGGTGATGGCTTAGAAGCATACACCACAGAGCCAATGCTTGATAAAGATTCATCAGTGATCATGACTAACAGCACTGGCCCAAGCAAAGTTAAATGGGTAGCGTGTCCAGAAAAATCACACGATGAAGAAGTGTTACGTCCGATTGATAACCCGTTTAGCAAGCAGGGTGGTTTACAGCTTCTTACAGGTAACCTTGGTAAAGCTGTTATTAAAGTATCTGCAGTGGCTGAGTCACATCAAGTTGTTTCTGCGCCAGCTAAAGTATTTAGCTCTCAAGGAGAGTTACAAGAAGCGTATAGCCGTGGTGAATTAAACACAGACTTTATTGCTGTAATTAAAGAGCAAGGTCCAAAAGCGAAAGGCATGCCTGAGCTTCACAAATTAACGCCAGTAATGGCAACACTACAAGACCAAGGCTACAAAGTGGCGATTGTGACTGACGGCCGTATGTCGGGTGCATCAGGTAAAGTTCCTGCTGCAATCCACTTAGCACCAGAAGCGGTTGAAGGTGGTGTAATCGCAAAAATTCACGAAGGTGATTTAGTGACGCTTGATGCACCAGCGGGTGTATTGAAAGTACACGTAAGCGATGAAGAATTAGCAAAACGTGAACTACAACTTAGCCAACCAAGCCAAACATATGGTACAGGCCGAGAGTTATTCGCAGGTTTCAGAAATATAGTAAGTAGTGCAGACCTAGGCGCAAGTGCCTTTGGTTTAGAATAATAATACGCCGTTACTGGGCTATGAGGAACAAACAATGAGCATTGAGAAAATTTTATCATCGGCACCTGTGGTACCGGTTGTTGTTATCGAAAAACTTGAAGATGCAGCACCCCTTGCACGTGCGCTTTATAACGGTGGCTTAAAAGCACTAGAAATTACTTTACGTACGCCGATTGCGGCAGAAGCTGTAAAGCTAATGAAAGAAGCCGTACCAGAAGCATACGTTGGCACAGGCACTGTGGTTGATAAAGCAACATTTAATGCATCTGTTGAAGCCGGTGCTGACTTCATGGTTAGCCCAGGTGTAAACGACGAATTATTAGCACTGGCTAAAGACACTGATATTCCATTTTTACCAGGTGCAGCAACACCAAGTGAAGTAATGAAATTAGCAAGCCATGGCTTTAAGTTCTTAAAGTTCTTTCCTGCAGAAGCAGCAGGAGGCACAGCAATGCTGAAATCAATTGGTGG
The DNA here is from genome assembly GCF_004208935.1 of Pseudoalteromonas sp. CO109Y. NCBI lineage: Bacteria > Pseudomonadati > Pseudomonadota > Gammaproteobacteria > Alteromonadales > Pseudoalteromonadaceae > Pseudoalteromonas > Pseudoalteromonas sp. CO109Y. Next base: position 261,475 of record NZ_SGPD01000030.1, read on the forward strand.
CCCTTTACCACAAGTAACTTTTTGCCCTACAGGCGGCATTAGCCTTGAAACAGCACCTAACTACCTGGCACTTAAAAACGTAATCTGTGTAGGTGGTACTTGGATGTTAGATAAACAACTTATTGAAAACAAAGACTGGCAAGCCATTGAAGCGCTTGCTCGCCAAGCAAGTGAAGTAAAATAATTAACGGGAGATATTAGAATGATTAATGTTGCAATTAATGGCTATGGACGTATCGGTCGTAACGTATTACGTGCCCTTTATGAGTCAGCTCAAAACAACGAAATCAAAATCGTTGCAATCAACGATTTAGCACCAGCAAATGTTAACGCGCATTTAACTCAATTTGACTCAGTACACGGTCAATTTTCTCAAAAAGTAACACTTGCTGAAAACACCATGCTAATTGGTAATGATGAAATTACCCTTACACAAGAGCGTGATCCAGCAAACCTTCCTTGGAAAGCACTAAACGTAGATATCGTTTTAGAATGTACTGGTTTATTCACTTCACGTGACGCAGCGGCTAAACACATTGAAGCGGGTGCTAAAAAAGTAATCGTTTCTGCGCCTGGCACGGACATGGATGCAACAGTTGTTCATGGTGTTAACAGCGAAGTATTAAACGCTGACAGCAACATCATTTCAAACGCATCGTGTACAACAAACTGTCTAGCGCCAATTGCAAAAGCAATCAACGATACTGTAGGTATCGAGCAAGGTAGCATGACAACAATTCATGCTTACACAAACGATCAAAACTTATCTGACGTTTATCACCCAGACTTATACCGTGCACGTAGCGCAACTCAGTCAATGATCCCAACGAAAACAGGTGCAGCTAAAGCGGTTGGCCTAGTACTTCCTGAACTTGCGGGTAAACTTGACGGCATGGCAGTACGTGTACCAACAATCAACGTTTCTTTAGTAGACTTAACGTTTGTTGCTAAGCGTGAAACAACTGCAGCAGAAATCAACGAAGTCGTTAAAGCAGCATCAGAAGGTGCAATGCAAGGTATTCTTGAATACAACGAACTACCACTTGTTTCTATCGACTTTAACCACAACCCTGCGTCTTCAATCTTCGATTCTACCCAAACTAAAGTAGATGGTAAGCTTGTTAAAGTGATGGCTTGGTACGATAACGAGTGGGGTTTCTCAAACCGCATGTTAGACCAAGTTAAAGCGCTAGGTCAGTTCTTATAATAGAACAGTAAAAGTTTAAGCTTTATCCAACAAAGCCACGTTAATCGTGGCTTTTTTGGTTTTTGCTGGAAATTTATTTGGATTCACATTACTTTATTGTGCGTAATTGTTTTCAAGGAAAGATAATGAAAAAAATCTTATTAACTACTTCACTCTTTGTAATGTCGTTACTGCCTAGTTATGCTTCAGCATCAGAAGAAGCTCAGCAACTTGCAGTGTGTTTAACTGATTCACTAAATGGCAAAGAGCGGAAAAATCTCGCTAAGTGGATTTATCTGGGTATGTCGACGCATAGTATAATTAAGCCTTTCGCGAACGTTACAGAGCAAGATATGGATGACACTAATCGCTATGTTGGTGCGTTAGTTACGCGTTTATTAACTGAAGACTGTCCAAAGCAAGCTAAGGCGGCGATAGAAGTCGGCGGTCAGGGAGCAATGGAAAATGCATTCGGTATTGTCGGTGAAGTTGCAATGCAAGAGTTAATGGCTGAGCCAAGTGTGGGTAATGCTTTAGGTGCATTTGATAAATACCTTGATCAAGATAAGTTTGATAAAGCATTTCAGTAATAGTTAAAGGCTTATTCTTTTATAAGCCTATTTCGTTTCATAAGGATATGGATGTTCAATAATATTAGACAGTTCTTCGCTATTAATTTGTAATTTACACATTTTCGTGATGGCTCAGCGTACATTTGTTCCTAAATTCTTCTGTGTTATGCTGCAAAAAATTGATAAATGGATTTTTATATCATGGCTCGTCTTTATCATCGGCTATTTAGGGCTGAGCAGTTTCAAGTGGGTGAAGGCAATATTAGCGGTTATATTGCTTGCTTCTTAGCGGTTTTATCCTGTTTAGGGGTGTTAGCCTTTCATTTTCCAGAGTACTTAACGACCCCAGAGCTCAGGCAAAACTACAGTGTTGAGTTTTTACGTCAGCTAATGTTTGTGGCATTAATTATTTCAGGCAGTTTAGGGTTGTTGAACTTTGTTCGTAACACTAATAAACGGCTCGGTGCAACGGCTTGGGTATTTATAGTTGTGGCAATTGCATTTGGCGGTCCAAATGTTGAAGTGGGCGACTTTAAAGATAATACGCCTTACTTGGGGCTTGATTGGTTCATTCTTGACTTACTTGGCTCCACACTGATTTTTATTCTAATTGAGAAGCTACTGCCGCACCGTAAAGAGCAAAAAATTCTCCGATCTGAGTGGCAAGGTGATTTAAATCATTTCTTTGTTAATCACTTAATTATTGGTTTTGTGTTGCTGGCAACCAATCAGTTCGTACATCACGCATTTGGCTGGGCTGTGTCTGATACAGTGCAAGGCTTTATTATTCAACTGCCATTTTTACTGCAGCTATTTTTAATCATTTTAGTGGCTGATTTAATGCAATATTTTGTGCATAGGGCTTATCATGAAGTGCCACTACTTTGGCGTTTTCATGCCGTGCATCACAGTGCAAAAGAAATGGATTGGCTTGCAGGCTCTCGTCAGCATATTTTAGAAATACTCGTGACGCGCAGCTTAGTACTCACGCCTATTTTTGTGCTCGGCTTTCCATCGGATGTTATTAGCCTCTATGTCATTATTGTTGGCTTTCAGGCCGTGTTTAACCACGCAAATGTTCGGGTGAAATTTGGATGGTTAAAGTACGTACTGGTTACGCCTCAGTTTCATCATTGGCATCATTCATCTGATAAAGCGGCCATTGACCGTAACTATGCTGCGCATTTTTCTTTTTTAGATTATCTATTTGGTACTGCTGTAAAAGGTCAAGCAGAGTGGCCCGATAAATATGGTGTGGTTGGCGATTACATGCCCGAAGGGATGTTAAAGCAACAGGTGTTTCCGTTTAAAAAGCAAAAATAAAGCCTCACTGAGGCTTTATTTATAATTAACTACACTCATAATCGCGAAACTAGCTCAGAAAAGCGAGGGCGTTTGTCTGAGTTGAATGCTAAGCACTCTTGAGCTATGTCAGCAAGCATTTTGGTAATGTCGTTTTCTTCACTCACTATAGTCAGTAAATCATCGATAAAATAACCAAGGGCACGTACTTCAATGCCTTCTAATAGCTGCTGTTGATTAGGCGTCAGCATTGATAAGTCAGTTGCAGCACCAAAGTCACCAAACAATAAGTCGCCATGTGAATTGATCATGCTGTTATGGGCATAAATGTCACCATGGCTTACTTGTTTTTGATGCAAATGTGCGAGGGTACTTGCCATTTGCTTGACAATTTTTAGTACCATTTCTGGCGCGTACTGGCAGTTGTCTTCGAATGTGTCTCGTGTACAAGTTGCAAGGGAAGGTGGCAAACCAAGATTCGTAAACTCTTTACTGATAAGCTCCATCACTAAACCGAGTTGTGACTCTTCATCGACATAGCCCAATGCTTTTATGAGATTTGGATGCTCACTGGCTTTTAAACAGCAATTTAGCTCATCAAGTGGATAGCCATCACTGGTGATCTCGCCTTTAAATAACTTAAGGGCAACAGGCTGTTGATGCCAATTGGCCAAATGAATAACCCCAGATGCGCCTTGGCCAATCTGCTTTTTAATATCGATTTCATTCAGTGCGATTTTGCTAAACTGCTCACAGTGTAAGCTAGTTGAGCGATTTAACTCGTTACCAGAGAAGGCAAGCCAAGCAAGTTTCGGTAAAGATAAAAGCCAATCTTCAACTTTTGTAAGCTTATTGGCACTTAAACGTATTAGCTCAAGCTCTTTACAATCAGCCATTGAAACTGGCAAATGAGTTAACTGGTTACCTGCCAGTGCGAGCTTTTTAAGCTTGCTGTACTCACCAAATGTATCAGGTAAAGCAGGAATTTGATTATCAGTTAAGATCAGCCATTCAATCTTCGTTGGTAAACAGTGCGCTTTAAATTCAGTAATTTGATTACCTTTAAATGCCACCATGATTAAGTTTGGGCATTGTCTTAGCACGTCTGGAATATGTTTAAACTGATTAAATGATAAAAACAGCCGTTTGAGATTTTTTAATTTGTAAAAATCGTCAGGTAAATCACTTAGCTGATTATTAGATAAATCGAGGATTTCTAACGTATCGGCTAGGGTATAAATTTCTTTTGGCAATTCAGTTAGTTCTGCAACAAGCTGAAGCCGTGTACAACCTAGTAGAGAACCGGCTTTTAACTCTTCGAGGGTATTCAATGTTGATTCCTTTGGGCTAAAAGGTAAAAGGCCAACTTGGTTGGCCTTTTTAATTAAAACTGTGCGTTGTGGTAAACGTTTTGTACGTCGTCACAGTCTTCTAGCATGGCTAAAAAGCGCTCCATGACTTCAACGTCTTCACCTTCAATGGGTGCTTCTACTTGCGGCACAAAAGCAATTAGATCTTCGAGGAAATCAGTAATTCCCATTTCTTCAAGTGCTGTACGGGTATTGTTGTACTCAGTATGTGGAGCGAATACAGTCACTTTACCGTCTTCAACTTCTACATCTGTTACATCAACATCAGCCATCATTAGTGCTTCTAAAACTGCCTCGTCATCATCACCATCAAATACAAAAATAGCGAGGTGATCAAATAAGTGTGATACTGAGTTTTGCGCACCAATTTTTGCATTCGCTTTTGTAAAACAAACACGTACGTCAGCAAAGGTACGTTTGTTGTTGTCGGTTAAACAGTCAACAATGATCATACAGTTACCCGGGCCGTAACCTTCATAGCGAGTTGCTACGTAATCTTCGCCGCCACCGCCTTTGGCTTTATCGATTGCACGCTCAATTACATGCGTAGGTACTTGGTCTTTTTTAGCACGCTCAATTAAGCGACGAAGCGCTAAGTTGCCATCGGGATCAACACCACCATTCTTAGCGCAGATATAAATTTCTTTTCCGTACTTTGAATAAACTTTGGTTTTTGCACCCGCAGTTTTTGCCATTGAGTCTTTTTTGTTTTGATAAGCTCTGCCCATCTGCGTGTTGCCTTTTTGTTATAGATAAAAATAAAGCGGTTATTCTAATCATTTAACCTACTAGTTAACAGTGTTTATTCATCGCTTTGCTGTAACTGCCACATTCGTGCGTATTCACCATTTGCTGCAAGCAATTGTTGGTGTTGACCTTGTTCAACAACCTGTCCTTGTTTCATAACAATAATTTTGTCAGCGTCAGTAACTGTTGATAAACGATGCGCAATGACTAAGCTGGTATGTCTTTGTGCGACTTCACGCATCGCGCTGAGAATGGCTTGTTCTGAATGCGAATCTAGCGCCGATGTTGCCTCATCAAATAATAAAATGGGTGAACCTTTTAAAATGGCTCTGGCAATTGCAATGCGTTGTTTTTCACCGCCTGATACTTTTAAACCGCGCTCACCAACAAGGGTTTTATCGCCTTTATCTAGGCTGGCAATAAATCCATCTAAATGGGCAAGGCTTATGGCTTTATCAATTTCATCTTCGCTTGCTGTTGGATTTCCGTAGGCGATGTTTTCGCGAATGCTGGTATTAAATAGCACGGTATCCTGCGGTACGATGGCAATTGCTTGGCGCAAACTTTCAAGTGTCACTGTGTTGATTGCTTGCTCATCGATATAAATATTACCTGCATCAACATCATAAAAACGGTAGAGCAGGCGGCTTAGAGTGCTTTTACCTGCGCCACTGGCACCCACAATCGCCACTTTGCTGCCAGAAGTAACCTCAAAGCTTAAGTTATTTAAAATTGGCCGTTGTTTGTCGTAACTAAACGACACATTTTCAAATCGAATAGCTGCTTTGGTTGCTTTTAATGGTTTTGCATCTTTGTCATCGCTAATGGCGGCTTTTCGATTTAACAGCCCGAGCATGTTTTCAAGGTCAGTCAGCGCACGGCGTATCTCACGATAAACAAAGCCTAAAAAGTTAAGCGGTAAAAATAGCTGGATCATGTAAGCATTAATCATCACAAGCTCACCTATTGTCAGCTCTTTATTGATCACTGAGCTGGCACCTAGCCACATTAGCGCTGTAATAGCTGCGGCTATAATAAGTGCTTGCCCTGAATTAAGCGCCAGTAACGATAAACGATTTTTAAGCCTTGCTTGCTCCCATTTAGCTAAAAAGCCGTCGTAGGTGCTCGCTTCATAGTGTTCATTATTGAAGTACTTAACGGTTTCGTAATTTAGTAAGCTGTCGATTGCACGGGTGTTTGAGTTGTTATCGGCAGCATTTGCTTCACGAATAAATCGGTTACGCCACTGAGTTACAATCACAGTAAAAGCAATGTAACTAGCAACCGCAATTAATGTGACCAGTGCAAACCAAGGTGAAAACAAGGTTGCAAAAATAATGGCTACTGTGATTATTTCAAATAGGGTAGGTACGATGTTAAACATTAAAAAGCGCATTAAAAAGCTGAGGCCACTTGTGCCACGTTCTATATCGCGACTGATACCACCTGTTTGTCTATCAAGGTGAAAAGCAAGCTCTAAACTATGCAAGTGTTTAAATACTTTTAAGCCAATATGGCGCATTGCGTGCTCAGTAACACGGCCAAATAACGCATCGCGTACTTCACCAAAAAATACACTGGCAAAGCGCAGCAAACCATAAGCGATGAGCAAGGCAATAGGAACGCTTAATAGCGGGTTGATACTCGCATCAACCGCGTCAATTATTTCTTTTAGTGTCCAAGGCATCAGCAATGTGGCGCCTTTTGCAGCAATAAGCGCTAAGATGGCTAATATGACTCGGCCTTTAAAGCTCATTAAATAGGGCCAGAGTGTTTTGATGCTTTGTGATAGGTTCATTGCATCAGGCGATCTCGTCACCTGTTCTTTGCGGCTCATTCCACGCATGGGGGTCTCTTAAAATCAATTTGATAAAAATAGGCAAAAGCTTTCGTGTTTTAGGCAAGTGTAATTTGTAAGTTTACCTCTATACTAAATGCAGTATACACCAGTGCTTTAACAAATTAGTTAAATGCATGAGTTAAACACGAAGAAAATTAAGGAGTAAGCATGAAAACCGTCGGTTATGCAGCACATGATTCTGAAAAACCATTAGAGCCGTATCATTTTGAACGCCGTGCACTTCGTGATGAAGATGTATCAATTGAAATTCTATATTGTGGCGTGTGCCATTCAGACCTACACACCGCAGAAAACGACTGGGGCTGGACTCAGTACCCAGTGGTACCAGGCCATGAAATCGTTGGTCGCGTCCTTGAAGTAGGCAGCGGCGTTACTAAATATAAAGTGGGCGATAATGTTGCTGTGGGTTGTATGGTTGATAGCTGTTTAAGCTGTGACCAGTGTCATAACGGTGAAGAGCAGTTTTGTCGCGAAGGTATGGTAGGAACTTACTCAGGACAAGACCGCATTAGTGGTGAACTCACTCAAGGTGGTTATTCAAAACACATTGTGGTGCGTGAAGAGTTTGTACTAAGTGTGCCTGAAGGCTTAGACCTTGCTAAATGTGCACCAATTTTATGTGCGGGTATCACAACCTATTCGCCACTACGTACGTGGAATGTGGGTCCAGGCAGCCGTGTTGGTGTGATTGGTTTAGGTGGTTTAGGCCACATGGCAATTAAAATCGCAGCAGCAATGGGTGCACATGTTACGGCAATCAGCCGCAGTGATAAGAAAAAACAACAGGTTTTATCTTATGGCGCAAAAGATTTATTGGTATCGAGCGATGAAGATGCCATGCAAGCGCATGCAAATCAATTTGATGTGATCATTAATACCATTCCGGTAAAACACGACTTTACGCCGTATATTCCGCTTTTAGATATTGATGGTACGCAAGTATTGGTTGGTCAAGTAGGTGAACTTGAAGAGACTAACTCAGTGCCATTATTAATGGGGCGTCGCCGTGTTGCAGGCTCATTGATTGGCGGTATTACACAAACTCAAGAAATCCTCGATTTCTGTGCGTTACATAATATTTTACCTGAAGTTGAAATGATCAAAATGGATCAAATTAATGACGCTTTTGATAAATTAAAGCAAGGTGATATGGCCTCACGCTTTGTTATCGATATGTCATCATTAGAAGTTTAACAAAGTTAAATGACTAAGCGGGCCTAATTAGGCCCGCTTTATTTTAGGTACTTTTATTTAAGTAAAACCTTGTGTTTTATTTTTTTACCCTCATTATATCCACGGTATCTACTTAATTTATTGGTCAGTTCTTGTTACGGTTTTTCTCAGTCATTATCTTGCTATTTACTGTGTTCTTTAGTGCACAGAGCATGGCTATGCCTGACACTCACTCACACTTTGCTGCGACTAAATTGTTCCAAGTCGAGCTGACTAAAACCCCAGTTATTTCTCAAACTCATACAGTTGAACATCCTAAACCGGTAGAACCATCGGGGTTTGATACCCTTGTGCCGCGTTTAACTGTCAGTAATTCATCATTGTTTCTTTATCATAGTCAGGTTGATCCTGATTACGAGCTATTGATTGAATTCTTTGCTGAAGATTGGGGAAAAGAGCACTTTTTAGCGCCGCCAGGTGCTGTACGTGTGATCCCATGGTTTGCGTTAGCCACTCAACGTAAATCCCGCATTAGTGGCTGGAAAGACGCTAATCTCTTGTACAAAGCCAATACGACCTACCATAGCTAAACGACTTCCTTCGTTACTTTTTATTTTTTGGAATTAAATTTTTACCGGCTGACAATGCCGGAAGGAAGTCATGTATGTCACATAAATCTAAGCCGGCGCTATGGCGTCGTCTAAAAATGAGTTATGTCGCTATGATAGCGGCGTGTATTTTATTAGCGGTTAGCGCACTACCTAACCTTTACCCTAACAAATCTTGGTTGCACATTAGCTTGCCAGATCAAACTGTGACGCTGCAAAGTGTGACAACGTCACTAAACCAACATGGTTTTGAAGTGACTGAAGCCAATGATAGCCAAGCACAACTGGCTATTTTATTAGCTGAGCCGACTCAAAGTGCTAATGCGTTGAGTTTTATAAAAACGCAATACCCACAGCTAGAGGCTAAAATTGTTGAGCATGCGACAAGCCCACAATGGCTTCAGCAGCTGGGTCTTTCACCGATTAAATTGGGACTCGACTTAAATGGTGGGGTGTTATTTGTGCTTGATGTTGACCTAGATAAAGCAATGCAAGAGCACTTAAACAGTGTGTATCAACAAACTAAATTGACGCTTCGTAAAGACAAAATTCGTGGGATCCGGGCAAGTGAAGTAAAAGAAGGGGTTGAACTACAAATTTTACCAAGTGGCGAGGAGCAACTTGCAGGGCTCGTCTCAACGTTACAAGGTCAATTCAAAGGCCTGATGGAAACTAAATCAACAACCAATAACCTAACCACGGTATTACTGCATTTTAATGAGCAAAGCCAAAACGAATTCAATAAACAAGTTATGGCGCAAAGCCTAACAACCCTGCGTGGTCGCATTGAAGAGCTTGGTATCACTGAGGCGGTAACGCAACGACAAGGTAAGCAGCGCATTCGCATTGAGTTACCTGGTGTGCAGGACCCATCAGAAGCGAAACGTATTATTGGTGCAACTGCGACCCTCGATTTTTATCAGGTCGTCGAAGTCGGTGGTAAAGCGTTTAATGTACAAGGCGGTGGCGTTGTAAATTTAAATCCTGTTGCGATTTTTTCAGGTGATCACATTAATAATGCCAGTGTTGGCAAAGATGAATGGGGCAAGCCTTTAGTTCAGCTTAGTTTAGATTCGCAAGGTGGCGATGCGATGTCTGCTTTTTCGAAACACAACATAGGTAAACCAATGGCCACGGTTTATTCTGAATACTCGCGGGATGCGAATGGCGACGTTGTGAAAAAAAGCGAAGTGATCAATGTGGCAAACATTGCCCAGCTTTTAAGTTCCCGTTTTAGCATTACTAATATGAAAAGCCCGCAAGCAGCCTACGATTTAGCGCTTTTACTACGTGCAGGGTCGCTCACAGCACCAGTGACCATTGTTCAAGAGCAAACCTTAGGCCCAAGCTTAGGCAGTGAAAACATTGAGCATGGCTTAGCTGCGTTAATGCTGGGTATCGGTATTACCCTTGCATTTATGGCACTTTGGTATCGTCGCTTAGGGCTGATTGCCAATATTGCTTTGCTACTAAATTTAACTGCTTTAGTTGGTTTAATGTCGTTATTGCCGGGTGTTGTACTGACCTTACCGGGCATTGCAGGTCTTGTTCTGACGATAGGGATGGCTGTTGATACCAATGTGATTATCTTTGAGCGAATAAAAGAAGAGAAACGCAAAGGCAGGCCTACATATCAAGCGATTGAACAAGGCTATAACCAAGCATTTACGACCATTTTTGATGCCAATGTGACTACGATGATCACGGCAATTATTTTATACGCCATTGGTTATGGGCCGGTGAAAGGCTTTGCAATCACGTTAGCGCTTGGGCTATTAACCAGTGTCTTTACTGGCGTTTATATTTCAAAAGCGCTTAGCCAAACACTCTACATTAAACTAACTAATTTGACGGGGGCTAAAGCATGAGCTGGTCAACATTAACTACAGCGAGTAAAGCACGCGTTTTAGGGCTAGTGCTAAGCTGTGTTTTAGTCATCGCGAGCCTAGGTGTTTTATCTGTAAAAGGACTAAATTTTGGCCTTGATTTTACAGGTGGCTACATCAGTGAAATTAACACAACGTCAGTCACGACAATTGCTGATTTAAAGGCAAAGTTAAGCCCCGAGGTTGCAAGCAAATTAACCATCACTAAAGCGGGTGAGTATCACTTTGTTTTAAGAGAAGCGCCAGAGGCTAGCAAAGCCAGTACTTGGCAAGCAGAGCTGAATGAGCAAGGTGTAGACTATAGCGTATTATCTAGCTCATTTTTAGGCTCACAAGTGGGTGATGAGCTTTTTGAACAGGGCTGTTTAGCTTTATTTGCGGCGCTGATTGCCATTATGGTTTATCTTGCAGTGCGCTTTGAATGGCGACTCGCGGTAGGCTCAGTGGTTGCACTGTTACATGATTTAACTTTAGTGCTGGGCTTGTTTTCCTTACTTGGGCTTGAGTTTAATTTAACTGTGCTGGCGAGTTTACTGGCTATTATTGGCTATTCATTAAATGACTCAATTATTGTTGGCGATAGAGTCAGAGAGCTTTTACGTATTCAGCCAGACAATCAACGCATTAATACCCATGTTGTGATTAACGATGCAATTGGTTCTACCTTAACACGAACGTTGATCACCTCAGGCACAACACTTGCGACCATTGCCTGTATTTGGTTGCTTGCTGGTGCTGCATTAACGGGCTTTGCCATTGCGTTATTTGCAGGCATTGTGGTGGGAACCTTCTCATCGATTTGTATCGCCGCTACCTTGCCGCAGTTATTGGGGTTAAGTTCAGAAAATTACACCCAAACACTGGATGATAAAACCAAAGCCTATATGGATATGCCGTAAGTCAGTTTTATAACTTACTTTCATCAGCCGCTATTTTTCCATAGAATAGCGGCTTTTCTGTTTTAACTGCTTTGATATGAATAAAACACACGTAATTGAACATTTACGCTTTGCGCTAGAGGCACAACTGCAAAACGCCAAAGCAGCGGCAAAAGCGGCTCATGACGCTGCAACTCACGAAGAAAGTGTCGCTGAAACTCAATACGATACCTTGGGTTTAGAGGCTGCATACTTAGCGCAAGGGCAAGCTGAGCGAGTTAATGAGTGCTACCGTGACATACAAGCATTCAATACAGTGTTTAAAGAGAGCGAGTTTAATAAGGTTCGTGAAGGTGCATTAGTGTGTCTTATCGATGAGCAAGATAACGCAAAGTGGTTTTTTATGGGCCCTAGTGCTGGTGGCCTAATGGTCACCGTAAAAGAGCAACCGATTTATGTTGTAACCCGAGAAGCACCGTTAGGTAAGCAATTGATTGGAAAGAGCCTTGATGATGAAGTTGAACTCTCTATTGCTGGCAATAAACAGTTGTACAGCATAGATCAGTTAATTTAATTAATGGTATTTTTAATCAGTAAATTTAATCTTCAAGTAAAAAATATCTCGTTGGTCACAAAGCAAAAAAACCTCTATAAATCACATCAAGCTTAATGCTTATACCAATACGCTAAATTACACAATTATTGTGTATTGGTATTTCAAGCACCCATCTAGTTAAGTGAAGTTTAGCCTCATGCGTTCACTTAATTGGTTGGGTGTTTTTCATTTTATCTATGGCTTAATTTAGGAAAAGTCGTGTTTAAAACCTTGATTGTGGTTGATAACAATGAGCAACGTATTGCTCAAAATTTCGAAAATGTCATTACCTTTGACACCTACTTACGTGATTACCCAAAACATAATGAGCCAAAAACACGCATTTTAAACTTGTGTGATACAGGGCAGTATTTAAGTAAAGGTTATTATTGTTCTTTGCTTGCTGAAGCAAGAAAGCACCAGGTATTACCAAGTGTAAAAACAATTAATGCGCTACGTAGCGATGAGCACAGCACGCGTCATAAAGCGCTTGCTGGTGGCACTGTATTTTTTGGTCACACAGATAAAGAGCAGCAAAGTAAAGCAACCAAAGCGTTATTCTCGCAATATCCTGCGCCTATTTTGGTGTGTGATGAGCAAGGTGTTGTAAAACAAGGCACAATTGCATCATTAGATGACACTGGCTTTACAGAGTTTGTAAAACAACTCAGCAGCTTTACAGAGTCAGTGTGGCGTATTCACGATAAAAAACGTCGTTATCGTTGGGATATGGCTATATTGGTTGATCACCAAGAAAAAGTGCCGCCAAGTGATAAAGATGCCATTGCTAAATTTATAAAAGCAGCCGCTAAGCACGGTATTTATGCTCAAGCACTGACATTTGATGAAATTACCAATATTGCACAATTTGATGCGTTGTTTATTCGTCAAACCACAGCCATCGACCATCCAACATATCGTTTAGCGAGTAAAGCGCAAAGCTTAGGGTTAGTGGTCATAGATGATGCAGAGTCGATACTGCGCTGTTGTAATAAAGTGTATTTGCACGATGCCTTTAATTATCAAAAAGTTCCGAGTTTAAAAACTCACGTTGTGGCTGATACAAGTGAAGAGACAATTGAAAGTTTAGAAGCAAACTTCAGCTACCCACTGGTATTAAAAATGCCAGAAGGCTCTTTCTCAAAAGGCGTATTTAAAGTTACTAATCGTGATGAGTTAGTTGCTAAGTTAACAGAGCTGTTTGAGTTCAGTGCACTGGTGCTTGCACAAGAGTACATGTACACAGAATACGACTGGCGTGTCGGGGTGTTAAATGGCCGTGCAATTTATGCGTGTCGTTATTTAATGGCCCGTAATCACTGGCAAATTTACAACCATGATGCAAAACGTTTCTTCTCAGGTGGTTTTGAGACTTTGCCAACTTTTGAGCTACCTAAAGTGGTACTTGATGCAGCATTAAAAGCCTGTAAAACGGTGGGTAAAGGTTTGTATGGTGTTGATGTTAAAGAGCATCAAGGTAAAGCATACGTGTTAGAAGTGAATGACAACCCAAGTATCGACCATAAAGTCGAAGATGCCTATTTAGGTGATGAGCTTTATATGATCATTATGGATGAGTTTAAACAACGCCTAGAAGCACGAGGCCGCGGTTAATGAACGCATCTGTTTGTCAAATCCGCTTTGCACAGGCCACGGATTTGACGGCTCTTGTCACCCTTGAAGAGCAAAGCTTCACCCAAGATAGATTAAGTAGCCGTAGTTTAAAACGCTGGATCAGCGCAAGCCACGGCTTATTGATGGTGGCTGAGGTAGATAATAAATTGGTTGGTTATGGTTTAGTGTGGTGTCACAAAGGGACGCGGCTTGCTCGGTTATATTCACTGGCGGTTTTGCAATCTCAGCAAGGCAAAGGGATTGCTTCAAAGTTACTACTTGCGCTTGAAAATGAAACGGCTAAACGGGGCCGTTTATACATGCGTTTAGAAGTTGCGGTAAACAACCAATCAGCAATTCGTTTATATGAAAAACTGGGTTACCAGGTGTTTGGTCATTACAGTGATTATTATGATGACCATAGTGATGCCCATCGAATGCAAAAAAACATTCGTCGTAATATCGAATTTAATGCCGATAAACACACGCCTTGGTACCAGCAAACAACCGAATTTACCTGTGGTCCCGCGGCGTTATTAATGGCAATGTCATCATTGAATGATACCGCAATGAGCCAACTCAAAGAGCTGGATATATGGCGTGAAGCCACGACTATCTTCATGACTTCAGGGCATGGTGGTTGCCACCCTCTAGGGTTAGCACTTGCTGCAATGAAACGTGGTTTTAAAGCCGATGTAGTTTTAAATACCCGTGATACCTTGTTTATTGACGGGGTAAGAAGTGAAAAGAAAAAAGCCATTTTGCATACCGTACACAATCAGTTTGTAGCCGAAGCGATAGCTGCAAAATTGCCAGTACGCTATCAAGAATTAACCTTGGCTACCATTGAAGATTGGCTTGTTGAGGGTAAAGCGGTGGTGTTATTGATCAGCACTTATCGGTTTGATGGTAAAAAGTCACCGCACTGGGTGTGTGTAACGCATATTGATGAGCATTGCTTGTACGTGCATGACCCGTTTTGTGAAAACGAAAAGCAATTGGCGATTGATTGTCAGCATGTGCCAATAGCTAAAGCCGATTTTAACAAAATGGCGAGTTTTGGTTCATCAAGACTCAGCACTGCGATGGCCTTTTATTTATAATTTTGATTGTTAGTTTGATTTGGAAGTGCAGTGACACTGAGTAGTTTATTTGATATTGCCCCTTATTCTTGGTCAGCAATAGGTAGCGCCGCTTTTTGCGGCGCAATTATTGGTATGGAGCGTCAATTACGCGGTAAACCTGTGGGCATTCGTACGTCAGCGCTCATTGTGCTAGGGACTTATTTGTTTCTATCAACAGCGTTTATGTTGCATGGGGAAGATATTGATCATTCACGTGTAGTTGGCCAGATCATTACTGGTATCGGCTTTTTAGGTGCAGGGGTGATGCTTGCAAAAGATGGCGCGGTTGTTGGTGTAACATCCGCTGCGACAATTTGGGTGTTAGCATCAATTGGTGTTGTTATTGCTACTGATAATTTACTAGCTGCAATAAAACTATCGGTGCTGGTGGTGGGTATTTTATATGGCGTAGATGTTCTTGAAGCAAAATTTAAGAGTTTAGGGCGCGGTGTACATGCCCGTGTAAAACGCTATTCAAAGTTGTATTATCGAAAAGAAAAGTGAAATTAGATATCAGGTTAGAGTGAGTCATGGAGCCTTGTTACACGGTAAAGCCAGCTAGTTTAGACGATTTGTTACTTGTCGATAGTCAAATCCCTGAGTTTGATGGCCGAAATACCCTTAGTAAATTACAAGCAAAGTGTGCAGATATTGAGCACCTAGCTTTAGTGGCTTATATCGATAATGAGCCTGTGGCCTACAAACTGGGTTATGCGTTCGATTCAAACACCTTCTATAGTTGGCTTGGCGCGGTTGCGCCAGAATGTAGAGGGAAGGGCATTGCGCAGGCTTTATTAAACGCGCAAGAAGCATGGGTTAAAGCTAACAATTACCGAACCATTAAGGTTAAGTCGATGAACCGTTTTCCTGCAATGCTGAATATGCTTATCAAAAATGGCTATGTCATAACAGGCTATGAAGACAGAGGCAGCCCACAAACTAGTAAGATTTTATTTACGAAAGACATTTAAACTTATTAGCTTACTTAGGCAAGCTAATTAAAAAGTGGGCGCCTACATCACTTTCTTGTACGCAAATATCGCCTTGCAGTTGTTGGCTAACTATTTTCTTCGCTATGCTGAGGCCAAGCCCTATACCTGATTGGTTGTTTTTACCTTTATAAAATGGGGTGAAAATTGAGCTTAATTCAGTGCTACTGATACCGGTGCCGTTATCGGTGTAGTGAATTTTTAACACCTCATCAAAATCAAAAATATCAATCTCTATTAGAGGGTCTGCAATATTGTTGAATGCATGCTCAATTGAGTTTTGCAATAAAATGAACAGCACTTGCTTGAGTAAGTCTATATCAACTTCAAATTGGTTATGAGGGTTTTGATAATTAATATCTAATTTGATACCGCGATGTTTTATTTGCTCTTCTAAGTGCTTATACAATGACTCAGAGAGTTGCTCTAACGTCATGATTGTTTTGCTTGATTGCGACTTGGTATAAAGCAAATCTTGTAAAATACGTATCTTATAAGCACATGAAGTTAAGTTTCTGTCTAGTAGTTCATTGGTATTTATCAATGTCTCTAAAGTATTTTGCAGTGCTTGTTGGCTAAGTCGTTTTTTTATAAGTCTGGTTTGTGTTTCTTTGACAGCAAGTTGTGTAACATCTACTGCGGTAATACAGTTACCGAGTGGTGTGTTGAGCTCGTGGGCTATCCCTCTAATTAAAGTGGCTAGTTCAGCAAATTGTTGTTGTTCGAACGCTTGTTTTTGCTGATGCAATAATTTCAGTTGGGTTTCGAAGCTTTGCTTAATGGTTTCGAGTAGCTTTATCACGGGCTCGTTGTATTCATGGGGTTTGCTATCAAGGATACAGATTGTGCCAAATGGGGTGGTGTCTCCTGCACATATTGGTAAACCTAAATAAGAAATCATATTAAGCTTGATATCTGGGTTTTCTTTCCAGTCCTCATCAATAAGTGCGTTGGGAATATTCAGTAAGTTTTGTGTTTTTACGACATGCTCACAATAAAGGCCTGAATCTTCTAACTCTTCACTGTCACCAATTTCATAAGGATTATCTTGGTTATTGTTTTTTGAAAACACACTAATAATATTGTTTTCTACTTTCATTACTAAGGCGACGGGCACATCAGCAAAAAGGGCTAAAACTTCGAGGGTTTTATTCCAACTTTGCACTAATTCATCATAATCAAGCTGATACATTTTTAGACTCAAACAAATACCTATACAACTAACTAAAAGCTTAGTAATAATTTTTAATTCAGCAACTTAAATATGATTAATCTGACCTTTGCTTAGAACAATTCCGGCATTTTAGCTTTATCCAAATAGTTTTCGTCTAACGACTGTGCGATATTCACTAGGTGTTTGTGAAAGCACTTTCTTGAATACCCGTGTTAAGTGACCTTGGTCGTTATAACCAACTTCCAGTGCAACCTCTTGAATAGACAAATTTGAAGACGCTAATAACTCTTTTGCAGTTTGTACCCGCAACTGTTGCCAATACTCCACAGGAGTTTGGCTGGTGGCTTGGCGAAAACGGCGTGTAAAGGTGCGGTAGCTTAAACTAAATTGTGCTGCAATTTCTTGCAGAGTCAGTTCAGATGTTAAATTGTTTTTTAACCAAAATTGAATTTGTGCTATGAGTTCATCAGGGTGTTTATCGACGGCACCCTCAAGGTAGCGCTGATCTTCATAGGGCTTACGAATTTCATGGGAGAAATTACGCTCAACATGTTGCGCCGCTTCTCGTCCGTAATATTGACTAATAATATGCACAATAACATCGGCAAGGGCATTTAAACTCGCAACTGTATACATGCGCTCAGACTGTGTGATGAAAAAGTCAGGCTTAAGCTGCACTTTAGGGTAGTCACGTTTAAATTGCTCTGCGTAATGCCAGTGAGTGGTAGCAGGGTGGCCATCCAATAAGCCTGCTTCTGCAACTAAACAATTACCAGTGCCTACACCAATGATATGACTGCCTTGTTGCCAAGATTCACCAAGCCAGTTCACCAAACTTTGCTGTTTGCTCACCACAGGGCGTGGGTTTCGCCAAATCCCAGGCACAATAATCAAGTCACTAGCAGGCGCGGTGACGGTTTCGCAATCGGGCATAATTGAAAGCCCAGTACGATTAGGGATCGCTTTTAGACTACTTGCCACTAAATTGATGCTTAGAGGTTTAAATTCGTTCTGCTGACGATGGCTTTTTGCAAAAGCCTCACCAGCTCTGAGCATTTCGATAGGCAGGGTTAAACTGGTTATTAATAAATGAGGATAAACCAAAATACTAATTTCAATGGCTTTTACTTGTTGAAGTTTCGTCACTCAAATTGCTCCGACCAGTTGTTTTTGGCCTATTGTGCATGTTATTTGGCTATTTAAGCATAAAGCGTGTTAATTAATCCATTTAAACTTGGTTTAATTCTCATAACACGTTTTCTCAAGGTTTTTTATGACAGCATTACCCGTTATTGTTGGTATGGGTGGTATTAATGCCGCTGGCCGCACTTCTTTTCATCAAGGTTATCGTCGTATCGTGTTAGACAGCTTGGACGCTAAAGCCCGTCAGGAGACATTTTTAGGCTTAGCGACATTAATGAACTTAGTCACTCTTACTGAAGGTGTACTTAAAGATGCCCAAGGCAATACCATTGCCGAATCAGACATCGAAGCTAAGTTCGGTGATCAAATATTAGCTGGCACACTTATTCGTAAAATTGAAAAAAATCATTTCGATGTGGATGCGACTCCATGGCAGCAAAAAATGACGTTAACAGCGTCAGATGAACAGCAGATTGTTTTTGAAACGCGCCGCCGTGATTTACCAACTCCACTACCAAGTGCTTGGCAGGTTGAAGAATTAACTGATAAAAAAGTTAAAGTCACAATTAGTGCTGATCTTGCTATTAAACATGACAGTACCCGTGATA
Source organism: Pseudoalteromonas sp. CO109Y (assembly GCF_004208935.1). Taxonomy (NCBI): domain Bacteria; kingdom Pseudomonadati; phylum Pseudomonadota; class Gammaproteobacteria; order Alteromonadales; family Pseudoalteromonadaceae; genus Pseudoalteromonas; species Pseudoalteromonas sp. CO109Y. The sequence goes on from NZ_SGPD01000030.1 coordinate 280,305, forward strand.
ATCCAATTAAAGCGGCCGGTCAATTACCAACAGGTTTTGAACCTTCGGCTATGTATAACAGCCGTTATCAACCAAGAGGCCTGCAAGCGACTATCTTTGCCGCAACCGATGCGATTCGTTCGACAGGTCTGCCATGGCAGCAGGTAATGAATAGTGTTGAGCCTGATCAAATTGGCACTTACTCAGCTTCTGTGGCTGGTCAAGTTGATGATGAAGGATTTGGTGGACTTATTCGTGCGCGTCAGCAGGGCGACCGTGTGAGTACAAAACAGCTTGCACTTGGCTTAAACACTATGTCTACTGACTTTATCAATGCTTATGTAACAGGCAATGTGGGTACAACCTTTACTACATCAGGTGCATGTGCAACGTTTTTATATAACCTACGTGCTGCAGTAAACGATATTCAAGCGGGTCGTACGCGTGTAGCCATAGTGGCGTCTGTTGAGTGTGCAATTACTCCGGAAATCGTTGAAGGTTTTGGTAATATGAGCGCACTTGCTAATGAAGAGGGCCTAAAGCGCCTTGATAATACAGATGTGGTTGATCATCGCCGTACCAGCCGTCCATTTGGTGAAAACTGTGGCTTTACAATTGGTGAAGGCGCACAAGTTGCTATTTTAATGGATGATGCATTGGCATTAGAGTTAGGTGCTGATGTGTTAGGCAGCGTTGCAGATGTGTTCGTCAATGCCGATGGTATTAAAAAATCAATTACAGCCCCGGGCCCAGGTAACTACATCACGATGGCAAAATCTGTTGCACTAGCAAGCAGTATTGTTGGTCAAGAGGCGGTACAAAAACGTAGCTTTATTTTGGCTCATGGCTCAAGTACACCACAAAACCGCGTAACAGAATCACTGATCTATCATAAAGTGGCAGAAACATTTGCAATTGATAATTGGAAGGTTGCTGCGCCTAAAGCGTATGTTGGCCATACCATTGCTCCAGCTAGTGGTGACCAATTAGCTATGGCATTAGGTGTGTTTAGTCACAACATTATGCCGGGTATTACGACAATCGATAAAGTGGCAGATGATGTGTATAGCGAGCATTTAGACATTCGTACTGAACATTATCAATGTGATGCAATGGATATTGCCTTCATTAACTCAAAAGGCTTTGGTGGTAATAACGCAACGGCGACTGTGTTATCACCGGCAATTACATTAAAGATGCTTGCAAAGCGTCATGGTGATGAGGTTATGGCGCAATATCAAGACCGTCATACTCAGGTAGCCAAAGCGCAAGCTGACTATCAACAACACGCTGATTTAGGTCATTATGAGCTAATTTATCGTTTTGGTGATGGCTTAATTGATGAAAATGGTATTGAAATTAGTGAAGATTCAATGACAATCCCTGGTTTTGATAAAAAAGTTTTATTATCTAAACCAAACCCTTACCAGGATATGTTTTAAGATCAAGGCATGTTTAAGCACATTCTTGACAGCAAGGCGCTTTTAAAGCGCCTTTTTTAGTGCTATAAATGTTCCTATCTAAGGGATTTGGAGCCAATATCATGATTAAATTCACTAAACTCGCAGCACTTTGTTCACTTATCGCATTACCAACACACGCTTTAGCACGAGACGTCAATGACTTAGGTGTTGATGTTCAAGCTGCTACCTCTGCCTATATTGTTAAAAATTCAAACAAACGTTACCCAGGTAGTTATAACGGCTCTCGTCTAGAAGGCTGGGCATTAATGTCTTATGTGGTTGATACACAAGGTAAGGCAAAAGACATTGAAGTGATTATGGCATCTGATACTCGGGGTAGTGAAGAAAATGCAGAGAAATACTTAACCAACTTAGAGTTTGCACCTGCCACAAAAGAAGGCAAAACCGTAGAAGGGGGTTACCTGTTTTCATTTGAAGTAGGTAAGTATTTTAATGGTTACTCAAATGACAAAGCGAGCCGTGGTTTTATTAATGAATACGATGAAATCAATAAAATGCTGCAAGCAAAAGAATTTGATAAAGCTGACCAAGCATTGGCTGAGTTATACAAAGATCATACTAAAAACACCTCTGAACAGGCATTATTTGCATGGTTGAAAAGCCAATATTATTATCATCAACAGCAATGGTTTGGCTTTGATGAGCAGTTGTCTGTAGCCTATTTACTGCGAGCTAAGTTACCAACAGATATACAATATCTAGTCGCTAAAAGTACTTTACAATGGTACAGCTTCAAGGGCGATTTTAATCTTGCTTACAATGCTATTTATGCGTTAGATAATATCGAGGGTAAACAGTTTTCAGAAGAAAACAAACTTGCCACTATCAAGCAAATTGATGACCTATTGGCGCGAACACCGCAGATTAATTCACAAATCAATGTTTCAAAAGATAAGCTGTCATATTTATCTTTATCTCGCGGTTCAATCAAAATTGAAGGCGCGAGCGATGTTTCTAAATTACAGATCCGCTGTGCCGATCAAGTCATTGACCTTGAAGCAAGTGAATCGGTTAATTATGTCATTGATGAGCAGAGCAGACGTTGCGGTTTATTAGTTAAATCTGCAAGCCCTGCTGAGATTAAAGTTAAACAAACTGGCTATGCCATAGTTAACTCAAAATATGACGCGAGTTAATTATTTCTTTAAGCGCTTAACATATCTTAGTGTTACGAAATTAATCAACGCCATTAAAAAGGCGATTTCGTAACGACTAAATGCCACAGCAATGCCAATAAGTCCCATGTTCCAAATACTGGCTGCTGTGGCTGTTCCATAGGTAGAGTTTTTGTTCTTCAAAATAGCGCCACCGCCAATAAACCCAATACCCGTGATAATCCCTTCGAGTACTTTTGATTCTGCCTCTGAACTTGTTAAAACAGACATGCCCACCAATGCATAACCACATGATGCAACAGCGACTAATGGAAATGTTCGTAGACCTGCACCATTACTGGTTTTTTCTCGATCAAAAGCCATTGGAAGGGCAAGTAAATAGGCAATACCTAGATGAATTAAATTATCGAGAATTTCATACCAATCAATATTAAAGTCCATGCTTTGTTCCTTGCTATAAAGATTATGATAGCTTTGCAATTTCAATACCCGATCAACAAATTAAATAAAATGAGGAAACTAGGGACATGTAGCCGGGTTTTTAAAAGTAGGGCTTGCTATAATTTGCGATTTTTACGCAGTGCTATGTCATTTTTTCAGCCTTTTGGCTGTTTGAATTTCAGCCATGCTAACAGTATGCTAAACACGCTGACAAAATAGGCTTCACATTGAAACATTCCATCTCCTCCCTAGAAAAAACCGCGCTTGCACTGTGTATGTTTGGTGCACTGATTGCTGTGATTTTGCCTGATGTTATCACTGAGCAAGTTCAGCCGTTTGTACAAATGCTGTTAAAATGGACTGGTAGTAGCTTTTTCTTATTGGTGAATTTTTTATTGTTTGCCATCATTATTTTAGCCATTAGCCCACTCGGTAGCCGTAAAGTAGGTGGCGAACATGCTGCTGTTGAGTATTCAAACTTTGGCTGGTTTGCCATGTTGTTTGCAGCAGGAATGGGCTCTGGCTTGGTTTTTTGGGGCGTAGCAGAGCCTGCATTACATTCTCTCGACCCACCTCTTAAACAAAGCTTATACTCAGATAGACTAGCCAGTAGCCTCGCTTTAACCCTAGTGAATTGGGGCGCTCATGCTTGGGCACTTTATGCTGTATTTGCGCTAGTGCTTGGGGGATTAACGCAATACAGTGGGAAGTCAGGAGATATTTGTGCCCCTGTTTTAACGGCGCTTGGTAATCGCATTGATAAGTCTGCAAAATTTACTGTGTCGTTTATTGTAAAGTTAATTGCGGTAATCGCTATTTTTTTTGGTGTCGTCGGCACCATAGCTAATTCCACTTTACTGATCAGTAAAGGTGTTGAAATAAAGTTGGGGGTTACTTCAACATTACAGGTGGGTTCATTAATCGTTTGTTTGTTAGCAGTTATTTATTCGTTGTCGGTTAAATTTGGATTACGACGCGGGGTACAGTCTCTAAGTATATTTAACGTACTTCTAGCATTTAGTCTGCTTTTTTGGTTGCTACTAGTGGTGCCAATTGAGCCTATTATAAAGATTGCTTTAGATGGAACAGGCTACTATTTACAGTTGCTTGCAACTGGTACTTGGCAATTCGATAGCCAATTAAAAGCGCCGGACTGGGCGGCTCATTGGACATATAACTATTATTTTTGGTGGTTAGCGTGGGGGCCATTTGTTGGTGTGTTCCTAGCCAAAATTAGCCAGGGGCGTAAAGTTTGGCAATTTATTTTGGCGGTTGTGTGTATTCCAACTTTAGTGACTATTATTTGGTTTGCGGCCTTTTCGGGGGCAGCAATTGAATGGGATAGACTTAACCAAGCGGGCATTTTAGTCGCAATAAAACAGGATTATAGCCAAGGTTTATTTGTATTTTTTAATCAACTAGACTGGCAAGGAACCGTGTTTATTTGGGCAAGCTTATTACTACTATTGATATTTGTTGCCACTTCCGCAGACTCTGCGATTTTAGTCATAAGAGAGCTGGTTGACTCGGAGCAAAGTAACCGTGTGACACTCTACGCATGGTGTTTAGCATTATTCATATGTAGCTTTGCATTATTGCTGCTACAAGATGAACCATTAAATCGTAGCGTTGCAATTTTAGGCGCTTTACCTTTCTTGTTAATATTCCTATTGCAATTAGTTGGGTTTCTAAAAGAGTTTATTCGCGATATTTGTGATTAATCTACAGTTTTTTACAGTTAAATTACGCGTTTGTTATTATGCTTAGAAAATAAGCTTAAGTGTATTGGAGGACCGATGCTTAAATCTTTGTACGTAATACTATCAGTTAGTTTACTCAGTGGCTGTACTGCAGTTGGCTTAGTTGCAGATGGAATTGGCGGGCGCACGAGTCAAGCACAGCCGGCAAGTGCTTATGCAGATAAAAAAGATAATAACCGAGTTAACTATGGCATGACCATGACGATGCTAGGTTATGAAATCGACAAAGCAATTATTGAAGGCCTAGAGAGCGGTAGTAAAGACAAAGACGTTGAGCTTAAATGTCGTCAAATTAGTCGCGCAGTAAAAGAATGTGTTGAGGTTAAAGCTGAGCCAAAAAAAAGACCTACATTAATGGATAGTTTTAACAATGAAGATTAGCTTTTCAAAACTTGTTATTTGCTTAGTTAGCTACCAATTAGTGGGGTGTACAGTGGCGGGGTCAATAGTCGATGGCTATGCAAAAAACTCACAACCAACAAATCTTGCAACTACAAATGCAAATCAAACTAACAGTACTGTAACCGATGCTGAGGGCTTTTCATTCGCAAAGTTAGGCTTTGAAATTGATAGCGCTGTTATTGGTTTACTCAAACCAAAAGAACAACAACCGCAATTAGTTTGCAGGCAAATTACACGCAGTATTAAAGAGTGTGAGGAAGTTAAGCCCTCACACTAAAAATTAAGTATTAATCACAGATACTTTTGATGAAACATCAGGTGTTCATCAATAAAGCTGCTGATAAAGAAGTAACTATGATCATAACCCGCGTGCATGTTGATCTCAGCTGGGTAATCTTTTTCGTTTACGACAGCAAATAAGTTCTCAGTTTTGAGTTGCTCAGTTAAGAAGTTATCGGCCTCACCTTGATCAATACGCATCGGTAAATAATCATCAGCGACGGCATTTTTCATTAATTCACAGCTGTCGTATTCAAGCCAACTTGCTTTATCACTACCTAGGTAATTACTGAACGCTTTTTCACCCCAAGGGCAATTAATCGGGTTCACAATCGGGCTAAAAGCACTGGCGCTGACGTATTGTTTAGGGTTTTTAAGTGCAATCATCAATGCGCCGTGACCACCCATAGAATGACCAGCAATGGCTTTTTTGGTCGTCACAGGGAAGTGTGCTTCGATAAGTGCAGGTAACTCAGAAACCACATAGTCGTACATGTTGTAGTGCACATTGTAAGGCGCTTGAGTCGCATTGACATAAAAACCAGCACCTTGACCAAAATCGTAATTTTCATCGTCAGGCACATTTTCACCGCGCGGGCTAGTATCTGGAGCGACAATCGCAATACCTAGTTCAGCCGCTTTTTTAAATGCTCCGGCTTTTTGCATAAAGTTTTCATCTGTACAGGTTAAACCTGACAACCAATACATCACTGGCACTTTATTCGTTTCGCTGGCACCTGGCGGTAAAAAAATCGCAAAGCGCATAGCACAATGTGTGCTGCTAGCTTGGTGGGTATATTGTTTATGCCAGCCACCGCTGACTTTTGTTGAGCTTATGTTTTCTAGCATAACCAAATCCTTGAAACAAAGGCGCTAGGAGTCAACCTAGCGCCAAATTAAAAGATTAATAATGAATAACTGAGCGGATGCTCTTACCTTCGTGCATTAAGTCGAAAGCTTCATTGATATCTTCAAGTTTCATGGTGTGTGTGATGAAATCGTTTAAGGCAAACTCACCATTCATATAGCGCTCAACAATCTCTGGTAACTCAGAGCGACCTTTAACGCCACCAAATGCACTACCGCGCCATACACGACCTGTTACTAGTTGGAATGGACGAGTAGAGATCTCTTGGCCTGCACCTGCAACACCAATGATTACTGATTCACCCCAACCTTTGTGACAACACTCAAGAGCAGAGCGCATTACATTAACGTTACCGATACATTCAAATGAGAAATCAACACCGCCGTCAGTCATTTCAACGATTACTTCTTGGATTGGTTTGTCAAAGTCATTTGGATTGATTAAATCAGTTGCACCTAGTTTAGTAGCAAGATCAAACTTACTGGTGTTGATATCAACACCAATGATACGGCCAGCACCCGCCATTTTTGCACCGATAATCGCCGATAAACCGATACCACCTAAGCCAAAAATAGCCACTGTATCGCCTTTTTGAACTTTTGCTGTTTTAGTAACAGCACCCATGCCGGTTGTTACACCACAACCAAGTAAACAAATTTCTTCAAGAGGCGCTTCTTTGCTTACTTTAGCAAGTGAAATCTCTGGTAATACAGTGTACTCAGAGAAGGTAGAGCAACCCATGTAGTGATAAATTGGTTGACCATCTTTATAGAAACGCGTTGTGCCATCAGGCATTAAACCTTTACCTTGCGTTTCACGTACCGCAGAGCATAAATTTGTTTTGCCCGATTTACACATTTTACACTCGCCACATTCAGCAGTGTAAAGAGGAATAACATGATCGCCTACTTCAACATGTGTTACACCTTCACCTACGGCTTCAACAATACCGCCACCTTCATGGCCAAGGATTGCTGGGAAAATACCTTCAGGGTCTTCACCAGATAAAGTAAATGCATCGGTATGACAAACACCTGTAGCAACAATCTTTACAAGCACTTCGCCTTTTTTAGGCATCATTACATCCACTTCTTCAATTGATAGTGGTTGATTTGGACCCCAAGCAATAGCCGCTTTTGATTTGATAAAATCAGTCATAACGTTCCCTTATAGTTGTTGGAAGTAAGTATTAAACTTAGTCTATTTTATTTGTTTCTCAATGAATGATAATCTTCGTTTTATTAAAACACTTTTACAGTATGGTAATAATGAACCGTTGGCACGGAATTGATGAGTTTTTAGCGGTAGCAGAAACAGGCAGTTTTACAAAAGCAAGTAAACTACTGGGTATGTCAGTGGCCCATGTAAGCCGGTATGTGAGTCAATTAGAAGAGCGATTAAACACACAATTGTTAACCCGAACAACCCGTAAAGTGGTGCTAACGCAAGAAGGGCAGGTGTTTGCGCATCAAACTAAACAATTACAGCATGCCATGGATGATGCCACGGCACTGCTTGCAGAGCAGCAACTGACACCAAAAGGTAGTATAAAACTAACAGCTCCTGTGATGTATGGTGAAAGTTTCATCATGCCTGCGGTACATTCGTTTATGCAAAAGCACCCAGATATTGAAGTGATCAGCCATTTAAGCAATGAGCAAGTCAATCTTCTAGAAGATGGGTATGATCTCGCTATTCGCCTTGGTCATTTAAAAGATTCATCTTTAAAAGCTCGGCGCATTAGTCAGCGCAGGCTTGTTATTTGTTGTAGCCCTGAATATATCAATAAATTCGGCCAACCACACAGTGTAAGTGAATTACATCAGCACAATTGCCTGATTGGTAATAACAGTTACTGGCGGGTAAAAGAGCAGGGCCAAGACAAGCACATCAAAGTGGCAGGGCGTTTGGCCTGTAACAGTGGTTGGGCATTGGTTGACGCTGCTATCAAAGGGTTAGGCATCGTGCAATTACCAGATTACTATGTCAATGAACACTTAGCCAATGGCAGGTTGACTGCTGTTCTTTCGAATGTTGCACCGGCACCTGAAGGGGTATGGGGGGTGTATCCACCAAGGCAGTTTATCGCAACCAATGTAAAAGCATTACTTGACCATTTGGTTGCTACTGTTCAAGTATCAGATTTATAATTATTTTTTACAATTTCGCGCATCCCATGCTAGCTAAATCTATGCTAACATGAGCGCATATTTAGCCCTTGGAATACCCATAATTTATTATGTTTCAACCTGTTAGCCTTTTTATAGGGCTGAGATATAGTCGCTCCTCAAAGGGCAATGCCTTTATCTCATTTATTTCATTTTTCTCTATCGCGGGCATTGCTATTGGTTTAATGGCCTTGTTTACAGTCAGTTCAGTAATGAATGGCTTTGAAAATAACCTTAAAACCAACATGCTTGGTTTAATTCCCCATATTGAAGTATCAGCCGAAGATAACTCGAAAGAAACCATGTTGCAGTTAAAGCAGCAACTAGCAAATTCTCAAGATGTTAAACAAGTTAACCTATACCGCCATGGCGAAGCCATTTTACAAACTAACCAAGATTTGCATGGTGTGTTGTTACAAGGGCTCTATGATGAAGGAAGCTCCATCTATAACGTAAAAGATAAAATTGTTGCCGGCAATTGGTCACAAGTAATGGACAGCAACTACCATATTGCAATTAGCCGCTACTTGAGTCGAAAATTGGGTATTTCGCTTGGGGATAAAGTACGGGTGATCATGCCTAATGCCAGTTCATATACCCCCCTTGGTCGAGTACCTAGTCAGCGCTTGTTTACCGTTGCTGCACTGTATGAAACACAGTCAGAAATTGATATGTCATTGGCATTTACCAGTGGCTATTCGTTAGGCAGAGTTTTAAAACTATCAAAATCAGCAGCCCCTAATTTGAGTGTATCGCTGTATGACCCATTTGCTGTTGAGCAAGTATTGCAATCTCAGTTAGCTATTTTAAACGATTACACAGTGACTGATTGGCGAGCTAGCCAAGGCACACTATTTGCCGCTGTGGCAATGGAAAAGCGCATTATGTCGATGTTACTTGGCTTAATCGTGCTCGTTGCGGTGTTTAATATCGTTTCAGCATTAACCATGATGGTCAGTGAGAAGCAAAGTGAAGTCGCTATTTTACAAACATTGGGTTTAACTCCGTTACAAGTGCAGCACGTGTTTATGATCCAAGGCTTATATAACGGCCTGATCGGTACCAGTATTGGTGCGTTACTTGGTGTGCTATTAAGTAGCAACATTAATGAATTATTGAATATGTTAGGCATCAATTTACTGGCGGGCGTGAGTTTACCCGTTAAATTTGATGTTATGAGTTTGAGTTTAATTGCCGCAGGGAGTATTGCGATGAGCTTTTTAGCTACCTTGTATCCTGCCAGAAAAGCTGCAAAAGTGAATCCAGCAGAGGTATTACGTTATGAGTGATTTAGTTATCAATTGTCAGCAGTTAAATAAAGTCTATCAAGATGGCGATAACGAGGTTGCGGTATTAAAAGGGGTTGATTTAGCACTTAAACAAGGCGAAATGTTAGCCGTCGTAGGGAGCTCTGGCTCTGGCAAAAGTACCTTATTGCATATATTAGGCACCTTAGATAACGAAAGCTCAGGCAAGGTTGAAATTAAAGGTCAGCAAGTTTCCAAATTAAACCGTAAACAACAAGCCAGTTTCAGAAATGAAAATTTAGGTTTTATTTATCAATTCCATCATCTATTAATGGAATTTACTGCCATCGAAAATGTTGCAATGCCATTATTAATTAAAGGCTTAAGCGCAAAAGCGGCAACCGAAAAAGCCCGTAACATGCTAGATAAAGTAGGGTTATCTCATCGCAGTGAACATAAACCTTCGGCGTTATCAGGTGGTGAGAGGCAGCGGGTTGCAATAGCACGTGCATTAGTAACCGAGCCTGCTTTGGTGCTTGCCGATGAACCAACCGGTAACTTAGATAAACAAAACGCAATTAAGATTTACGATTTAATTAAAGAATTAAATACTAGCTTAAAAACCAGTTTTGTTGTGGTAACCCATGATTTAGAACTTGCAGATAAACTAGGCAAAATTGCCTATTTAGATGATGGTAAGCTTGCAATTAAAGAGTCTCAGCATGTTGCTTAGTGCCTTTATTTCAAAACGCTTTCGTGCCCATAGTGGCCAAAAAGACGGACAAAACGGTTTTGTTAGTTTTATCGCTAAAGCATCGACAATCGGCATACTTTTAGGTGTCGCTGTGCTAATTGTTGCTTTATCAGTTATTAATGGTTTTGAGCAGCAGCTAGTACATCGGCTTTTATCGGTTGTACCTCAGGTTGAATATGTTGCCCCTAACAAACCAATCAATAATTGGCAGTCAAAAGTTACACTACTGCGCTCTCAAGCCGGTGTAACAGGTGCTGCGCCGTTTATTAGTGTCAACGGCATGGCGCAATATAAAAGTGAGTTAAAAGCAGTTGAAGTGCGTGGTGTAAGCCCTGAATTTGAAAACCAAGTGTCGGCGTTAAACCAATTTACAGAAGGGCGTTTAGTTAGCCAGCTACAACAAGAAGATGTGCTTTTAGGCCAACAAATTGTTAACCGATTGGGCCTTAAAATTGGCGACCCAGTTACCTTATTAATCCCACAGATAAACCAGCAAAGTAACACTTTATTGGCGCCAAAGCGTGTTAGCTTGAATCTTGCGGGTATTATAAAAATGGGTGGCCCAATTGATGAAACAGCGGCTTTCATTCGCCTTGATAAAGCGCAAAGTGTGTTGAGTTTTGAGCAAAACCAAGTAACCGGTTTACGATTACAAGTAGCTGATGTGTTCGCAGCCCATCAAACGGCGATGCGTGTGGGGCAAGTTATTCCTGATTATGTCTATGTCTCGAGTTGGTTTAGAACTCAGGGTAGCTTATATCAAGATATTCAAATGGTTCGCACTATTGTGTATATCGTGGTGTTTTTAATAATTGCGGTAGCGAGTTTTAATATTGTTTCGTCATTAGTGATGGAAGTACGTGAAAAACAGGCAAATATCGCAATTTTAAAAACCATGGGCGCACAAGATAGCACCATTTTAGCAACCTTCGTAATGCAAGGTTTTACACAAGCTTTAATTGGTGTGATCTTAGGCACAGTTATCGGTGTGATGCTTGCGTTAAACATCAGTGAACTGTTCACTTGGGCAAGTAACTTATTTGGCGATAACCCGTTACAAGGGGTTTATTTTATTGAGTTTTTACCCAGTAAACTAGTTTGGCAAGATATTGTTATAACGGTGATTGTTACCTTTGTTCTCGCTATTTTGGCTACCTTATATCCTGCGTGGCAAGCAACCCGAGTTGATCCTGCAAAAGTTCTTGGTAATTAAGGAGTGTTTATGGATAAGCAAAGGATTATCGATTTTTGGTTTGAGGAATTAGGCCCAGAAGCTTGGTATCAGCAATCGGAGGAAGTTGATGCCTTAATTACACGTGAGTTTTCAGAATGCCTTTTGCAGGTTATCGCTGGCGAACATGCTGACTGGCGAGTTGATGCTCAAGGCTCTTTAGCTGAAATTATCGTGTTAGATCAGTTTTCACGCAATATTTATCGTAATACGGTGAAAGCGTTTAGCCAAGACCCACAAGCACTATGCTTAGCGCAAAGAGCAATTGAACTTGGCTTTGATAAAAAATTACCTGGCTCTCAAGCTGCGTTTATTTATATGCCGTTTATGCACAGTGAATCGAAAGTCATTCATCAGCAAGCTGAGCAATTGTTTAAAGGCATGAGTAATTATGAATTTGAACTAAAACACAAAGTGATTATTGATAGGTTCGGTCGTTACCCACATCGCAATAAAATTTTAGGTCGAGAATCAACAGCTGAAGAGCTGCAATTCTTAACAGAGCCTAACTCTTCTTTCTGAGTTGACTGAATAGTACGCAAGTAAATTAAAATGCTCTTTGATTGCCCGTAAACACTTGCACAGCGCCATTTTAAACCTTAAAGTGTCAGAAATGTTGTAAAAGAGTAACCACCATGGAACAAAAACAAGCAAGACCATTAACACCAGAAGAACAAGCCGAAGCGCAAAAACAAAGTGTTATTTGGCAAAGAGAATGTTTCCAAAATGCACAAAAGCATTTAGCTGAAAAAGGCGTTATTCCGCAAACTGTTGTAGAAAAAGAAAGCCGTTTTATTGCCCCATTAGTAGCGATTTGGAAATTTAAAGCACAAAACGGTAAGAGCTATTGGGTGATCACGGGTCGTTTACCTACCGATCACGCTGAAGCAAGTGCAGCAAATAATGCACGTGAAGTGTTACGTTATTTCTCAATGCAGTGGCAAATGAAGGCTGATCAGCTAATGCAATCAGGTGCGGTAGATAAAACCAAAGTTGATTTTGCTAACCTGTTAATCAACCGTGCTCATGGTTTATATGAGCTATTTGAAAAAGAAGAAATGTGGCAAAACGAGCCTGCATAACTTCTAATAAAAAAGCTGAATAATGTTATTCAGCTTTTTTATTTAACATATACCTTAATGCACCAAAGTGAATGGCCGCGTATCAAATTGCTTAATAGGGCAGAGCATTCGCTGCCTTGGAATACCAGCCTCCATAAATACTAAGCCATCAGCCGAAAAGCCATTTCGTTTAAATCTATCTACTTCGTTCAATATGCAATTAATGCTGACGCAATCACAACCTTGCTTTTCAGCCATGCCTACTAAGTAATTCAATAATGATTTGTAAACCGAACGGTTACGATGTTCAGGTAAAACAGCAATTCGCCCAATGAGACCATCATTACATAAACGTCCAGTAGCAACTGGGCATTTACACTCGTCGGTCACGAGTACGTGATGTGCTGTTTTATCTAAATGATCAAACTCAATGTCTTTAGGAATATGTAGTTCGCATACAAATACTCGCTCTCTGATCTGTTGTAAGAGTTCCTTGTCGATACTCCATTCAACTTCATCTATTTGATAGCTCATAAACACACGCTCCTAACAAAACCAAATACCCTCATTTAAAAGTGTAGTAAAGGTTTTCAAGAAAATGTGATTATTTTTTGAACTATTTATGTCAGCAGAGGTCAAGTAGGTTTGATCTGTGAGCTTTGTTATTAATTCAAGGTCAGTTAAATCATGCATATAATTAACACCATTAATACTTAAAAGTATTTTATCGTCAATTACTTGATAAATGGCACGGGTACCACCTAAACGCTCAAAAACAACGTCCTCATCATTAAGTAAGTCATTTACGTCATCTAGTGTATATGGCTCCTCTAAAGGCGCTAAATCCATGTCATGTTTTGGCTGACTCATACTGTTACCAAGCCAAGTCTTGAATACTGCGTCATCATTAATCGCAGCAATCATAAGTTGCTTTACTTTTTCTGCTTCAGTTTGGTTAAGTTCACCTTTAGATGAACGCAACTTAAGCTCTGCATCACCATATCGTTGATTACCAAGCTCAGTATCGATGAGGTGATCGGCAAATTGTGATAATAAATCGCGTTGATTTGGCGCTCTAAAACCTACAGAGTAATTAAGTGCATTTTCAACTGCGTAACCTTCATGTGGGCAACCTGGTGGAATATAGAGAATATCTCCCGGCTCTAACACACAGTCGATCACTGCAGGAAATTGCTCAACTTGTAACAGGCTCTTATTTTGTGCAAATTGCTTTAAGTTCGCATCAGGTAAACCAACTCGCCAGTGGCGCTTTCCTTCACCTTGAATAATAAACACGTCGTATTGATCTAAATGCGGACCCACGCCACCTCCCGGGGTAGAGTAGCTGATCATTAAATCATCGATACGCCAGTTTGGAATAAAGCGAAATGGCTCCAGTAGTTGTGCTGCATCGCTATGCCAATGGTCAACTGCTTGCACCAGTAATGTTGAGTGCTTTTCAGTTAGCAAGTTAAAGTCTTCAAAAGGACCATGGTATGCTTGCCAATCATCTGAGTGATTGGTCACAATACGTGATTCAATGCTTTCTTCCATGGCAAGACCGGCCAATTCTTCGGGTTCAATCGGATCTGAAAAATCCTTGAAGCCTTGCTTTATAAGTAATGGTTTTTTCTGCCAATACTCAGCTAAAAATTGCTCTTGGGTTAATGAATTGATGGTTAATTGATACATAACATGACCTAAGCGAATTGATATAAAAAAAGCGAAAGGAAGGCCTTTCGCTTTTTTAAGTCTTAATTTGAATTTAAGCTAAGTTGTCGATGAACTCAACAGCGCGGCCAATGTAATTAGCCGGAGTTAATTTTTTCATTTCTACTTTTGCTTCTTCAGGTAACTCAAGACCATCGATGAAATCAGCCATGATTTCTTGGTTTACGCGCTTACCACGAGTAAGGTCTTTAAGTTTTTCATATGGCTTTTCGATACCATATTTACGCATAACCGTTTGAATTGGCTCTGCTAGTAATTCCCAGTTTTGGTCTAGTTCTGCTAATAAACGCTCTTCGTTTACTTCAAGCTTGCTAACACCTTTTAATGTCGCTTGGTAAGCGATAAGTGTGTAGCCCATACCAACACCTAGGTTACGTAACACTGTTGAGTCAGTTAAGTCACGTTGCCAGCGAGAAACAGGTAGTTTTTGCGCAAGGTGAGTAAAGATAGCGTTAGCAATACCTAAGTTACCTTCAGAGTTTTCAAAATCAATCGGGTTTACTTTGTGAGGCATAGTTGATGAACCAATCTCACCTGCGATTGTTTTTTGTTTGAAGTGGTTAAGTGCAATGTAGCCCCAAACGTCACGGTCAAAATCAAGTAATACAGTGTTGAAACGTGCAACTGCATCGAATAACTCAGCAATGTAATCGTGTGGCTCGATTTGTGTTGTGAACGGGTTGAATGTTAAACCTAGGCTCGTTACGAACTGCTCAGCGTGGCTGTGCCAATCGTAATCTGGGTATGCACTTAGGTGAGCGTTGTAGTTACCTACAGCACCGTTGATTTTACCTAACATTTCTACGTTAGCAATTTGGTCACGTTGACGCTTTAAGCGCATGTAGACGTTTGCAAACTCTTTACCCATTGTAGAAGGGGTAGCTGGTTGACCGTGGGTACGTGTCATCATCGCAACTGACTTGTACTCAACAGCTTTTTCTTTTAATGCATTTAGAAGTTGGTCACAGTATGGAAGTAATACTTTGTCACGTGCTTCGGTAAGCATTAAACCGTGAGACAAGTTATTGATGTCTTCTGAAGTACATGCAAAGTGAATGAATTCGTTAACTGCGTTAAGCTCTGCGTTATCAGCTACTTTTTCTTTAAGTAGGTATTCAACTGCTTTTACGTCATGGTTAGTTGTGCGCTCGATCTCTTTAACGCGTGCTGCATCAGCTTCGCTAAAGTTATCAACAATGGCATTAAGTAAAGCATTAGCCTCGTCGCTAAATGCCGGTACTTCTTTGATTGCGCTAGCTGCAGATAAAGCTTGTAACCAACGAACTTCAACAGTTACACGGTATTTGATTAAACCAAATTCGCTGAAAATACTGCGTAGTTCCGTGGTCTTGCTGCCATAGCGACCATCTACCGGAGAGATAGCGGTTAACGCTGAAAGCTCCATAATGACTCCTAAATTGTCTAGTTTGAACGATAATTAAATTGATTGTTTAGCAATGGCGAGGATTTTTCTTTTTGCAAAGAAAAAGTGACGGCGTTTACCGCCCATTTGTCGCCATAACACGGCACTACGAATTCCGGCCAATAATAGGGCACGAATTTTGTTTTGCGTGAGCTGCTGTTTTAATAACTCTGGCTTGCCATACACTTGAATACGATGCCCAAGGGGGCTTAGCACCGATGAGTAAATATCAGCAAGCGCTGCTACTACAGTATCATCTGTGATAGCAAAATGGTCGAGGCGACGTTTAACATCATCAATGCGACGACCTAATTCATTTAAGCTGTTTTGTTTTGAACTTAATGCACGTTCTAATTGCATTAAACCACCCACATATTTTACGATTTCGACGTCTTTGTCTGCGCCGGCAGAAAGCTGTGCAATCAAAATGCGATAGCCTTCACGTAAATTATGTTTACCCTGGTACACGTCTTCAGGGCTATTTGGTGATGTTTCGACAATACAGTTTAGTAATTTTTCTAATTCGTGATCACTGCCTTGGCCATATTGCGCAACTTTTTGTACTTGTTTAGCAACTTGACACATGGCAGCTAAAGCCATGACTTGGTGCTCTGTCATTATTTGATCACCGAATCAATAATACCACCACCTAAACATACTTCGTCAGCGTAGAATACGGCTGATTGGCCCGGTGTCACTGCTTTTTGTGGCTCATCAAATAATACGCGTGCCATACCATCTTCACCAACAAGTAAAGTACAGCTGATATCTTCTTGGCGATAACGAGTTTTAACAGTACAGCGTGTGGTCCCTTTAGGGCCTTCGCGGTCAACCCAGTGAAGCTGGTTTGCATTTAAACCATTGCTGTACAGGCGAGGGTGGTCTTTACCTTGACCAACCACTAATACGTTTCGATCAACGTCTTTATCAACTACATACCAAGGTTCACCCGAACCTTCTTTCATGCCGCCAATTAATAGACCTTTACGTTGACCAAGTGTGTGGTACATCAAGCCTTCGTGCTCACCCACTTCATTGCCATCGGTATCTTCAATTTTACCTGGCTGTGCTGGTAAGAATTTTTGTAAGAAGTCTTTAAATTTACGCTCACCAATAAAACAGATACCGGTACTGTCTTTTTTATCGTGAGTGATTAAGTCTTGCTCTTCAGCGATGCGGCGTACTTCAGGCTTAGCAATATCGCCAACAGGGAAAAGTGTTTGCGCAATATGCTCATGGCTTAGAGTGTATAAGAAATAGCTTTGATCTTTGTTGTCATCAAGGCCACGACACATGACATATTTATCACCGCGCTTTTCACGGCGAACATAGTGGCCAGTAGCAATGTAATCAGCACCCAGTGCTTGTGCTGCAAATTCTAAAAATGCTTTGAATTTGATTTCTTTATTACACATGATGTCTGGGTTTGGTGTACGACCTGCTTTGTACTCTGCTAAAAAGTATTCAAACACGTTGTCCCAGTATTCGGCTGCAAAATTTACAGTGTGAAGCTCAATACCTAGCTTATCGCACACAGCTTGTGCGTCTTGTAGGTCTTCAGCTGCAGCGCAATATTCATCATTATCGTCTTCTTCCCAGTTTTTCATGAACAGGCCTTCAACTTGATAGCCTTGTTGCTTTAATAAATACGCTGATACAGAAGAATCAACACCGCCGGACATACCCACGATGACTTTAATGTGACTATTTTCGCTCATAATATTCGCTGTCATTTTTTAACTGCTATGGAAAGGCCGATATTATAGCATGCTTTTAGACGCCCAAACCAGCCAAAATCACAGCGGTTATTGGTAAATCAAACTAAGAGGGTAGGCTTTACCAGCTAAATGATCTTCAATGCATTTTAAAACCAAAGGGCTTCTTAGCGGCAGGTTTTTAATTTGTTCAAGGCTAAACCAATCTGCGCTAAGAATGTCATCATCTTGGGGAGATGGTTCAAATAGCTCTGGGCTATTAAAAGCAAAGCTAAAACGCATATAGTGAACGCCATTTGCGGCATGCAAATTATAAATGCCAACAAGGTGATTGGCATTAAGGCTAATGCCCGTTTCTTCAATAAGTTCGCGATGAGCTGCTTCTGCTAAGGTTTCATTGGCTTCTAAATGACCCGCAGGCTGGTTATAGCAAATATCACCTGTGTGTTTATCGCGCTCTTTAACAAGTAAAAATTTGTCTTGGCATGTGACGATGGCGGCCACTGTGACATTGGGTTTATGCATCAGGGTTGTTCACTACTTTAAACTGGCCATTCTCTAATCCATCAAGGGTATAGTTACCAATGCTGTAACGAATTAATCGCAAAGTAGGGAAGCCAACATGCGCTGTCATACGGCGAACTTGGCGATTACGGCCCTCAGTGATAGATATTTCTAACCAGCTGGTTGGAATGTTTTTACGCTCGCGAACGGGCGGGGTACGCGGCCAAATTGACGGCTCGTCAATACGCCTAACCTTGGCAGGCTTGGTCATGCCATCTTTAAGCTCTACGCCTTTGTTAAGTGCAAAGATAGCCTCATCAGTAACATCACCTTCTACTTGCACCCAATAAGTTTTAGCTGTTTTTTTATTGGGTTCAGTGAGTGTGTGTTGTAATTTACCGCAGTTAGTAAGGAGCAACAGCCCTTCGCTATCTCTGTCTAGGCGTCCTGCTGCATACACGTCTTTAATAGTAATAAAGTCGGCAAGCGTTTTGCGGTTTTGATCATCGGTAAATTGGCAAAGCACATCAAATGGTTTGTTAAATAGCACCACTTTGCGCTGCTCAGGGCTAATTGTTTTTTTAACTTGGCGTTTTTGAGTAGGCCTTGAATAAGTTCGACCGCTGCTGCGGCGTGGTTTGCTATTGGCTTTATTAACCATTAAATACACCTAGCCGGTTTAGGTAAACCTGCAATTTTAGTCGCTTGCTTTGCTGGGCCTTTAGGGAATAGCTTATACAAATACATGCTATTACCTTTTTCTTCACCTAGCTTTTGGGCCATTGCTTTGACCAGCATGCGTATTGCAGGGCTGGTGTTGTACTCTACGTAAAAATCACGCACAAAATGCACAACTTCCCAGTGTTGCTCACTTAAGGTAATGTTTTCTTGCTCAGCAATAATGGGTGCAAGCTCTTCACACCAATCGTTTGAATCAAGTAAATACCCTTGTTTGTCTGTTTCTATCTGTTTGTTATTAAATTCAAGCATGGTTTACCAAGTAATCGTGTTTTTTGCGTTTAAAGTCATTTCTACAAACTGCGCGTAGTTTATTGCGATATCGCCTTGATTAAATGAAATATCACGGGCTGCAGCATCTTCTTCAAGTAAATGAATTGCTGAAGAGAACTGCTTAAACTGCATGTTGTTATAACAAGCGTCACTAACAAGTAGTACTGTATCTTCTGAAGAAATTAAATTTGCCAACATATTATTGCAATAGTGAGCTAAGGGTTTTGAAAAAATATGCAAGGTACTCATAAGGTCACCACCTGATGCTGTTGGCTAATTAAGTCTCGCTGTTGCTCAAAGTTAGCTACTTTAACACCGATAATCAGACTATCTTCTGGAAGGTTAAAATCCATCAACGACTTTTCACATACATATATGTTTTCAACATCGTATAACTCAAGGGTTTTAATGGTTTTAAAATAGTTTTTTATGCCAAGTTGCTCTGGTTGTTGATTTTTTTTCAAAGCTAAAACAGCCTCACCACTTAGAAGCCAACTAATGTTTTGTTCAATAGCAGCAAAAATTAGTGTGGTGTCGAGTGATTCACGAATATGTTGATCGTCAAATGGGCTATGTTGGCTTATTACTAAAATGTTTTTCATTTAAATTGCACCCATTTATCCGCTTCACTGACAAGCATCGCAAATTCTGCAAGCCCAGCAACGGTAAACATGCCTGTGTTATCGATATCTAAGCCACGCTTTTCAGCAGCAGTGACACATAGCAATAGAGGGATCTCTTGCTCACTTAACGATTGCCACAAACGATTAATTGGAAGCTCGTCGCTGGCAAGTTCTAAATGGTTACTTGCGTGGTAAACACCAGCTTGATAAAGAAAGATAGCTGCAATTGAGTGACCAGAGTCAAGACAGGCCTGTGCAAATTTAATTAGCCGTTGAGTTGTGTCGTGATTGGTCGGCGCGGTATGAAGTGAAAGTACAAATTGTGCCAAAACGCATCCAATAAAAAAGCCCCTAGAAAGGGGCTATTTTAGCAGAACTATTTAATTAGTCATCACTTGCACCAAGTAGGTGAAGAAGAGACGTAAATAAATTATACACGTTCAGATATAAAGCAACTGTTGCGCGGATGTAATTAGTCTCGCCGCCATTAATGATACGGCTAGTGTCAAATAAGATTAAACCAGACATAATTAGCACAACTGCAGCATTAATAACCATAAAGGTAATTGAGCTGCCAATAAATAAGTTAACTAGGCTTGCAATAATAACCACGATTAAACCCACAGTTAAAAAGCCACCCATGAATGAGAAGTCTTTTTTAGTGGTAAGCGCATAAGCCGACAAACCAAAGAAGATTAACGCAGTAGAGCCTAACGCTTGCATAATAAGCATAGGGCCATTTGGCATTGCAGCGTAGTAGTTAAGCATTGGACCAAGTCCTGCGCCCATTAAACCTGTGAAAACAAATACCCAAGCAACACCTGAAGCACTGTCAGCCTTTTTGTTAACAACAAAAAGCACACCGAATGCAATCAAACTAAATACTAACCCCATAAAATAAGGTAGATTCATTGCCATTGATATACCTGCTGTCACTGCGCTAAATGCCAGTGTCATCGCCAGTAAGAAATAGGTATTCTTTAAAACTTTATTGGTTTCAATAGTCGACATTACTGGTCTTGCAGTATTGTACGATTGATTAAACGCCATTGTTAGAGCTCCTTTAAATGAACTTATACGTTCGTTAGTTCCAATTATTAAACTGAACTAAGCCTATCAAGAGTTATATATTTGGGCAAACTATTGTGGATCAATAGACAAGATAAATAATAGAAAAGTTCAATGTTGCGCACAATCTAAACGCTGTTGTACTAATGCTGAGCAAATTAATTGTTTTTTAATCACTTAAACAGTTTTTTGAAAAAAAAGCTTCACAAGCACGGCCGCTTTATCTATTATGCACGCCGTCGGAGAGATGGCAGAGTGGTCGAATGCACCGGTCTTGAAAACCGGCAGGGGTTTGTAGCCCCTCTAGGGTTCAAAT
>NZ_SGPD01000060.1:0-289 GCF_004208935.1 Pseudoalteromonas sp. CO109Y
GGACGCGTAGCTCAGCTGGATAGAGT
This sequence comes from Pseudoalteromonas sp. CO109Y, assembly GCF_004208935.1. Taxonomy (NCBI): domain Bacteria; kingdom Pseudomonadati; phylum Pseudomonadota; class Gammaproteobacteria; order Alteromonadales; family Pseudoalteromonadaceae; genus Pseudoalteromonas; species Pseudoalteromonas sp. CO109Y. Next base: position 27 of record NZ_SGPD01000060.1, read on the forward strand.
ACCTGGCTACGAACCAGGCGGTCGGAGGTTCGAATCCTCCCGCGTCCGCCATATTTGAAACTCATATCGAGTATAAAGATACAAATTTGGTCGGAGGTTCACTCTTTCAAGAGACGTCCCGCGTCCGCCATATTTGAAACTCACATCGAGTATAAAGATAAAATCATTGCAAGATTATAAAATGCAACTGCGGACGCGTAGCTCAGCTGGATAGAGTACCTGGCTACGAACCAGGCGGTCGGAGGTTCGAATCCTCCCGCGTC
>NZ_SGPD01000061.1:0-287 GCF_004208935.1 Pseudoalteromonas sp. CO109Y
GGACGCGGGAGGATTCGAACCTCCGACCGCCTGGTTCGTAGCCAGGTACTCTATCCAGCTGAGCTACGCGTCCACACGCACATTTGAACATTGCTAATTTATTCTCTTAGCAAGAGTTAAAGTAAAAAGGGCGGTTGCGGGACGTCTCTTGAAAGAGTGAACCTCCGACCAAATTTACTAACATCTTATACTCGATGCAGAGTTAAAGTAAAAAGTGGCGGACGCGGGAGGATTCGAACCTCCGACCGCCTGGTTCGTAGCCAGGTACTCTATCCAGCTGAGCTACG
>NZ_SGPD01000062.1:0-279 GCF_004208935.1 Pseudoalteromonas sp. CO109Y
GCGGGATGGAGCAGCCTGGTAGCTCGTCGGGCTCATAACCCGAAGGTCGTCGGTTCAAATCCGGCTCCCGCAACCAATTTTTAAAAAGATTGGTGCAATGTTGGAACTATAAAGGTCGTCGTCACGGCGTGAGGCATTCACTCTTCACCTTCACAGCTCCCGCAACCAATTCTCTGAATTGGCTGACTTCTTAAATTAAGCAAGAAGTAAAATAAACTTAATAATTTCAGGCGCGGGATGGAGCAGCCTGGTAGCTCGTCGGGCTCATAACCCGAAGGT
>NZ_SGPD01000063.1:0-261 GCF_004208935.1 Pseudoalteromonas sp. CO109Y
CATCGTCTAGAGGCCTAGGACACCGCCCTTTCACGGCGGTAACAGGGGTTCGAATCCCCTTGGGGACGCCACTTACTCTTAGTAAGTGAGCAATTGCCAAGAAAATAAATAAATATGTCAGTCTCGAGTACTTGCATGTTATTTTAGTAACCTTAACTCCGATATGAGTCAAACTATCATTTAATGTCCTAGTGACACATTATGTGTCCCCATCGTCTAGAGGCCTAGGACACCGCCCTTTCACGGCGGTAACAGGGGTTC
>NZ_SGPD01000064.1:0-255 GCF_004208935.1 Pseudoalteromonas sp. CO109Y
AGCTCAGTTGGTAGAGCAACTGACTTGTAATCAGTAGGTCATCCGTTCAACTCGGATAGTCGGCACCATTTATTTAAACATCAAGCTTCTAGCTTTTTGTTATGCCCAGATAGCTCACTCGGTAGAGCCATCGGGAATTGCATTGAAAATCCTTGTTGATATTCTGCATAAAACTAAATTTTGCCCAGATAGCTCAGTCGGTAGAGCAGAGGATTGAAAATCCTCGTGTCGGTGGTTCGATTCCGCCTCTGGGCA
>NZ_SGPD01000065.1:0-252 GCF_004208935.1 Pseudoalteromonas sp. CO109Y
TAAGTGGCGTCCCCAAGGGGATTCGAACCCCTGTTACCGCCGTGAAAGGGCGGTGTCCTAGGCCTCTAGACGATGGGGACGCAGAAATTGGTTTGCAAATCACTGATTTGCTATTTCTGCGTAAGATGAGACCGAGCCTGCGAGGCGAATGGCCTTAGCTTAAACAGAAAGTTTCTGTGTCACTAGGACAACTGAATAGTTAGACTCGATTCAGACGAGCTTTTAATAACACAACACTTTTAGTAAGTGGCG
>NZ_SGPD01000066.1:0-249 GCF_004208935.1 Pseudoalteromonas sp. CO109Y
CATCGGCGCTGTTTCGTTTCACTACTGAGTTCGGCATGGGGTCAGGTGGGTCCAAAACGCTATTGTCACCAAGCAAAAGGCGTGGAAAGGATTCTCGACAAAGCGCGTAGCGCTTACGAGTCCTTTGCGCAAGGTGAACTGATTTCGCGTTAAGCGTTGCGGTTCACCCTACATAAATCTGGAAATCTGATACTTTCTTACAGCTTAAAGCTTATGGCTTACAGCTTCGTAAAATCTACTTTAGTAACT
>NZ_SGPD01000067.1:0-249 GCF_004208935.1 Pseudoalteromonas sp. CO109Y
ACTAGCTCAGTTGGTAGAGCGCAACCTTGCCAAGGTTGAGGTCACGAGTTCGAGCCTCGTGTGCCGCTCCAATTTCTTCACCAAAAGAAATTGATATAAGTTTCAAGTGGAAAGTTGAAAGCACCAAGCTATTCAAACTTGTAACTTGAATCTTGTAACTAGAAACTATTTAATGCGGCACTAGCTCAGTTGGTAGAGCGCAACCTTGCCAAGGTTGAGGTCACGAGTTCGAGCCTCGTGTGCCGCTCC
>NZ_SGPD01000068.1:0-247 GCF_004208935.1 Pseudoalteromonas sp. CO109Y
GCTCAGTTGGGAGAGCATCGCCCTTACAAGGCGAGGGTCACTGGTTCAAGTCCAGTACGACCCACCATTTACTTTTTGAAGCAAAGAGCATCGCAACTCTTTACAACGAAAAGGCTCGGTGGTTAAGTTCAGTAAAACCAACCATTTAATCTTAAAACAAAATTTATATGTGGGTCGTTAGCTCAGTTGGGAGAGCATCGCCCTTACAAGGCGAGGGTCACTGGTTCAAGTCCAGTACGACCCACCA
>NZ_SGPD01000069.1:0-243 GCF_004208935.1 Pseudoalteromonas sp. CO109Y
ACACCGCCCTTTCACGGCGGTAACAGGGGTTCGAATCCCCTTGGGGACGCCACTTATCTAAGTAGGTTATGTGTAGTGGGGCGGTGAACACCGCGCAATCTATTCACGACGTTATCAAGAGTACGAATCTCTTGGCGGCGCCACTTACTTAAAGTGCTGTGTTATTAAAGCTCGTCTGAATCGAGTCTAACTATTCAGTTGTCCTAGTGACACATTATGTGTCCCCATCGTCTAGAGGCCTAG